>JBBAVO010000075.1:1238-11991 GCA_040397635.1 Pirellulales bacterium
TGGCGCTGGTCGTGCCCCCGACGGCCGAGTTCACAACGGAATACGGCTGGGGCGTTCCGAGTTCACGCGTGGCACCGATCTACCATCAGTTCCGTCGCCCGTATCCGGGCCCGGGCGCCGTGCCAGGGGGAGCGGGATTCATGCCGACGCCCAACCAGCCGAGCGACACGGTGCAGTTCGGCGTGCATCCCGTGCGCGGCCCGTGGGGCGCCTACTAGCAACGCGTGATCCGTCAGACGCACTATCTCCGTGCGCCGGGTCCGGGGTTGCCCCTGCCGCCTCGCCGGACGTTCGCTACGGACATCCTGTCCTTCGCTCACTCCATGCTGGCTACGCTTCGCCATCCATGGCTCCGCTTGCCAGCAAGGCCGGCTCCACGGCAGGGGCAACCCCTCGCGGAATCTTCGATCATAGAGACTGTCGTCAGGTGAAGATCGGTTCCGCGGCGCCCAGCCGCTCCCTCGCCATGGTCGCCCATGGGCTTTCCGGCGCGAGCGCCAGGAAGGTTCGCAGGTGCCGCTGGGAGTCAAGCTTTTGGCCCACGTCGTGCAGCACGCTGGCCATGTGCCAGTGGGCGTCGGCATAGTCGGGCTGCTGGCGGAGGACGCCGTCGAGGGCGGCGAGTGCCAGTTCGTGTTCGCCCAGTTCCGCCAGCACGCAGCCGAGGCTCGACCGCGCCTCGAGGTGATCGGCGTCGAGTTCCACGGCGGCGTAATACCGCTCTCGGGCAGCGGTGAGGTCGCCCGCACGATAGAGCAGCTCGGCCAGCATGAAGACGACCTGGGCTGTCGGCCCCTGGGCCTGCAACACTGCCCGCAGCGCCTCCGCGGCCTCGGAGACCGCGCCCGCGGCCTCCAAGTCAGCGGCGAGGTCGAGGAGGTCGGCGACGGAAGCCGGATCACGCGGATCGTCGGCGAGGTCCTCGTCCGCGGAGAGTGCAAGGGTGATCGACACGGTCGCGGCACTCGGCGGCGACGCTTGAGCGGCATCGGCGGGCGTCAGACCGTGCGTGTAAAAACTGAGCTGAAGCTGGCCACCGGCGCCCATCAGGCGATCTTCACGGAGAATGCTCAGCCGCCGTCCATCGGCCACGATCCGCTCCGCCATGCGGGCCGCCTCGGCGGCTCCGCCCGGGGCAAGCCCGGCAAGCTTCGTGTCGATGTCGCGGAGGGAAAGCCCAGCCTCCAGCAGCCGCCCGAGCTGCCGGCCCACCACGAGCTGCGGAAATTCGAACCACTCGATCGATCCCGATCGCCGTGACGGCTCGAGCAGACCACCCCGCAGCCAGTGACGCACCGCCGCCCGCGGCACGCGAAGCACGTCGGCCATCATCGCTACTGTATAGAGCCGACTCACGCCCGGATGGTCGTCCTCGGGCTGATCGTCTTCAAACAGCAGAGCCGATCGGGGCGACGCAGACCGCTGACTGCGGCGTGGCACAGCGTCCGCGCCGGCATGCCTGCCGCCTGGTTGCTGAAACGAGTCATCCGTGTCGTTGGTCGGCATGCCGGTATCCTGCGTGTGTCGCCAGAATCTATCTGACGACGGGGCTGCGTCCAATCGGCCCGACGGAAGTTCGGCCACCAGCGACAGCCGATGCTGGCGGCATTCAGAAACGGTACGATGCATCATCCTCTTGACTGACAGCGACTCGGTTCCGTTCGCACCTCTTTTCGCATTCTGGAGAGTGGCCCCCATGCCCATGCTGAAGTCCGTCGTTTCCATCGTCTGTGTCCCAGCACTGGTCGCACTGTCTCTCGGCGGACGTGGCGGCATCGCCGCCCCTCCGGCGGCCGTGCAGTCCGAGCCGACGAATGCCGAGGAGGCGGCGGCAAAGAAGAAGGCGGCCGAGGCAGCGGTCGCCGCGAAATACGATGCGATCGTCGCGACGCTCTCTGTCGAGGAGCAGGCCTGGGAGAAGGTGCTCCAGCAGCATCTTGGCAGTTTCTACCTGCCGCACCACCAGGCGGATAAGGTGGCGGGAAGAAGCAATGCCTGGGATTTCGTGAAGGATGACCCCGCGCTGCCGCGGGTGCTTCTGATCGGCGACTCGGTCTCCCGCGGCTACACGGCCGCCGTTCGCAAGGCGCTCGGTGGCAAGGCCAACGTGCACCGGGCGCCCGCCAACTGTGGCCCCACCGCCAGCGGCATCAAAAACATCGATGCGTGGCTCACCGATCATCCCGGCGGTGAGAAGTGGCACGTGATCCACTTCAACTTCGGCATTCACGACCGCGGCACGCCCGTGGCCGACTACACGGCGCGGCTCGAGCAACTCGTGCAGCGGATGAAGAAGACCGGCGCGAAGCTGGTCTGGGCGAGCACCACGCCGATCCCGGACAATCCCGAACAGAAGCAGACCGCGGCGTCGATCGTAGAACGCAACGCCGCCGCGGCCGAGGTGATGCAGAAGCACGAGGTGGCGATCGACGATCTCTTCGGCTTCATCACGCCACGTCTGGCCGAGATGCAGCGGCCGAAGGACGTGCACTTCAAGGACGAGGGCTATGAACTGCTCGGGCAGAAGGTGGCCGAGTCGGTCGCCGATGCACTGAAATAGCAGTCTGGAAATAGCTGTCTGGAAAGAACAGTCCAGCTATCAGCGTGCAGGGGAGGCGTGCTCGACGATGAAGTCGACGATGGGTGTCGGGTCTTCGAGGCCGTGGGGGTGGTGGCCGCAGTCGGGCTTGTGGATGAACTCGATCGTGCCGCCGAGCTGGCGATAGCGTTCCTCGATCAGCAGTCCGTTCTCCGCGGGCGGCACCACGTCGTCGACGTCGCCGACCACATGCACGAGCGCTATGCCCGCCTTCGCAAGGGTCGGGAGCGTGTCGATCGGATTGCCGCGGTAGGCGAGGGCCGCTGCTTCGTCGGGGAAGTGATAGGCCTCCAGGCATGCAGCCCAATCCTTGGGGCTGCCCTTGCCCTTTCCCTTGCCGCCCGGCCAGCTCTTGAAATCGCAGACGGAGGCATCGCCATAGATCACCGACACCTTGTCGGGATGGTCGGCGGCGAAGCGGTGGGCGTAGAGGCCGCCCCGGCTGATCCCGATCAGCGCCGGCTTCATGGCCAGGCCACGGCGGACCAGTTCGGCGTGAAAGGCGGCGAGCTTCGCGACCGCGTCGGGGCCGCCGAATGTGTTGCCCACGTCGAGGAAGGCATGATGAAAGCCGGCGGTGACAAGCTGCGGCGCCGCGCACCGCTCCGTGAAGGCGTCGGGAAACATCATGCACCAGCTCCACGGATTGCCGGGCAGCGGCGTTTCGGGCTCGACGACCCAGGCAGGCTTCCCCTCGAACAGGAAGCGGTGCCGCACGTGGCCGTGCCAGCGGTCGATCGTCTCGCCGGGGAAGGCGAGGTCTGCTGATGCCGTCGCTGTGTCGGCCGCGATCGTTGCAGCCGGGCCAAGGCATGCGAGGACGGCGCATGGGAGGACAACGAGGACGAGCAGGAGGCGGCGGCAGAGGGGACCGAGGGCACTCATGAGAAGAGCTTTGTCACGGCCTGAGCCTTGACGAGTTCGCGAGGCTGATTGAGGTGGTTGTAGACGATGGTCTCCGGCTCGATACCCAGGGCGTGGTAGATCGTCGCCAGCAGTTCCGTGGGATGGACCGGATCCTCAAGCGGCGCCGAGGCCGTGGCGTCGCTCTTACCGTGCACGTACCCCCGCCGGATGCCCGCGCCAGCGATCACTGAGGTGAAGCAGTAGGGCCAGTGGTCGCGACCGTCGGCCGAATTGTTGTTGCCCGACGTGCTCACGCCCTTTTGCGGAGAACGTCCAAACTCGCCCACGGCCACTACCAGCGTGTCTTCGAGGAGGCCACGGTCGTCCATGTCGGTGAGAAACGCCGACAGCCCCTGGTCGAGCATCGGAGCCGATTGGTCCTTCATCCGCTTGTCGAGACCGACGTGCTGGTCCCACGAATGGTTGTCGGAATTCGCCACCTTCGGCCAGACCACCTCCACCACCCGCGTGCCCGCCTCGACGAGGCGGCGTGCCAGGAGCAGGCTCTGTCCGAACGTGTTGCGACCGTAGGCTTCGCGAACCGCGGCCGGCTCACGCTCGAAGGCAAAGGCCTCGCGGGCCCTTCCGGAGATCACGAGCCCCAGGGCCCGCTCGTAGTATTCGTCGATTTTGTAGTCGGCCACCGCCTTGTCGAGCTCAGGCATCGTGCGGTCGATGACATCACGCAGCCGGGCCCGTCGCTCCAGCCGCTTGGCAAACACGTCGGTGCGGAGCTGCAGGTCGTCGATGCGGATCCGCTCCATCTTTCGCATGTCGAGATCGTCGCCGTCGGGGTAGAGCGTGTAGGGGTCGTAGTCGCGGCCGAGGAAGCCGGCCGTGCCCCCCTTGCCGACCACGCCGCTCTCCTGCAGCGGCCGCGGCAGCATCACAAACGGCAGCATCGGCTCCTCGAGCGGCTTGAGCCGCACGATGTTGGAACCGAAGTTGGGGAAGTCCTTGGCGTTGGGCGGCTCGAGCTGCCCCGAGGGGCTCACCCTATCGGTGGTGTAGCCGGTCATCATCTGGTAGATCGCGGCCGTGTGGTTGAACAGGCCGTTGGGCGTGTAGTTCATCGACCGGATCATCGTGAAGCGGTCGTTGATGCCGGCGAGCTTCGGCAGGTTTTCCGTGAACTGCACCCCCGGGATCTTTGTGGAGATGTTCTTGAAGCTGCTTCGCACGTTGTCCGGGACGTTTTCCTTTGGATCCCAGAGGTCGATGTGGCTGGGGCCGCCCTGCAGATAAATCATCACGACGCTCTTGGCCTTATTCCAGCCCGGCGCTGCGGGGTGTTTGGCCGCTTTCGATTCATCCGCCGCCGCGGCCTGCAGCCGCAGAATGTTCGGCAACGACATGCCGAACAGGCCGATGCTGCCGGCCCGCAGGATCGCGCGGCGGCTGGTTGCGAGGTTGGGGTCGCAGAGGTCTTTGCCGGGGCGGCCGGGAATGACGAGCATGGGAGACTCCTGTGGGAATGTCGTGGTCGAATCAGGGCAAATCTGAACTGTGTTGCGCCGGCTTCGGGGCGGCAAAAGTCTCGTCGCGTGGGCCGCGGCGGCCCAATGCTCCTCGAGCGTTCGCCGACCCCTCGCCTACGTCCTCTGGTTTACCAAGTCGTCGCTACAAGTTTTCCGGGACTCGGACTAGTGGTTGAAAAAGAACGCGGGGCTGTTGATCAGGGCCCACGCCAGATCCTGGATGACGGTGAGGCGGCGGTTGGCGACCTGCTGCGTGCTGGCGGCGTGGTCGGAACGCAGCCGGACGAGTGCCGGATCGTCGAGCACCGGCTTTTCGGCATCGGCGAGATCTTCGGCCAGGCTCACGAGTTTCGGGTCGGGCGGGAGCGGCAGCGATGCCGCCGCGAATTCCTCCGTGAGCTTCTTGCGGTTGGCGTCGTGGATGGCGACGAGCGTGGCGAGCAGGGCGGAATGCTCCGCCGACCGCTGCTCGCGGGGGATCGCCACGATGTCGGCGATGCTTGCGGGCACGCCGAGAGAGATCGGGACGGCCGAGCCTGTGAACGAGACGCGGAAGCGGCCAAGCGTGTGCTTGCCACCCGGGTGTCGCTGCTCGATCTTCACCGTCGCCAGCATCGGCTCCGTGAGTTCGAGTTTGTCCTTCACTTCAAACACGGCCCAGTGCGGCTCCTGGGTCCGGGGCGACACGGCCCAGCCGCGGCCGGGGTTCATGTCGCCGTCGATTGCCAGATTGGGCCCCATGTTCTCCTGGGAAAAGTCGGCGGCCGGCCGGTGCAGGGGGATGCGTTTCACTTCCTTGGGCCGGGCGAGAGGAGCGAGTTCGAGCACGATCTCGTTGACGACGAAGTTGCCGTCGGCCGACCGTCCCACGCCGCCGCGGGGCAGGCTCGGATCAGGAATCGCCTCAAGCCGCAGGCCGGTCAACATCGGCAGCGAGACGGTGCTGGTCAGCGTGGTCGTGTCGTCGGCCTGTGGGCCGCCCACCAGCACCGAGCCATCGGCCAGCTTCGTGAGGGTGGCGTTGGCTCGCGAGGCGAGCGTGTCAGGCTGCGCCACCTGCCAGAGCGGCGACTTGGCGGCTTCCGCCTCGATGCGGGCCAGCGCCGCCTGGGGATCGGCGTGGTAGTGCTCGATCGCCTCGATCGCCTTGGCGAACCGCTCGGCCCGCTTCTGCTCACGATCGATCCGCGTGGGCTCGTAGGCGGTGGTCGCTGCCTCGAGCGTCGTGCGGGCGGCGGCGATCCGCTGGAGCCGCTGCTCCTCGAGCACGGCCTTCTTCGCGGTCCACTCCGTTTCCGCTTGGGCGAGGGCGGCGGTGACCGCGTCGTGATCAGCGGTCACTTCGCCCGTCATGTTCTTGACAGCCTCCACCTCGGCGGGACGGCTGGGGCGGTTGAGAATCCGCACGAAGACCTCGTCGATGAGCAGGTCGTCGTCGGGCTGGCTGGTCACCAGCTTCGTCAGTTCGCTCTGTGGATCGGCGAGCACGTTGCCCACCGCCGGGCCGCTGGCCAGCGCCATGACCGGACCGAGCGCCATGCCGGCAGCCCGCTCGCACTCGCAGGCGCTCTCCCGCGCCGGCCGGCCGAAGGTCTGGAGGAAGCCGCCGCCGAGGGCGCTCGCCACGTCGGGCAGCTGCGCGGCCCGCGTGCCGGCGGGGTAGCCGGGGAACTTCGTCGGTGATCCCACCACGGCGTGCAGGCTGTCGAAGAGCGTCTCGGCCGGCAGCCGCCGGGGAAGGGCATGGGAGTAGTTGATCCGGTCATCGTCGTTCCATTTGCCGCTCTCGATCGAGAGGCCGTAGGTTCGCGACGTGCAGATCTCCAGCAGCAGCTTTCTCACATCGAAGCCGCCGTCGATGAACGACTTCGTGAGGTGGTCGAGGAGCGGCGGATTGCTGGGCGGATTGCCCGCACGGATGTCGTCGATCGGGTCGATGATGCCGGTGCCGAAGAGATAGCCCCACAGCCGGTTGACGTAGCTCTTGGCGAAGTAGGCGTTGTCGGGCGAGGTGATCCAGGCAGCCAACTGCTGACGTCGCGTGGCGTTTTCCGGCGCCGCGTGACGGCACTCGAAGGGAAACTGTGGGGCGACCGGCTTGCTCGTCCGCTCGTGGATCATCTCGCCGTCGGGCTTGTCGCCGACGATTTCATAGAGCGGCTTGGCTCCCTCCACCGAAGTGCCGGCGATCACGCGGTCGCCGCTCTCAGGATCCTTGGTGAGGTTCACCTGGGCAAAGAAGGCGGCCGTCTGAAAATACTGGTCCTGCGTCCAGCGCTCGAAGGGATGGTCGTGGCACTTGTTGCAGTTGAACCGCACGCCCAGAAAGAGGTGGGTGGTGTTTTCCATGGTGGCTGCCGGGTCGCGGAGCGTCTTGAAGTAGGCGGCAGCGGGATGCTCGCGGTTGGAGCCGGTGGCGGTGAGGACGTCGTGTGCAAACTGGTCGTAGGGCCTGTTGGCGGCGATCTGGTCGCGGATCCACTGCCGCAGGCCCTTCGCGCCCTCGGCACCGAGGAACTTCGGGTTCACCAGCAGCAGGTCGGCCCACTTGTTGGTCCAGTGCTCGATGAACGCGTCACTCGTCAGGAGCCGGCTTGCAAGTTCCTGCCGCTTCGTGCGGGAGTCGCGGGCATCGGCGAGGAAGGCCCGCACGTCGGTCGCGGTCGGCGGCAGGCCGGTGAGGTCGAGCGAGATCCGCCGCAGGAAGTCGGCGTCGGAGCAGAGCGGGGCCGGTTCGATCTTCATGGCCCTCCACTTGGCGGCCACGAGGTCGTCGATCGGGCTCCACGATTCAGACTGGGGCGATGTGAAGCCGGAGCGGTCGCCCATGACGGCCAGCGGTACCGCCACATAAGAGCCCTCGTAGCGGGCGAGGATCGGCGCCTCGCCCCGCCTGATCGCCGTCACCAGTCCGGAGCGATCGGTCGTGGCGACCTCCGGGTTGCCGCTCTCCAGAAAGGCTTCGCGGGTGACATCGCGCGTGGTTCCGTCGGCATACTCGGCGATCACGCGAAACTGCTGCCGCCGTCCGGCCAGGTCGATCTGGGCCGTGGACGGAAAGACCGTGATGCCCTTCACTCGCGGCGTGGCGAGATTCAGCTGTGCCCCTTGTTCGATCCAGCGCCGGAGGATCTGGTAGGTCGGCTCCTCGACTTTCGCGAGCAGCCCGCCGGCATGCGGCGCAGTGGCCGACGCCTTCAAGAGCATCAGGCTGTCGTCGGGGCTGGCAAGGTTCACGCGACGGCTGGCGTGGTCGTCGGTGAATGCCCGCACGTCGAAAATGGGATCGTAGCCGCGGAGCGACAGCTTGAAGCCGTTCTTGCCCTTGGCGGCTCCGTGGCAGGTTCCCTGGTTGCAGCCGAGCTTCGCGAGCACGGGATTGACGTCGCGAACGAAGTCGACGTCTGGCCGGCTGCCAACGCCAATCACGCTGACAGGCAGGGCAAGCGACATCGCGGTGGGGCCATCGCCATGAACGATGCGGAGCGTGCCCTGGCCGTCGGCCAGCGGCCGGAGAAGGCCGCCCGGGCCGGCTGAGACGAGCGGCTTGGCAGCCCCTGCCGCAGTCTCGAACCGCACGCTGCGGGTGAGATCGACCGTGCGGCCGTCGACGAGTTGGCCCGTGACCACCAGCTGGGTCGTGGCAAACGGCCCTGCCAGCGAGACCGTCACCGGCTCAACCGCGATCGCGGCCACCGCAGCGGGCGGAGCGGGCTCCGGCTCCACCGACGGCTCCGTGGGCCATGGCAGGGGCAGCGATGCTCCAGCCACGGCCGAGGTGTCGAGCTTCGCGGCTGGGAAGCTGATACCCGCAGCCCCGGTCGCGCCGTCGAAGAACCGCACGATGCCGTCTCCGCCGCCTACGGCCACGGCGCCGCTCGTGGGATGAAAAGCCACCGCATAGGCCGGAGTGGATGCAAGATCGACGCGGGAAATCAGCTTCGTGGAGGCCTCGCGGAACGCATCGAACGCCTTCCACTCGGCCTCGGACCGCTGCGACCCCTTGCCGCGCGTCTCGCCCGGCACCTTCGCCATGATGTCGAGGATGTTCTTCGGCACATCCTGCTCGAGCCCGTAGCTGCAGAGGACCAATTCCCCTTTACCGTCGAGCGACCCGACTGCCGCGATCCGCTTTCCATCGGGCGAGAACCGTACGTTGAACACGCGGCCCGTCACCGGAAAGAGCGGAAAGATCAGGTTGGCATCGTCGCCGATGACCCGGGCGGAGTGGCGGTGAATGCGATAGGCCCGCGGCAGGCCGTCGGCACCGGCCACGACGACGTGATCGAGGCTCGGGTGACGGTCGACGGCCGTCAGGCCACCGCGGAGCGCCCCCGGGGTGATCGACGTGATGTTGTCAACGAACCGCTGGGTGGCCAGTTCGGTGAGTTTGACAGTCATGTCGCGGCCCACGGAGATCACATGATCCCCCTTGGGTGCGAAGACGGTGTCGAGCACCCAGTCCTCGTGGGCGCCCTGATAGAGCACCTGTTCCCCGGTCTCCACACGAATCGCCCGCAGACTGTTGTCGGCACAGCCAAACGAGATCAGCGAGCCATCGGGCGACCATGATCCGCCATAGATGGTGTCGAACGTCACGGGCATCGACCGCATGAGCGTGCCGTCGGCGACGTTCCAGATCTGCACCTCGCCCATTCGCGCCGGGTTGCCGCCGGTGACCGCAAGCTTCGAGCCGTCGGGCGAGAACCGCACTCGCTCGATCCGCTCCGCCAGGCCGACGAGTCGCCTGACCGGCGCCTCTGGAACGGTGCCTTTCGACACGTCGAATAGCAGCACCTCGTGGAACCCCGACACGGCCAACAAGGTGCCATCTGGCGAGAAGTCGAGCGACGTGATTACCGGCTGTCGCGCATAGACCGGAGGATGATCCTGATCGACCCGCTGGCCGGCGCTGGCGGGCGTGTCGTCCTTGGCACCCTGCGTGATCCACTGGCGAATCAAGGCGATGTCGGCCGCCGCCAACGGCTTTCCTGATTTGGGCATCTCCGCCTGACCGCTGGCGTCGGGCGTGATCTGCGCGATCAGATGGCTCTCATCGGGCTTGCCCGGCACGATGCCGGCCGATCCGGAGTCGCCCGGCTTCGCCATCAGGGCGATGTCCGTCATCACGTAGCCGCCCTCGGGCTTGGCTGGCTGATGACAGCCCTGGCAGTTCGCCTGCAGGATCGGGCGGATCTGACGGTGGTAGCTCACGGCGGGAGCCGCGGCCTCGGCGGCCGCCACGGCAAGGGGTTGCGAGGCCGGTAGCAACACAGCCAAAAGCAAGGGAGATACGCGCAACAGGGCCAGAACGGCACCCGCGAGAGGGACATTCAGTCCGAAGAACGTCGGACGGACAGACGGCAAACCGCTCATGCTAGGGTCCTTTGCGAAAAGACCGATGGCGGGCATTGCGCGACACGCAACTCCATCTATGAACGGCCTCCGCAGATGGGCTGCGAAAGGTGCGGTCACAGGCAGGGCTGGTCGCAGGACGACATGCCGGTCGAACACGATCCAGGTAATGGTACCCTGCCGTCTGGATCAAATAAAGACGGAAGGGAGGGGTACGGAGGCGATCCAGCCTTCGAGCGGATCGAGATCGGCCGGCAGTCCATACTCCGGCAAGGCCGCGGCATGGCCCGCCTGCAGACCGCAGATCACGGCGTCGATCAGATCGCCGCTGCCGTCGGCCAGCAGCCTTCGGCTCCATGCGGGTGTGATCTCGAGCCTGATGTCGAGCCCGGCCTCGCCGGCCACGAGCGCCCCG
>JBBAVO010000076.1:0-5190 GCA_040397635.1 Pirellulales bacterium
ACCACCACGATCGCGCAGGCGCGGTGTGGCCGGGTCGATGCCAGCCACGTTGATCACTCACGCGGCGCGAACCTCGGCCTTTTCTCCCTCACCCTCAACGACGATGCCGCGCTTGATCGGGCGATGCTCACCGCCTACCGCGACTTCCGCATCGAGGCCGAGCGGGCCGGCTTCCGGCATTTTCTGGAGGTGTTTTTTCCGAATGCGCTCGATCGCGTGCCCGGGAAGGCCGCGGGCGAGAAGCCCCGGGACATCGCGAGGTTCCTCGCCGACCATGTGGTGCGGTGCCTGGCAGGCGTGCCGCGGGCGGGCCGGCCGATCTTCCTGAAGATTCCGTACCTCGGGCCCGAGGTTACGGAGCAACTCGCCGCGTATGACCGCTCGGTGGTCGTGGGCATCCTCGGTGGCGGCGCCGGGACCACGCACGACGCATTCGGCCTCGTGGCCGACGCCAAGCGTCACGGGGCGAGGGTCGCCCTCTTTGGCCGCAAGATCAACGCGGCCGAGCACCAGCTCTCTTTCGTGACGATCCTCCGCGCGGTCGCCGACGGTGAAGTCGCCGCCGACGAGGGAGTGAAGGCCTATCACGGCGAACTGGCGAAGCTCGGCATCCGGCCCCACCGCGTGCTCGAGGCCGACCTGGCCCGCAGTTCCACGGCATCGGCCTACGGCGGGTAAGCGGTAACGCGTCAGGACGCAGCCGTGCAACCGGCGTGATGGTGTCGGTATTGCTGCGGAGGAAGGCCCGCGTGCTTGCGGAAGGCCCGCGTGAAATGGGCCTGGTCGTAGAAGCCGCAGTCGGCCGCGATCCGTCCGATCGGTTCGGTCGTCTGCTCCAACCGGCGACGGGCCATCGTCAGCCGCGTATAGAGGACGTAGTCGCCGGGGCTGATGTTGAACAGCCGGCGAAACTCGCGTTGCAATTGGCTGACCGACAGCCCCGCCCGCCGGGCCAGATCGGCGCAGGCGATCGGACGCCCGTAGTGCGCGATCACGTATTCGAGCGCCGGCGTCAGCCGTTGATATTCACCCGGCGCGTTGCCGGCGTGGTCGAACGGCCGCAGGATTCCTGCCAGGCCCGAGACACGTCCGCGGGCGTCGAAGAGCGGGATCTTCGTGCACAGGTACCAGCGAGGCATGCCCCCGTGGTCCGACACGAGCCACGATTGGTCGCGGAGCGGCCTGCCCGACTTCATCACCTGCCGGTCCTCGGCGACATATTGGGCGGCCAGGGCGGGCGGGTGGAAATCGGCGTCGGACTTTCCCCGCACCTCCGCGGCCGTGCTGCATCCATGCATGGCCAACCAGGCGGCATTACAGCCCGTGAACCGACTGTGACGATCCTTCACGAACAGGAAAACATCCGGTACAGCGTCGAACAGGCGGAGGATCTGTTCAGCCTGCGAGGGCACCTTCACGCCGGGGTGGGAATATCGAGCCATGCGTCTTTAATACAAACGAATGCCGCGACCGTCAAATGACACAGCCACGGGATGCGGACTATGATAGAGGACTGTGAGATAGCGTTGCCCGGCACGCTCCAGCGAGAGGAGGCCTCCATGTTCGAGTTTCAGGCGACCCGTCCGGGCCAGAGGGCCCTGCTCTGCGGAAACGGCCCCACCCGGCGGGATTTCCTCCACGTAGGGGCTCTGGCCGCGGTGGGGTTGTCGCTGCCGCAGTATGTGAGAGCGGCCAGCGAGGGGAAGGTGCGGCCGGGCCATGAGAATCGCTCCTGCATCATGATCTTCAATCTCGGGGGGCCGAGCCAGGTCGACCTCTGGGACATGAAGCCCGATGCCGCCGCCGAGATCCGCGGTCCTTTCAAGCCGATTCGGACGAAGACCGACGCCTTCGAGATCTCCGAACTACTGCCGAAGCATGCGGCGATCGCCGACAAGTTCTCGCTCGTGCGATCGTGCCGCCACGACGGCGCGGCCGTGCACGATGCCGGCTGGCAGATGCTGCAGACCGGGCGGCGATTCACCGGCGGCATCCACACGCCGCACGCCGGCAGCGTGGCCTCGTATCTGCTGGGTCGGCGGACCGATCTGCCGCCCTTCGTCGTGCTTCCGCAGCTGATGGGCCGCGGAGGTGGCAACCTCCCCAATGGCCAGGCGGGTGGGTTTCTCGGGAAGGCACAGGATCCTTTCGCGCTGATGGCCGATCCCTCGCAGGCGAACTTCCGCGTCCCCGACCTCCTGCCGCCCGACCAGATCGGCGTCGCCCGGCTCGACCGGCGGCGGAAGATGAGGGAGATCGTGGAGTCGGCGACGCAGGAGTTCGAGGCCAGCGAAGACGCCCGGCTGCTCGACGAGAATTTCCACGCCGCCTACCGGCTGATGACGAGCCCGCAGGCCCGGGCCGCCTTCGACCTCGCCCAGGAACCGCAGGCCGTCCGCGAGCGGTATGGCATGAACCGTTTCGGCCAGTGCTGCCTCCTCGCCCGTCGGCTCGTCGAGAACGGCGTGCGTTTCGTGACGATCAACACGTTTCTCACCGTGTTCGACGAGATCACCTGGGACATCCACGGTTCGAAGCCTTTCACGTCGATCGAGGGCATGCGGGACCTCGTCTGCCCGATGTACGACCAGGCCTATAGCGCGCTGATCGAAGACCTGAGCCAGCGGGGCATGCTCGCCGACACGCTCGTTGCCGGGCTCGCCGAGTTCGGCCGCACGCCGAAGGTAAACCCCGCCGGAGGCCGTGATCACTGGCCGCAGTGCTTCACCTGCTCGTTCGCGGGCGGGGGGGTAAAGGGCGGCCGCGTTGTCGGCGCCTCCGACACGATCGGCGGCTTTCCGGCCGAGCGGCCCGTCGGCCCCGGCGACATCGTGGCCACGATCTTCGAAAGCCTCGGACTCGATCACACGAGCCACCTCCAAGGGCCGGCCGGCCGGCCGTTTGCGCTGACTGATTTTGGTACCGAGCCGATCCGCGAGCTCTTCAGCTGAGCCTTCAAGAGAAAGCCGCCGTGTTCCAGACTGTTTTCGCGTTCACCCGCATATTCTCGTGGACTCCCGTGCCGGCCCTGGTGGCAGTGTGGCTCGCGGTCGCGGCCGCTCCGTGCCCTGCGGCGGATGTCAGCTTCGACCTTGACGTCGTCCCCATCCTGTCGAAGGCCGGCTGCAACGGTGGCGGCTGTCATGGGGCGCTCGCGGGCAAGGGAGGCTTCCGTCTCTCGCTCTTCGGCTACGATCCCGCAGCCGACCACCTCGCCATCACCCGCGACGCGCATGGCCGGCGGATCGACCTCGCCGATCCGGGCGCGAGCCTGCTGCTCACAAAGCCCACGACCGCTCTGGCCCACAAGGGCGGGAAGCGGCTCGATGTGGGCGGCGAGGATTACCGTCTCCTGGCCGCCTGGATCGAGGCCGGCTGCCCGGGGCCGCAGGCTGGCGAGAAGAAGCTGGCCGCGATCGAGCTGGGCCCCGCCGAGACTGCGGCGTCGCCCGGACAGTCGGTCGCGCTCGCGGTCACCGCAAAGTATACCGACGGCAGTTCGCGTGACGTCACCCGCTGGGCGCGGTTCACGTCGACCGACGAGGCGATCGCCACCGTCGATGGCGGCGGCAAGACCAGCGTGATCGGCCACGGCGAGGGCGCTGTGACTGCCTGGTTTTCGTCCAAGATTGCGGTGGCGAGGATCGTCGCCCCCTTCCCGCACGACGTGCCGGCCGACGTCTTCACCAAGGCTCCGCGGGCCAACCTCATCGACGATCTGGTGCTCGTGCAGCTGCAAAAGCTTCGTCTCAAGCCATCGCCGCCGTGCGACGACGCCACGTTCTTCCGCCGTGCCTTCCTCGACACGATCGGCCGGCTGCCGAGCCCCGAGGAGGTCCACGGATTTCGGGAGGACGCTTCGCCCGGCAAGCGTGAGCGGCTCGTCGAGCTGCTGCTCGCCCGGCCGGAGTTCGTGGACTATTGGGCCTACAAGTGGTCCGACGTGCTGCTCGTGACCGGTTCAAAACTGCGGCCGGCCGCGGTGAACGCCTACTACCAGTGGATCCGCGACCGCGTGGCGGAGAACGCTCCGTGGGACAGGATCGTGTCCGACCTGCTCACCTCCCGCGGGTCGAGCCTCGAGAACGGCGCGACGAACTACTTCGCCGTGCACCAGGATCCGGAAACGCTGGCTGAGAACACGAGCCAGGCTTTCCTGTCGCTCTCGATCGGCTGCGCCAAGTGCCATAACCATCCGCTCGAGAAGTGGACCAACGACCAATACTACGGTTTTGCGAACCTGTTCTCTCGGGTCCGCGCCAAGGGCTGGGGCGGCGACGGTCGCAGTGGAGACGGCGCGAGGACGCTCTTCGTCGACTCTCGGGGCGACCTGCTCCAGCCCCGCACCGGCAAGCCGCAGCCGCCGGCGCCGCTCGACGGCGCCCCGCTCGATTCCGCCGATCCAGCCGACCGTCGGGCCGCCCTGGCCGCCTGGATCACGGCGCCCGAAAACCCATATTTCACCCGCGCCGTCGTCAACCGCGTCTGGGCCAATTTCTTCGGCATCGGCCTCGTGGAGCCGGTCGACGACCTGCGGACGAGCAATCCATCGAGCAACGAGAGTCTGCTCGACGCGCTATGCCGTCACACGGTCGAGCACCGCTACGACCTCAAGTCGCTCATGCGGCTGATCCTCCTCTCGGAGACCTACCGTCGTTCGAGCGATTCCCTGCCCGAGAATCGCGACGACCGCCGCTGGTTCGCCCGCACGTATCCGAAGCGGCTGATGGCCGAGGTCTTGAGTGACGCGATCTGCGACGTGACGGGCGTGCGCGACACATACACCGAGGTGGCGCTCAACGACGGATCGACCGAGAAGATCAGCGGCTACGACGATGACACGCGGGCGATCCAGTTGCACGATTCGGCGGTGAAGAACTACTTCCTCAAGACCTTCGGCCGCAACGCCCGCGACATCACGTGCGAGTGCGAGCGTTCGAGCCAGCCGAGCCTCGTGCAGGCGCTGCACCTCTCTAACGGCTCGACCGTCAACGACAAGCTCGCGGCCAAGTCGGGCCGCGTGACGCAGATCCTCGCCACCGCCCCGAAGCCGAAGGCCCTCGTTGAAGAGGCGTGGGTGCGGACCCTGAGCCGGCTGCCCACCGACGCCGAACGGAAACCCTTCGAGGAGATGCTCGAGCAGGCGAAACCGGAGGAGCGGCGGGAGATCGTCGAAGACATGTATTGGTC
>JBBAVO010000076.1:5290-8721 GCA_040397635.1 Pirellulales bacterium
CCGACAAGGAGGGCGAGCTGTCGGTGGAGCGGTTCGCGTCGCTGCGCCACGGCGGTGCCGAGTCGGGCGATCCGGTCAAGCCGGGCGACCCGGCAGGCTCCGTCATGATCAAGCGGATCGAGAGCGCGGCGGGCGACCACATGCCTCCCGATGACGAGCCGCAGCCGTCTGCCGCCGAGATCGCGACGCTCATGGCGTGGATCGCCGCGGGAGCCCCGGGCCCGCAAGACGACGCGTCCATCCTCAAGTCTTTGGCCACGCCGAAGCTGCCGCCCCACCTGGGCCCCAAGCCGGTCACCGCCGCCTCCGTCTCGCCCGACGGGAGCCGGCTGGCCGTGGCCCGCGGTCGCGCGGTCGATATCGTGGACGCGGCGAGCCTGGGGGCCGGGCCGCAGGTGATCGTCTCCTTGGCCGACCTGCCGGGCAACGTGATGGCGGTGCACTTCAGCCGCGACGGCAAGCGGCTGGTTGTGGCGGGCGGGATCGCCGGCCTCTCCGGCGCCGCGCAACTCCGCGATGCGGCCACCGGCACGGTAATCCGCGAGTTCGCCGGACACCGCGACCTGCTCCACGACGCCGAGCTTTCGCCAGACGAGAAGCTGCTGGCCACGGCCGGCTACGACCGCTCCGTGAAGCTCTGGAATGTCGCCGACGGCAGCCTCGTGCGGTCGATCGACGTCCATAACGGAGCCGTCTTCGACCTCGCCTGGCACCCCAGCGGCGCGATGCTGGGCTCGGCCAGCGCCGACGAGACGGTGAAGCTCTGGCGTACGGTCGATGGCGTCAGGCTCGACACCCTCAATCAACCGCAAGGCGAGGTCTTCTCGGTGGCGTTCACGCCCGACGGCAGGCACGTGCTTGCCGCCGGCCGCGACAAGCGGATCCACCTCTGGAAGCTCGTGTCGCTCGACGCGCCGGCGATCAACCCGCCGCTCCAGGCCCGGTTCGCCCACGAGAGCCCCATCGTCGCGTTAGGGCTCTCGGCCGACGGGCGGCATGTGTTCTCCGCGGCCGAGGATCGCTCGTTGAAGCTGTGGAGCATCCCCGACCTTGCACTGGAACACGATTACCCGCGGCAGTCCGACCTCGTGTCGGTGGTCGTGCCGCTGGTCGCTGACCGCTCACTCCTCGGCCGGATGGATGGCTCGCTCGAGGCGGTGCGAATGCAGATCGATCCGGCCGCCGTGACGGCCGCAGCCGCCGTGGCGGCGACGACGGCAGGCCCGGCCGCGGCCGCCGCGCCGACGACGGTCGAGGAGTTGGAGCCGAACGACGCATTGCAGCAGGCTGCCGTCATTCCCCTGGCCGCCACGGTGAAGGCCGCGATCGGCCGTCCCGGCGACGCCGACTCCTTCCGCTTCACCGCGCGGGCCGGCCAGCCGATCGGGATCGAGGTGATCGCGGCACGCTCCCAGGCGAAGACGAAGACAAAGCTCGACTCCCATCTCGCGATCCTCGACGCCGCCGGCAGGCCGGTGGAGCAGGTCGTGCTGCAGGCCGTCCGGGACAGCTGGTTCACGTTCCGCGGCAAGGACTCCACCCAGTCGAGTGACTTCCGCGTCCACAACTGGCGGGAGATGGAGATCGACGAATACCTCTACGCCAACGGCGAGGTTGTGCGGCTGTGGCTCTACCCACGCGGCCCTGACTCGGGATTCAACGTCTATCCGGGCGATGGCCAGCGGCACGCCTTCTTCGGCACATCCCCCATCACGCACGCCCTCGGGGAGCCGGCCTGGATCGTGCAAGCGCTGCCCTCCGGGAGCCGTCCGGCGCCGAACGGGCTGCCGTTGTTTCCGCTCTTCTACGAGAACGACGACGATCCGCTGCGGCGGTTCGGCAGCGATTCGTGCCTCCTCTTCACGCCGCCCGCCGACGGCGACTACGTCGTGCGGGTGACCGACGTCCGCGGGTTCGGCGGCTCGGGTGCTGATCAGGACTACGGCTACGAGCTGGTCGTGCGGCCGGCGGCGCCGGACTTCGAGCCGCGGGTCGTGACGAAGAACCCTAGCGTCGGCCCCGGTGGCTGCCGGGAGATCGAGTTTCGCACCGATCGCGTCGACGGCTTCGACGGCCCGATCCGCTTCGAGATCGACGGGCTGCCGGCGGGCTTCACGTTCCACGTCCCGATCGAGATCGAGGCGGGGCAGTTTCGGGCCCGCGGCGTGCTCACGGCGGCGATGGACGCCGTCGCGCCCGACGAGGCCGCCATGAAGGCCGTGAAGGTGCGGGCGGTGGCGACGATCGACGGCCGCGAGGTCGCGAAGGAGGTCGGCGGGCTCGGTGACATCAAGCTCGGCCCCGCCCCGAAGTTCACCGCGACCATCGTGCCGGCGGTGAACTCGTCGGTCGTCGAGCGGGAAGGCCAGCCGCTCGAGTTTACGATCCGCCCGGGCGAGACGATCACGGCGAAGGTGCAAGTCGAGCGGAAGGACTTCAAGGACCGGATCGAATTCGGCCGCGACGGCGATGCGGATCGCAATTTGCCGCACGGCGTCTTCGTCGACAACATCGGCTTAAGCGGCTTGCTCGTCGTGGAGGGCACGTCTGAGCGGGAGTTCTTCCTGACGGCCGCGCCGAAGACCCGGCCCGGCCGGCGGCTCTTCCACCTCAACACTGCCGCCGATGGCGGTCAGGCGTCGTCGCCGGTCATCCTCAACGTGCTGCCGGCGAACTCGGCGGCCGCCTCGACGAATCGCTGAGCCTTCAGCGGCCGCCCGCGAGGCTGGCGAGCACCTCGTCCGCTGCCGCGATCGTCGCCTCGATGTCGGCGTCGGTGTGCATGCTCGAGAAGAAGAGCGCCTCGTACTGGCTGCACGGCAGGTAGACGCCACGGTTGATCATGCCCCAGAAGAACCGCGCGTAGCGATCGGTGTCGCTCTGCGACGCGGTTTTCCAGCCAGTAACCGGCACCGGCTGCGACCCTCGCTGGAAGAACATCGTCATCATGCTGCCCACGCGGGCGATCCACGCCGTCAAGCCGGCCTGTGCTGCGGCGGCACGGAAGCCCTCCTCGAGCCTGGCCCCGTGTCGCTCGAGCTGCGCATAAGGCGGATGCTCGCGGAGTTCCTCGAGCGTGGCTGTGCCGGCCGCGACGGCCAGCGGATTGCCGGAGAGCGTGCCGGCCTGAAAGACCTTGCCCGCCGGGAGCACGTGGTCCATCACGTCACCTCGGCCACCGTAGGCACCCAGCGGCAGACCGCCCCCCACGATCTTGCCGAGCGTGGTGATGTCGGGCGTGACTCCCAGGATCTGCTGAGCGCCGCCAAGCGACAGCCGGAAGCCGGTCATTACCTCGTCGAAAACCAGGAGCGCGCCGTGGGTCTGCGTCAGCCGTCTGGCAGCGTCGAGAAACTCCCGCGTCGGCACGACCAGCCCCATGTTGCCGACCACCGGCTCCATGAGGACGGCAGCGATCGCGTCGCCCTCGG
>JBBAVO010000076.1:8821-11887 GCA_040397635.1 Pirellulales bacterium
TGCCGTCGATGTCGGTCAGCCACTGGCCGTCGGCGCGGGCGAAGAAGATCGGCTCGCCGCCGACGCCGCCGAAGGCCCGCGCCGGTGAATTGACGCCGCCGGGAATGAGCCCGCGGGCCCGCTGGAAGGCGATCCTGCTGGCCGAGCGTCGATCGGAATGGAGTTCGTGGGCGGGGCGGAGTGCGGAGGCCATGGTGTCAGTTGGTTTTGGAGGTGTCGATCGCGGTGGGAGGGGTATTTTTCGTGGGGCCTTTGCCCGTGGTTGGAGCAGTTGGCTGGTTGGCGAGTTCCCGTTTGGCAAAGTTCACGGCCTCGGCGGCATGGGGTCGCCTGGCATACACCTCCACCAGATTTTCGAGGATCACACGGCGTTGCGTCTCGAACCTGTTTCGAGCCGCCTCGTCGTTGGCGATTGCGGCTCGGGCGGCGAGCGAGGCCGCATCAGCCAGCAATTCGCCAATCCGCTTGGCGTCATCTCGCTGCTCGGCCAACGCCTGCGGGGTCAGTTGCTCGAGCTTTCGGCGAGCCAAATCGAGCCAAAGGCTCGACTCGTTGTCGTTGCCCCCGTCGGTTGCGCCGGACTCATGCACCGCCAGCATTGCCTCCAGCGACTTCACGCAGGCAGAAGGTCCGTTTTCCTCGCTCGTCATGGCGGCGCGGTAGTCGCGTTCCAAGGGCTTGAACTCTTTGTCGCTCCTCGAGCGGCGGCGGGCCCGTCGCTCGAGGAGATCGAGGTCGAGCGTGTGTTTGAGTTCTTGAACGCGGGCCACCCGCGGGTCACCGGCATGCGTGTCGAGAAAACGCTCCATCTCACCGCGGACGTCCCGCAGGTCGCCGTGCTCGTCGTTGGCGACGGCCATGATCCGCTCGTATACCTGATCGGCAGAGGGCGTTTTCAAGAGCAGCCAGGCGATCCCTGCCAGTGACACCGCGACCACGGCGGCCGTGAGCCCCTGCCAGAGGAGCTGCCATCGTTGCTCGCGTTGCTCCTTCTCGGCGGCGGCCCGCTCCACCTCGGCGACGGTGATGAACTTATTCCGTGCACTCCGATCGACCTGCGTCGTGGCCGAGGCGACGTCGGTGGGCAGGCGAGACGATGCCCCGGGTGATGCCGAGGCGGCAGTGTGTGGCCGCGGCGATGGGGCGATCGGGTTTGGAAGTGCCTCGGTGGGGGCCAGCAGATCGATGTCGTCGCCCGCATTCCGGCGGCCCGGTGGCTTTCCCGGCACACTAACGGGGCCTGTTGCAGCGACGCCATCGACTGGACGCGTTGGCTTGTTGCTCCGATCCAGGGCCGTTGGGCCGGGAGCGGCGTTGCGGGCCGGCGGGATCGGGCGAGCGGGCTGGATGGTGCCACTGCCTTGGGATGGTGCTGGGACAGCGGCCGCTGCGGTGCCCGACGATGCATCATGCAGCGTCTCGATCGCGGAGAGCAGGCGACCGGCTGCCAGGGCACTGGCCGGCCGCTGCGCGGGGTCTTTGGAAAGCATGCGAGCGATGAGTTCATCCAGCTCGGCCGGCACGTCGGGCACGAGCGACGCCACACGCGGAGGAATCACCCGGCGTTGTTTGTCGATGATCTCGGTGAGCTGCCCGCCGCGAAAGGGCGGAGCACCGGTCAGCATCGCATACATCACGAGCCCCAGACTGTAGAGATCGACGCGATGGTCGGTCGGCCTGCCCGTGGCCTGCTCCGGTGCCATGTATTCAGCCGTGCCCACAACGTGGCCCAGCGCCGTGTGGGCGACGCCACCGAAGAGCTTCGCGATGCCGAAGTCGGCCAGCTTCACGGTCACTTTCTCGGCACCGGTCTCCGTGGCCGCGGTCGCCAGAGGCTTGGTCGCCGCCTGAGGCGTGGTCGTCGTCGGCAGCGGGTCGGCCACGAGCAGATTGGCCGGCTTCAGATCGCGGTGCACGATGCCGTGGTCGTGGGCGACCTTGAGCGCCCGTGTGATTTCGAGAGTTATGGCGATCGTCTCCCGCCAGGTGAACCGCCGGCCCGCCCGCAGGATCTGCTCGAGGCTCTTGCCACGGACCAGTTCCATCGCGAAGAAGGGCTGCTCATCCTCCTCGCCAAACGCCAGCAGTCGGACGATTCCGGGATGACGCAGGTTCTTGAGCGCGTCGATCTCGGCCTCGAACCGCGACCGCAGCCCCTGGTCATCCGCCAGATGAGACGCGAGCACCTTGACGGCGACCGTATCACCGGACGTCGTATCGACCGCCTCGTAGACCGCCCCCATCCCGCCGCGGCCGAGCCGGGACTTGATCTCATAGGGGCCCAGTTGGGTCGGGTTCATGGTGGCATTGTAGCCATCCAGGGGCTGATCGTTATGCCCTGATTTCTGAAACGGGGGGCTTGTGTACAACTTCAACCATGACCACCTCGACCTCCACCCAAACAGCGGCCTGGGAATCCCTTGCCGGCACGACCGTCCTGCTGCCGCGGACGGAGAACCAGGCACTCGGCCTTGCCCGGTATTGCATCGACTTTCTCCGGTCGCACACGGCTGCTGCCGCGGGCATCGGTCAGGCGACGCTCAACCGGGTCGAGCAGTTCCATCTCGACAGCGTCGGGTGTGGTGTGTCGGCGCTGGCACACCGGGCCAATGCCCCGACGGTGCTGCGGCGGGAGGCGCTCGGCACGCTGCCGGCAGTCGGCAGCCGCGGCGGCAACTGCTTCGGCTCCGCCCGACCATGTGCCATTGAGAAGGCGGTCGCCGCGAATGCCTCGGCGGTTCGCGAGTGGGATTCCAACGGCACGAACTTTGGCTACGACGCCGCCAAGGGCCGCATCGCCGGCGAGTTTGGCCACAACGACTTCTATCCCGTGGCGGTTGCCGCTGCGCGAGAGGCTGGCCTCGATGGCGACGCCACGCTTCGCGTGATGCTGCTCATCGACGAGATCCGCGGCCGGCTGGCCGAGGTCTTCGCGCTGCGGAAATACTCGATCGACCACGTCCACCACGGCGCCGTCGCCTGCGCGGGGGCTTTTACGGCCGCAGTCGGCGGCACGGTGGACCAGATCGAGTCGGCAATCGGGATGGTGGTCGCCCACTACGTGCC
>JBBAVO010000077.1:0-11866 GCA_040397635.1 Pirellulales bacterium
GCAGCTCCCGCTTGGAGAACTTGGTGCGAAACACCTCCTCGCCCCGGTAGATCGGCCGCCGCATAAGCGAGGTCACGTTGCCCGCCGACCATTCGGGCTTCTGGCTGTTCTTCGCCTTCGGGAAGTTGATCCCAATGTTTCGCGCAGGTTCATGCGGCACCTCCCGCCGCACCGGCGATTGCAGGGCAGGGGAGCGTGTGGCGGATGGTCCGGATCATCCGACCGTTTTCAGCGCCGCGGAAAATCGCGTGTGCTAGAAGTGTGCTGAGAATGTCCGCCGCAAACCGTCTCTGACCGGTTCCCGCCGCACGCTGCCAGACACACGTAAATCCATGCTGCCAGTGGGGTTGCATCGCAAACCCCATGAATCCAGGCGGATGGTGAATCCTCGCCGGAAGAATCCCACCCCATCCGTTTGAGTGTTCCGCACGTTGCCGCACAGTTCCGCATGGAGCCGCATAACGGCTTCTGCGGTGACATCCGGCTGATCGCGTTCATCACGGAGCCAGGGCCGATCCGGACGATTCTTGCGCACTTGGGCGAACCACTCGAACCGCCTCTGGTGTCAACCGCCCGAGGCCCTCCCACCGACTGGGGCGAGCTCATGCAAGTCCATGATGAGCGGGACACCTTTCAGGCGTCGCCCCAAGAGCTGCCCGCGATCGACATCCACAGCCTCTGACCGGTGCCACCGGTGCCGGAAGCGAGGCGTCGAAGCCCCGGGAACGGCCGACTAGGACGCGGTCTGCGCCGACGCGAGAAAAACGCCAACAAAGCGGGTGCGCGGCGTTTCGAGAACCCCACTCCGGACGCCAGGGCCCGCTCCTCCCGAGACTCACGAGTCGCTCATCAGCCGGAAGACCGTTGCCGAAGTGCCATTGACCGGGCTATCCTACACTCGTGCGACGTGCGCGGTTCTTCGGCTGCGGTCGTCGTTCCGCGGCGTGAACGCAGCTCGGGCGACACGAGCTTTCAGTTTCGAATACGCGAGGAGCGTGCCAATGCCTCCGGCCCGATCGCTCAAGGACCTGTCACGCGACGTCAGCCTGTCCATCGCCCGCAACGACTGGGACGGGGCCAAGAAACGGGCCGAGGCTACGGCGAAGCGGTTCGCCGAAGCCGGGGAACAGAACCTGAAGACGGCACGCAGGGCCGGCTACACCGAGGCCACGCACAAGGAGCACTTCGATCGCCAGGCTGCGGCGAAGAAACAGCCCGACATCCTCAAGGGTGTCATCCGGCGGATGAACCTGGATCTCGGCCGTGACCTCGACGCCTTCTCCAAGCCCGAGAGCACCGGCTTTTTGTCGTCCGGTGCCCTGACGGTGGAACTGCTCGAGGAGCGCGGCCGCAAGCTCCAGAAGACCTTCGCGGCCTACCGGGTGTCGATCAGGCAAGGAATCGACAAGGAGGGCCTCGAGCACTCGGTCGCCGCCGAACTCGCCGACGCCCTCGATCGCGTCCAGCAAGCGATGATCGACAAGATCCAGGTCGCCCAGGAAGCGTTCGGCCGGATCGCCGAGAGCGACGAAGCGCTGGCGATGAAGCTCGCCCAGGCCGCCTCCCGGCAGCGACAGTATCGGCCCGTCCACGTCTTCAACCAGATCGACGTGCTGGCGGCGGCCCGGGCGCATGCGAACGCCGAAGGATTGATCCGCCTGGAAATGCTCGAGGCCGCGTTCAACGCCCGGGGCCAGTCGCTGAAGTCGATCCTGATCGACCTCCACATCGTCAATCGGGAGGACCTCGTCAGGCTGCCGAGCCCTGAGGACGACGATGGAACCAGCCACGTGTTCACCGTGGGCCTCTACGAAGCGGCGAGCCTCGAAAAAATCGCCCACGACTTCAACACGGCCGTCACGGCGATGCCCTTCTTCCTGTTCGCCGAGAACTACGAGGATCGGCTGGCCCACGGCTACCGCCCCTGGGGCGAGGTGCTCGATGGATTGGCGGAACTGCTGAAAGGCGTCGTCGCCACGTCGGTCGACACCGCCGGCGGCCGGGTCGCCGCCTACATCGAGAAGCAGTACGCGATCAAGCTCACGGAGAAGGCCTTTCAGCGCAACGTCAAGTTCGAGCTCGGCTACGCAGTGGCCGGCATCGTGCTCGGGGGCGTCGCGTTGGCGGCCGCACCGGTCACCTTCGGTCTGAGCACCATCCTATCATGCGCGTCACTCTTAAAGAACACGATCAAGATCACCCAGCTCGCCTACAGCCGCTACCGCGACGTGCATGTACTGATTGCGTCACTGCGCTCCGATATGGAGAGCCTCCAGAAGACCTACACGAAATCGGCGGTGCCGCCCGGACCGGACGGGAGCCCAACCTACAGTTCGAAGGGCGCCATTCTCGCGCGGGAGGGGGCGAGGATGTTCGTCCACGGCGCCAAGGAGATGTTCGTCGGCCTGCCCAAGGACTTTGGCCCGGGATCGACGTCGTTCAAGACAATCGACGACGGCATCAAAAACCTCGTCAGCCGGGCCTACGGCATGCGGGAGGAGGTGAACAAGGCGATTCGCAATCTCGTCAAGCTCCTTGACGACATCCGGGCCATGGAAGCCCAGCTCGACCGCGACGCCAAGGCGCTTAGTGCCCGCGCGATCGCGGGCCCGCGGCTGCCCTCGACGCGAGCCGGTCTCGACGACTACTTCCGCCAGATCGATCCCCACGGGATGCGCCTGGTCATCCGCACCTGCCGCGGCCGGATCACCGAGCTGGCGCGGAGCGTGGAGGCGATGCTCCGGACGATCGACTGCGAGGCGCCCGCGCCGGGTGGTGGCCTGTGGCAGGTGGCCAAGCGGACCACCGACGACATCAACGCGATGAAGTCGAGCTGGGACAAGGTCGTCATGTCGATCGGTGTCAAAGACGATCTTGCCAGGGTGCAACTCGTGAACGACCTCTTCTGGATCGTCATCAAACTCGGTGCACCCCAGATCGGGCCGGCCGGCTGGGATGGCAAGGGGTTCGACGGGCTGCCGGCGATCGGCACCGGCGAGAAGACCGCGGCCTTCATCACGAAAATGATCGACAAACCCCCGGCCGACGCCCTGGGGGTGTTCTTTGCCGTCGATCAGGCGGCCAAGATCGTCGTCGACAACATGAAACTCCTGCAGTTCGACTTCACTGAGAAGGCGCTTCCGAAGCTCAAAGATGAAATCGGCGGAGCGCGGAAGGACGTGGTCGGTGGTGAGCTCGTGTCCGGATTCCGTAACCCAGGCCGGAGTCACTGAGCCGGCGAACCTCGACCTCCCGCCGCAGACCTCGCCGACCTGGCCTCCTCCATGGCGGCCAAGGAACGGGCCTGGCCGCTCTCCCGCGACCCGCACCGCTGGGCGGCGATGGCGATTCGCAACGTGGCCAAGGCGGGCAAGTTCTCCAGCGACCGCACCATCGAGGAATACGCCCGCGACATCTGGCGCGTCGCGCCCTGCCCGGTCGAGACGGCATGCGAGGTCGGCCCTCCTCCCCCGAGAGCCGGTGTCGGCCGCGGCTCAGAAGGTCGCGACCACGTCGCAGCCGTAGAAGAGCTGGCCAAAGGCCGACCCCGTCACCAGCCCGCTGGGGCGGGTGGTGACGTCGCCGAATGGCAACGCGCCCGAGCCGTAGTCATCCGGCGTGAACCAGTCGTGGCGGAGTTCGGGACGAATCGTCCAGTTGGAATGGAGTCGCCAGTTCAGGCACCAGGTGATCGCCCAGAAGTTGCCGGCAAACCCACCGGCCACCGGCTCGGATGCGGTCACGGCATTCCGCACCGGGTAGAAGACCCGACTCCCGTTGTTGTCGCGAAACCACTCGATCCGCAGGCCCGCCGCCAGCCCCTCCCGAAGCTCGAGGTAGCTGTAGTGCGTCAGCCCGTACCACTGGGCAAGGCCGGGCAACTGGCCCCGGTTGGCGAATCCGGTGTCGGCCTGGAACTGCCAGGCATTGGAGTGCTCGACGACCGAGGTGAGCCGATCCGTGAGGGGCACAACGGCGTAGACCGTGTACATCGTGAGATTGCCAACCGTGGGCGGCAACGGCCGGCCAAAGTCGTCGGCGCGCGGTTTGTATTCATTGCCTGACGTCAGGGCGAAGCCGAGTTCGCGTTTCCCGTCCTCGCTCTCGAGCAGGAGTTCTCCGATCAAGCCCAGGTTACTGCCCGCCCCGGGATAGTCGGGATTGGCCACGGTCGGCATGCCGTCGCTGAAGTTGTCCCAGCCGTTCATGACTCCGGCCGTGACCGCCACTCCCGCCTGAGGCGACCAGGTCCCCAGGATTCCCGTGTGCGTCGTCGGCGTGCCGTATTCGAACAGGTAGGTCCGGGTGAAAAAGAAGTTGCCCACGGCCGGCACCACCTCGTAACCGAGCGGCGTGTAGAAGTGGCCCACGAGCAGCGACAGTTCCTCGCGCCCGGCCTCCACGTAGAACTGCGGCAGCGCGAGACCGTAGTAGCGGCTCGATCCCCAGCGCGGCACCCCCAAGGCGTTCACCTCGTTGAAGGGAAACGCGTCCAGGCCGCGAGCCACGGCGGTCCACCAGTCGGTGCCATAGAGCAGATCGACGCGGCCGCCCCATCCGGACTCGTTCGTCAGCGGCTTGTGGCCCACTAGGCAGAGCTGATTGAGCATCCCCTGGCCGGCTCGGTCGTCCATCACGACCGGCCCGTTGAAGTCACTGCCCCAGCTGTTGCCGCCGATCCCGGCCTCGCACCAACCGGAAATGGCGGCATCGCGGTCGGCCAGCCACGGAGGCGTCAGGAGCCGCAGCGGCGGGTCCGCGGCGAACGCCGGATCGGTGGCTCGCCACTCGAACAGGCCCTCCAAGGGCGGGGCCTCGGCAACGGCCACGGGCGACCACACCACCACCAGGGCGAACGCGAGGGCGGCGGATGGTGCCAAGGTCCGCATGGCGGAGCATATCGGCTGCCTGGCCCCGGGGCGATCATGTGGATTTCCGTGGACGAATCGCATCCTGGCGACGCCGGCAGCCGAGGCAGCCTAGGGAAATGGGCTGGCCACGGAGGCGAGGCTTGCCGTCGCAAGACAGCGAAGCGGCGGTGGTGGCACAATCAAGCACCCCGCGCCCGACATCACCCCATCCGCCCCAATCTCGCGCCGCCCATGACACCGCACCCGTATCCGATCGACGTTTGGCTCGACTCTCTCGATGGCCTCTACAGCGCGCTCGATCCGTCACCATTTCGCCAGCGTGACCTCGACCCACGGGCCGTGGAGCACATCGTGCAGTGGGCCAGCGATGCCCCGCCCAAGGCGCCGCTGGAACTCCGGATCAGCGCCCCCGCCGACACCGATCCCGATGCCACCGAGGCCGACACCCAGGCCGCGGTGCGCAACTTCTTTACCTACGAGGCCGGGCTGCTCGAGCGCCGACACCGCCGCAACAAGATCAGGATGATCCGCTGGCTCACCGTCGGCCTGACGCTGATGGCGGTGCTGCTCACGCTCCACTCCATCCTGGGCAGGATGTACCCCGACAGCCTGTTCAACGACATCGTAGGCGAGGCCTTCGTGATCGCGGGCTGGGTCTCGCTCTGGGTGCCGATCGAGCGGCTCGGCTTCGACGGCTGGCTGCTCAAGGACCAGCTCCAGCTGTATCGCCGCCTGGCCGAGATGCGGGTGGTGGTCGTGCCGAACCGGTGATCTCCTGGGGGACGCCGGCTCGGGCCTGCCCAAGCCCGAGCAGTCCATCGTGGCGATCCGTTGGCACGAGGACTTTGGGCGTACCACCTGATCGGGAGCACCATGCGTATGCCACGCCGACAGATCGAGATGCTTGGGTGGATCGACCGGCAGCAGAGCCTCATGGGCCTCTCCGGCTTCCAGCGGTGAGGCCCACGGCTACCCCTTCGGCCGCACGCGGTGATCGAGGGCCTGGGTCTCGCCCCAGCGGAGCGTGCCGCCGATCGCGGCGGTGATGAAGGCCTTCGCCTCACGCACCGCTTCGACGAGCGACAGCCCCCGGGCCAGGCCCGGCGCGAACGGCTTGGTCGAGCTCTCGCCGTTTGAGTTCTTGGACCGGCTCGCCGATCTCGTCCCACCGCCGCGGAAGCACAGGCATCGCTATCACGGAGTATTCGCGCCGAATCACCGGCTGCGGAAAGCCGTCACGTTGCTGGCCATCGGGAACATCGGCAAGCGGCGCGACGCCGCCACCGGCGGGCAGGCCGCCTGCGGGGCTGTCGGCGGACATGCCGTGGAAGGCTGCTGCGACACACTCCGGACGCCAGGGCCCGCTCCTCCCGAGACTCACGAGTCGCTCATCAGCCGGAAGACCGTTGCCGAAGTGCCATTGACCGGGCTATCCTTGACCGGGCTTTCCTTTATCCTCCTTTGCGATTATCGGCTCACCGACGTGCACGAGAGTCTCGTGAAGGGCATCCTCGCCTGAAGGTCTGGCGGTATGCCCGCGAAGAGCAGCGGTTCCGTAAAGCAGGAACTAGCTCGACCCCCGTCCGGGAGCGCGGCCTATTCCTGCTTCACGGTACCGGCGTACCGAGAGTCCTGTGTCCCGCGTCGGCGGTGGCCTCTGATAGCTAAAAAAAGCCGCCCCCGTTTGGGGACGGCTTTGCGGCTCAGTGGTGCCGCACGCTCCGAACGTAGTCGGAGGCGATCTTCCGGCAGACCTGGCTGCGAGAAACGCTGTCGTCGAAATACTCGTTGCGGCGGCCGCGGACCCACTGCTCGGATGAGATCCGCAGATACCGCGGACGGCCGTCAGGAAAGCGTTCGTAGAGCTTCAGGCGAGAGAGCAAAAGGGGACGCAGCTCTTTTCGTACCTGCCCATCCAGTCGGAACACTCCTGGCACGCAGGCTTTTCCGTTTTAAATGCGGTCACTCGGTGGGGTGCCCTGCAGTGCCGCAGTCAGCCGCTCGGCCGTGCCATGCTGCAGGCACCACCCGCGGATATAGTCCATGTCGAGCGACTCCGGCCCCTGCACGGCCAGCACGTCACGGGCGTCATCTAAATCCTTGCCGCGGCCCCAGCGTAGCTTTTGCACGACCACGTCTTCTGCCGTCGGCAGCCAAGTGGCGCGGGCCAGCATCGGCACGAACACCCGCCGTCTGCGGGAAAACTCCTCGTGTACGAACGGGTCATCGAACACTTCGAAGACCTCCAGTCGATATGGCGGCGATTCGGTGCTTTCAGCCACATGCCGCCGCCCCCACGTCAACGTGTCGAACATGACCTGCGGATCGAACACGACAACGGCAGATAGATGCCGCCGCAGCAGTTCCAACTCCTGGCCAGCATGAACCGCTACCAGCAGGTCGATGTCTTTGGTCGACCGTGGAACACCATACGCTCCGGCCGCGATGGCCCCCACCACCATGAAATCGATACCCGCCGCATCCGCTGCGTCAAGGACGCGGGTGGCAAATTCATCGAGTTTCATGAACCGCCGGGCTTTGAAGGGGCATAGCGGCCGTGATCCCGCGATCGATCCAGCCGCTGCATCCACCGCCGCACCTCCGCCCACCCGGCGGCCGTGTCCTCCGTACCGAGACGGTGCATGGCGCCAGCCAGCATCATCCCGAATTGGTGATCGGAGAGTTCGAAGATGTCTGCCAAGCGCTGCTCGATCGTCATGAGACGTGCACGGCGAATGTTTTCGCTTTCGATTGCGGCCTGAACCGCCGCCACCGACATGGCTTGCTCGGCGATCGCAGTGTTGTGGGCTCGCTGGACTGACATGATGCTCAGGCTATTCGGCACCGATGAAAAGGAAAAGTCACCTGCCGACCATGTGTGGTCATGGCGGCCGATCCACCTGCTTATTGTAGCTGTTTCTGGCGGCTGTCACGTTCGTTCTGAGAGGGGGCGGAGCCAATCCCGTTCGGCACGGGGTGTGCAGGCGGCCCGTATTCCCTTGCTTGCGCTGCGGGCTTGGATGAAAGGGGTCCCATGCAAGCCCGAAGCGCAAGCAAGGGTGTCCGTCCGACTAAAAAGAGCGGCGTCCCCTTTTGGGTGCCCGCCCCCGGGTTGGCCCAGCTTCACCAGACCGTCGGCAGCCAACGGCTTTTCCGGTGGTTTCTGCGAGGAAGGTTGCACGCGGCGGCGAGCTCGTGTCGAAACCATGAGTACCATGATTGGCGGGGCGAAATACACGTTCACGGCCCTCAGGCCTGCCGCGGTCATCGCGCTTGCGTGGATCGTCTGCCTCACGCAACTCGTCGGCGCGGAGTTTGAGGAACTCAACACGGATCGTGATGCGTTCACGCCCGCGACCACGACTGCGAAGGCAGGCCACGTGCTCACTGAGGCGTCCTACGTGTGGATCGACAACCGGGGACTGCCGGCCACGAACAGCTTCCCGGAGCTGCTCGTGCGAATCGGTGCCCACGAACGGTTCGAATGGCGGTTCGGCTTCAACTACGAGCAGAACTCGGGGGGGAGTGTCGTGGCGGCGGTTGAAGTCGGCGAACCACCACGGGGCGGGATCGGGAGCGAAGAGGCGAATCTGCTCTACGGCATCAAGGTTCGCGTGACCGATCAGGCGGGCTGGCTGCCGCGGAGCACGGCCATCGTGGAGGCCTTCACGCCCGTCTACGGTGATATCTGGGGCACCGAACCGTCGGCCACGTATGCGTTTGGATGGGCTTTGCCCGCGGAGTGGCAGTTCGATTCCGCGATCCGCTACGCCCGTGCCGAAAGCGATGAGGGTTGGTTCGATCGCTGGATGCCCTCGACTGTGTTGCGGATCCCTGTCACGGAACGACTCGAGGTTCACGCCGAGTGGTTCGGCAGCTGGACCCAGGGCCTCGCCGAGGACACCATGCAGCCGTTCGCCGGTCCCGGCACCCACTTCATGCTGACCCCAACACTCGAGATCGGCTGCCGAATGGGCTGGGGGCTCACCCGCGATGCGGCGGGCTACTTCGTCGATACCGGCGTCGGCTGGCAGTTCTAACGCTCAGCCCACCGTTCTTGTCCCCTCGACATGCCGGGGCTCATAGGGACAGTGCCGGCAGCCCGAGCCGCAGCAAGACCCTCGCTTCACGTGAAATGCAGCCGTGTAGACGAGCAGGCCATTCTCGAAATAGAAGTCGCGCTGCTCGGGGGCCGGCTGGGGCTTTTCGTCGGACATGCTCACACCCGTCCCATGCCCTGCACCCGCCGCCATGCCGAAAGCTGGCCCAGGTGCATGTTCTCGTGCGCGGCCATGACAAACACAAAACTGTCGCCGAGCGTGGGCAGGAAACCGCGGACCTCCTCGATGGGCGTGGGTTCCAGCCAGCGAGACTCGGAGACGGCCGGCAGGGCCGTGGCGATGCGTTCATGACCGTCCTCGAGGGCCGTCAGCAGCACCGCCTTCGTGGGATACCGGCTGGCATCGCTGAACGGATTTGAATTCCAGTCGAACATCCCGACCCATGCAGGCGGGCAGACGGGCCGCGTCCCGATCATGGCCCCGAGCATGTCAGCCGTGCATGCCAGATGGCCGAGCACCCAGGCGGCGTGGTTCATGTGGGCGGCAGGCTGGAACGCCATGAGGTCATCGGGGACGTCGCCCACGAGGCGTTTAGCGTAGCCCAGATTCAGGTTCCAGGTGTGGAGCAGGGGAGAGATCATAGGGCGGCCCTTTGTTCGCGATGGGTGAACACTTTGAAAGGATAGCCGCGGCTCTCCTCGACGGTCTACGGCGCCGCCGCTGACTTCTTCGCCGCCTCGACGTCGGCCTCGAGACGGCGGGAGTCTTCGCGTGACCGGGCGAGGTCATGTCGCAGGTCGTCGATGGTCGCTTGAGCTCGTTCTGCATTCCGCGCTTCTTCGGCTCGGTTGCGAGCCTCCCTGATTCGCCACAGAGACTCGTTGATTCCCCATGCAGCAACAGCCCCAAACGTGGCGGCCAGGCACGCGGTTGTAAGCCGCGTGCCCAACAAAGCGCGGACGCGGCTTGCCGGTTTCCTCTCCGCCACCCATTCGCGCCACGCCCGATTCATGCCAGACGAGGATAGGGAGAGACCGTCAGTCGATGCCGCCGCCGCCCCGCCGGCCTCTGGCAGCTGCTCCTCCACTTGAAGCCAGAGCGCTGAAAGATCAGCGGCGACCTCGAGCACGGTCCGGCAGCTGAGGCATCGACCCTCCGTTCCGGCACGATCGCGATTCAGTTTGATGATGGTCGAACAGTTCGGGCACAGAAAACGACACGCTTTCGGATCAAGCCGCAAGGGCTGGAGGTCGCGGAGCACTTCCCGGGCGAAGTCGCTGCAGGTGGGGAATCGATCCCCCGGTCTCTTGGCGAGCCCGCGTTCGATGGCCAGCCAGGTTCTCGGCGGGATTGCAAACGCCGATGCGTCGAGCGGAGGAACGGGCATGGTGGCGTGCTCGACGACGATGTCCGCTCTCTCGCCGCGAAAAGGCTTGACACCAGCCACCATCTCGTACGTGGTGATGGCGAGCGCATACTGGTCGGCACGCCCGGTTACCGATGCAGCCCTGGTGAACTGCTCGGGTGCCATGTACGAGGCTGTACCGATAGCGACGTTCTGTGCCGTCACGTCGTCGCCGCGGAGCATGCGTCCGGAGTCGTCGGCTGACTTGGCGATCCCAAAGTCGCCGAGAAAGGGCTTGAGCGTGGCGTCTAAGAAAACGTTGGCCGGCTTCACGTCGCGGTGCAAAACACCGTGTCCGTGCATGAAGTCGAGGGCCGCCGCTATGCCGGGCAGCCAGCAATGCAGCAAACTCGGCGGATTGCGGTGTGGGTCGCCGGGGCGGTTGTAGTGAGCGAGGGAGCCGCCAGGCAAAAATCGCATGACGACGAAGGGAAGATCCCCCTCATCCCCATAGTCGGTGATAGGGACGATGTGCTCGTGCTTCAGCGCGAGCATCGCATGGAGTTCCTGCACAAATCGTCGTGCCGTGTCCGGCGAGCCTGCGATCTTTGGAACCTTGATGACCGCAGGATGCCGCTGCAGGCTATCCCATACGCGGTAGGTGATCCCCATGCCACCCTCGCCGAGTTTGGCCAGCACCCAGTAACGGTCTCGGAAGATCATGGCAGCGGGGAGAGTAGCGGATTTGGCGGCAGCGGGGCATCTGGCAACGATGCCTCCGTCGGGGGGTGAAACGTCATGGTATCGAATCTATGTCCTCATACCAGCCTTCGGCTCTCACTCACCGCAGCCGCCTCTGCCCTTCGGTCGCATGCCACTCTGGCTCCCGATCCAGCATTTCTCTAGTGTGGAGCGTCGGTTCAAGAGCGGCTGTCCACCTTCCAGGAGATCGGCATGTTGGTCGTTGCGTTGCGAATGCTCTTTGGTGACGCGACCAAGTGTCTGGGCCTCGTGTTCGGAGTGGCGTTGAGCACCCTGCTGCTCTGCCAGCAGGTGTCGATCTTCTTTGGACTGCTCTCCCGGGCAGCCAGCGTGATCGACGATGCGCCCGAGGCCGACATCTGGGTGATGGACCCGGCCGTGAAGACGATCGAGGTGCCGTATCCTCTCCGCGACACGGTGCTGCAGCGGGTGAGGGGCGTGGAGGGCGTGGCGTGGGCGGTGCCGTTTTTCAAGGCCAGCACGCAGGTCCGCACGCGACGCGGCACGCTCGACAATGCCACCATGATCGGCGTTGACGACGTGTCGCTCGTGGGGGTGCCCGACCGATTCCTGCTCGGCACGCTCGACGACCTGACCCTTCCCGACGCGATCGCCATCAATCCAGCCGGCTTTCGGCTCCTGTTTCCCGGCGAGGAGCCCGACGTGGGCCGGGAACTGGAACTCAACGACCGCCGTGCCCGGATCGTGGCCATCATCGATTCCTCCCCGGCCTTCTCGGCGAACCTCACAATTTATACCCGCTACTCCCTCGCCACCCGCTACACCAACAACGGTCGCAACACGCTCTCCTTCGTGCTCGCCAAGGC
>JBBAVO010000078.1:0-11834 GCA_040397635.1 Pirellulales bacterium
CGCCCGTTCCAGGAATTCGTCGATCTGCTCGGCCGGCACCCGAAACGGCAGGTAGACCGCGTCGATACCGGCTGCCTGAACCGCCGCATTGTGGACGACAGGACTGAGACTGTGGGCCACCGGATCGGCCACGACACCGTAGACGCGGGTCGCCGTTGTGATCGAGTCGTAGCGGTAGAGGTCGCGCATCTGACGCCAGCCGATCTGGCCCGGTGCCATCACCCGGTCTTCGTGGAAAGTCGCGAACGTGAAGGGGGCACCGTAGCGGCCCGCGAGCACGCGGGTCGGCATGCCGATGTCGCCCATGCAGATGCCCACGGTTGGAATGCGTGCCGTCCGCACCAACTCCATCATCCGGAGGTTGTCCGTGGGATGGTTGGCCATCGTGGCAATCTTCACCACATCGGCATCGAGGGCGGCCAGCCGGGCGTGGAGCGATTCGAGATCGGCGGGCGTCTTGTGGAAGTCGTGGTGGCTGATGATCCGCTTCGTCGCGCCGTAGCGAGGCACGCTGGCGGCGATGTCGTCCTCGATATCGACGTAATCAGCCCCTTCGACGATCGCCGTTCGCAGCACCAGCCTGCGGGTCTCCTCCGACTGCGCCCAGCGGCCGCCGTCCACCGCACGGCGGCAGGTGGCGATCACGGGGCAGTGGCGTTCCCTGAGCAGGCGGGCCACCTGCACGGGCCCTTCGATGTAGTCGAGACGCAGCTCCACCAGACGGATGCCGTGTTCGGCCAGATGCTTGTGTTCGGCGATGACGTGCCGGTGACGGCCTCGTCCGATACTGACGCAGATCATGTCGCTTTCCGAAAACTTTCCGTACGGGTGGGTTCAGGTGCGGCGGAACTGCCGGTCGAGATCCTGTCGGGAGAGTACGAGGGAGGTCGGCCGGCCGTGGGGGCAGTGGTGCGATTCGCGGACCATCCGCCTGTCGCGTACGAGTGCATCGACTTCGTCCCGCGAGAGCGGATCGCCCGCTTTGATGGCGGCGCGGCAGGCCAGACCGTGCAGCACCTCGTCCACGAGCATGGCGGCATCGCCGCCAGTTGCGACCGCCGCCAGTCGGTCCAGCACCTCCCGGACGATCTCGGCGGCCGACGCGTTGCCCGCCAGCACCGGCTTGCTGGTCACGATCACGGTCGAGCCTCCAAAGGGCTCCACACGCATTCCCGCCTTCGCGAGTGCCTCGGCATGTCCCGTGACGAGTTCCAATTCGGCCGCCTCCAACTCGACTCGCTCCGGGATGAGCAGCGGTTGCACCTCCAGCTGCCCGTCGGCCACCGACGCCTTCAGCCGCTCGTACAGCACCCGCTCATGCAACGCGTGCTGATCGATCACCTCGATGCCATCGCCACACTCGACCACGATGTAGCGGTCGTGCATCTGCACGGCCCGCTCCCCGGCCCACTCCCCGGCCCACTTTGAGGCTTGGTGACCACCACCGGCTGCCGCATTTGGACCGGCACCGGCGGCTCGTGTCGGCTCAGCCTGCTCCCACAGGGGCGACGACCGCTGCGCGGCAAAGGGGGCAGGGGAGGGCGGCTGCTTCTGCGGCTGCCCAAACCACGGAGCGAATGCCGGCGATGCGGCGGCCTCCTGCTGGGACGGCCAGGCTGGCTCCGGGGCCTTCAGGCTCGTGCCCATGTCATGCTGGAGAAACGCAGTGCGGAGCGCGGAAAGCACGAGGCGATAGAGCCGAGACGGTTCGCGGAACCGTACCTCCATCTTGGCAGGATGCACGTTGACATCGACCATGTCGGCTGGCATCTCGAACGACAGAAATACGATCGGCTGACGTCCCGAGAGCAGCAGCCCGCGGTATCCCTCCTGCACCGCATGGAGGATCGAACGATCGCGAAATGGCCGTCCGGCCACGAAGAGATGCTGCAGGCGGGTGCCGGCCATGTCGTCCTCGGGGCGGCCTACGAGGCCGCGGATCGAGATCTCGCCGTCTTCCGCCGTGATCTCGATCAATCGCGCGCCAAGGGCCGTGCCAAAGAGCCCGCCAACCCTGTCGCGCCACGCCGTCACGGCCGCCAGATCGTGAATGCGGCGGCCGTTGTGCGAGAGGGACATCGCCACACGCGGATGGGCCAGTGCCGTGCGGACGAAGGCCTCCGATGCATGCGACCACTCCGTCTGGGGCGCACGCAAAAACGCCCGACGGGCAGGGACGTTGCCGAAGAGTTGATGCACCTCGACGGTCGTGCCCACGCCGCAGCCTTCAGGCATGACCTCCCCAACTCGGCCGCCGTCCACCGTCAGACTGGCCCCCGTACCGTGAGGAGTACGTGAACGGATCACGAGTCGTGACACTTCTCCGATGCTCGCGAGGGCCTCGCCGCGAAACCCGAGCGTCTGGATCCGTTCGAGATCCTCCGCCACCCGCAGCTTGCTCGTGGCATGGGCTGTGACGGCCAGCGGCAAATCATCGGCCTCGATGCCACCACCGTCATCCACCACCCTGACCAGCCCGATTCCACCCTGTTCAAGGGCGACATCGACCCTCGAAGGAGATGCATCGAGCGCATTCTCCAGCAATTCCTTGACCGCGCTGGCGGGCCGTTCGACCACCTCGCCCGCAGCGATGCGGTTGACCACCGACACCGGCAGTTTGTGAATTCTCGCCATGCCTCGTTCCAGCCCCTCCGCCCGCCAGGTCAGGGGAGTTGGTACTCCTTGATTTTTCTGTAGAGCGTCCGCTCGCCGATGCCGAGCAGTTCGGCCGCCTGCTCTCGGTTGCCCCCGGTCATCTTGAGAGTTTCAGTGATCAGGATCCGCTCTACCTCCTCCAGAGGACGCCCCACGAGTGCCACGAGGCCCGCCTCGGGAGCGACCGTCGGCGCACCGTCGAGAGCGGGTGCTCCCGCCCCGGCGGCCGCGGTCTCTGGCTCGAGTTCCAGCGGCAGGTCGTCCACATCGAGCAGTTCATCGCAGTCCACGACCACCATGCTCTCGATGACGTTGCGAAGCTGACGCACGTTGCCGGGCCAGTCATAGGAGCCGAGCTTCATACGGGCTGCGAGCGACATGCCCTTGATCGTCTTGCCATGCCGTTTGGCAAACTGCCGGATGAAGTGCTCGATCAGCAGGGGAATGTCGGCTGCCCGCTCACGGAGCGTGGGGATGGCGATCGTGACGACCTTCAGCCGATGGTAGAGGTCGCTGCGAAACGCCCCTGTCGCGATGGCATCCTCAAGATTGCGGTTCGTAGCCGAAAGAATCCGCACGTTCACGCGAGTCGGGGTGTTGGAGCCGACGCGGGTGATCTCCCCCGACTCGAGCACCCGCAGCAGTTTGATCTGCGTCGGCATCGGCATGTCGCCGACCTCGTCGAGAAACAGCGTGCCGCCGTTGGCGTATTCGAACTTGCCGATCCGGTCGCTGGAGGCATCGGTGAACGCGCCCCGCACATGACCGAACAGTTCGCTCTCCAGAATGTTTTCACTGAGCGCCGCGCAGTTGAGGGCCACGAAGGGCTTGCTCTTGCGGGGGCTGTTCTGGTGGATGGCCTGGGCCACGAGTTCCTTGCCCGTGCCCGTCTGCCCCTGGATCAGCACCGTGGCATCCGTTGGAGCGATCCGCTTGAGCCGCTCGATCAGGGCCAGCATCTGCGCACTCGATCCGACGACGCCCTCGAAGCCGAACTTCTCGTCGAGCCGACGGTTGAGTTCGAGATTCTGCCGCTTGAGACGGACACCAGCGGAGGCTTTCTCGACAGCCGACCGCAGGTGGGCGAGATCAAGCGGTTTTTGCAGGTAGGTAAACGCCCCCTGCTGCATCGCGGCGACCGCCGAGGGGATGGTGCCGTGGCCGGTCACCACGATCACCTCGGTCTCGGCCGATGCCGCCTTCGCACGCGACAGGATTTCGAGGCCACCGATGTCGTTCATCATCAGATCCGTGACCACGACGTCGAAGGCTTCCTGCTCGATCTTCCTGGACCCCTCCGTGCCGCTGCCCACCACCACGACCTGATAGTCGAGCCGACTCAACACCTCGCCCATGGTGCGGGCGTGGACGATGTCGTTGTCGACAACCAGCACACGCACGAGCCCCTGCAGCCCGGCGGCGGGCGATGGGGACGCGGCGGGGGCATTTTTTTGGGTCTGACTCATGATGCGTTCGATGGTACGAAGCCGCCCTTCGGCCCGTCCAGTTGCCCGACGTCCCCTGGACTGCGGGCCGGTGGAGTGCGGGCCGGCGGAGTCAGGACCGGCACCCGGGCGAATCGGGCGTCCACGGTGGGCAGTCGAGGCGGAGCAGGCAGCCAGATCGTGACCTTGGTGCCCCGTCCGGGAGTGCTTTCGATGTCAATCGACCCGCCATGCGCCTCGACGATCTTCCTCGCCGTGGGCAGGCCGAGCCCCGAGCCGCCCTGCTTGGTCGTATAAAATGCGCGAAACACCTTCGCGAGGGTCTCTGCCTCCATTCCCGGCCCGGTATCGATCAGTTCCAACAGCACACCCAATCCGGCCGGACGCGTCCGCACGACCAACTGACCGCCACCATCCATAGCCTGCACCGCATTGATCAGCAGGTTGAGTACCGCGGACCGCAGGGTCTCGCGGTCGAGCCTGACCATGGGTAGTTCGGGGTCGAGATAGCGGACGATCTCCACGTGGGCATCACGGGCCTGCGGGGCATAGAAATCGAGCAACTGGTCGATCTCGACATTGAGGCTCCCAGGCTCGAGAGTGAGCTTTTCCTGACGCGCGAAATCGAGGAAATCGCCCAACAACTTCTGCAACCGATCGCACTCCTGCCGCACGAGATCGATCTTCGCTTTGGCCCGGCGATCGCGTTGCTTCGTCGGCGACTCCGGATCGGCCTGCTCGAAGTCCTCGGCGAGGAGTTCCATGTTGAGACGGATCGTGGAGAGCGGGTTGCGAATCTCGTGGGCGAGAGCGCCCACGAGAGTCGCAAATTCCGCATACGTTTCCGCCCGCGAGCGGCTTGAATCATCGGCGGACGACATGGCCCATTCCACGACATTTGAGGATGCCACGAAGCTTCCGTACCCTCCGAGACTTCCGGATCCGTTGCCGCCTTCCTCTACGCCTGCCAGCTCGTTGCCTACCGGCTAGTTGCCCGCCGGCTTGCCGGCCTCCGCCTGCTCACGCATGGCAGCCTTCCGGCTGAGCTTCACGCGATCCTGGTCGTCAACGGCGATCACCTTCACCCGCATGATGTCACCGACGCGACACACATCCGCGACGCTCGCCACATACTCGTCCGACAGTTCGCTGACGTGGCAGAGGCCGTCCTTGCCAGGCACGAGTTCCACGAACGCGCCGAAATCCTTCACGCTCGTCACGCGGCCCTCGTAGATCCGTCCGATCTGGATCGACGCGGTGAGCGCCTCGATCTTGGCCATGGCCGCCATCGCGCCCTCGGCGTCGTGGCTGGCCACCGTCACGGTGCCGTCGTCCTCGACCTCGATGCTGGCTCCCGACGATTCCTGGATGGCCCGGATCGTCTTGCCGCCCGGACCGATGAGCAGGCCGATCTTCTCGGGATCGATCCGCGTCCGCAGCAGCCGCGGCGCCCACGGGGAGATCTCTTCCCGAGGCCGACGAATCGCGGAGAGCATATTCCGCAGGATTTCCAGACGGGCCTCACGCGACTGCCGCAGCGTGGCCTCGATGATGGCCGGCGAAATGCCGTCGATCTTCAGGTCAAGCTGGATGCCGGTGATGCCCTGGTGAGATCCGGCGATCTTGAAGTCCATGTCGCCGTAGTGATCCTCGTCACCAATGATGTCGGTGAGGAGAACCCACTTCTGTTCCGACTGCTTGACGAGGCCGACCGAAATGCCCGCCACGGGATTCGAGATCGGCACGCCGGCCGCCATCAGGCCCAGCGTGGCACCGCAGACCGACGCCATCGAACTCGAGCCGTTCGACTCGAGGATGTCGGAGATCACGCGGATGGTGTAGGGGAAGACATCGGGATCGGGGAGCACCGGCTTGACGCTTCGCTCAGCCAGGGCCCCGTGGCCGATCTCGCGCCGACCAGGGCCGCGAATCGGCCGCACCTCGCCGACCGAATAGGACGGGAAGTAGTAGTCGAGCATGAACTTCTTCGAATACTCGTCCACGAGGCCGTCCACCCGCTGCTCGTCCTTGCCGGTACCGAGCGTAATGGTGATCAGGGCCTGCGTCTCGCCACGCTGAAACAGCGACGAGCCGTGCACTCGCGGCAGCAGGTCTACGTCGCAATGAATGGCACGGAGTGACGTGTAGTCGCGACCGTCCGGCCGCTTGCCATCAAGGATGAGCTCGCGAACTGCCTGCTCCTCCAAGGCGTGCCAGACGTGGGCAAAGTCGGTGTCGCTAAAGCCACCCGCGTCGCCAGCCTTCGCCGTTGCCGCCGGCTCGGACGGGGCGATCTCGGCCTTGGCACGCTCCCGGAGGGCCTTGACGGCCTGTCCGCGGTCTTGCTTGACGGCGATCGCCTTCGCGGCCTTGAGCTCCGTGAGGTAGCCCCGGGTCAGGCGGTCGCGCAGTCCAGAGTAGTCGGCCAGCACATATTCCTTCTTCGGCTTGCCGGCCTTGCGGACGAGTTCGTCCTGCATCTCACAGATCGTGCGAATGTGGCGGTGGGCCTCCTCGAGTGCCTGAAGCATCCGCTCCTCGGGCATTTCGCGGGCGAAGCCCTCGATCATGAGCACGGCCGTGGGGCTGCCCGAAACGACGAGATCGAGATCGCTCTCCTCGAGTTGGTCCTGGGTAGGGAACGGAATGAACTGCCCATTGACCTGTGCGATTCGAACGCTGCCCAGCGGGCCGCGGAACGGAAGCGGCGAAACGCACAGCGCCGCCGACGCCCCCACCATGCCGAGGATGTCAGGGTCGTTTTGGCGGTCGCTGGCGAGCACCTGCGCCTGCACCTGCACTTCATCAAAAAAGCCATCCGGGAAGAGCGGCCGAATAGGCCGATCCATGAGACGACTCGTGAGTGTCTCCTTCATTGTCGGGCGGCCTTCCCGCTTGAGGAAGCCACCGGGAAACTTGCCGGCAGCGGCCACCCGCTCACGGTAGTCGCAGGTCAACGGAAAAAAATCGATGCCGGCGCGGGGCGCGCCAGTGGCAGCCGCCACGAGCACCCTCGTGTCGCCATAGCCGACGAGCACGCTGCCCGCGGCCTGCTTGGCCAGAAATCCGGTCTCGATGAAGAGGACCTGATCGCCGATCTGTCGTTCAACGCGTTGTTTCATACTTGATTCCTTTTCTTTTCTTCCTATTGGTCCGGTTTTCAGTTGGATTTGGGATTGTGTTCAGGCTGCGCTCAGGAACGCTTCCCGAGGAACGACCCACGCACGGGGCCAGGCTTCAAAAATCGCAGCTCAAGGTTTGTGGATTGACGACGGAGCAGAGTCGCCACAAAGCCCCCCATCCGAATCGCACCAGACAACCATGGACGAAGCCACGATGGCCCAAAACGATCAGCCGGACAGGGAAACCAGGAGGCGAACCACTCCAATCAATGCCACACGCCGACGGGCGAAAGGCAGAAGGCCTACTTACGGATCTCCAACCGTCGAATGACGTCGAGATACCGCTGCGGAGCGACTCGCTTGAGATAATCAAGAAGCTGACGCCGACGGCTCACCATCATGAGCAGACCGCGCCGACTGGCGAAATCCTTGGAATGCTTCTTGAAGTGATCCGTGAGATGCGAAATCCGCCCTGTCAAAAGGGCGATCTGAATCTCGGCTGATCCGGTGTCGGCAGTCCCTCGCCGATAAGCGCCGATCAGTTCGTTTTTGCGTTCTTTTGTAAGCGACATCGAGCCTAAATCCACCCGTCCACGGGCGACATTGATTGTTAAAATGACGTTTGGTTACGCGAAGTGTATCGAGGGTCTCGAAGATTGCAACAGCAGACGGCAAACCGCCCAGCAAACAACCTGAACGAACCCACAAAAAAACCTTTAGGCCGCTATTGAGCCGCTATTCCGCGGCTATTTTTTTCCCGTAGGGAGTGTGCACCACGCTCCAGGCGAGCCCCAGTTTTTCAAGTGCCAGGATGCCCCAGTAGGTGACATCAACCTCCCACCAGCGATGCCCGTGCTTCGCCATTCGCTGATAGGCGTGATGGTTGTTGTGCCAGCCCTCGCCGAAGGCAAGGAGGCCGACCCACCAGAGGTTCCTTGAATCGTCGGTCGTCTCGTAATTCCGATAGCCCCACATGTGCGTTGCCGAGTTCACCAGCCACGTGACGTGGAACACGATCACCATCCGCAGGGCGAGCCCCCAGACAAGCCACGAGATGCCCAGCTGCGGCCCTCCGAGCCACCACCCGCCGGCCAGCAATGCCGAGCCAATGAGGACATGCCACAACAGGAACGTATTCTGAAGAAAATGCAGCCCTGGATCGCGATCGAGGTCAGGAGCCCAGCGACTGATGTGGGCGGCAAGTTCCGCCGTCGTGCGCTTCGGAAACATCCACAGCATGTGCGCCCACATTCCCCCATCGCGTGGCGAGTGGGGATCGCCGTCATGATCACTGAACGCATGATGCTTGCGGTGGTTGGCCACCCAGAGGAGTGCCGATCCCTCTCCCGACACGCCGCCCAGCCATGCAAAAAAGAGTCGCACCGGCCGGAAGGTCGTGAAACTTCCGTGAGTAAGCAGACGGTGGTAGCCCATGCAGACGCCGAAGCTGCCGGTCAACCAGTAGAGTCCCAGGCAGATCGCCAGCCCCGACCACGAAAAGAAGAATGGCGCAGCCAAGGCCGTCAGGTGCACGCCCACGACCCAGATCAACACGGGCCAGTCGATCCCGGCAACCGCCCCGACACCATCCTGCCGCGGCTCCGCGGCCAGACTTCCAGCAATGGCGGCATCGTCCAACTGCCGGGGATCGTGAAGAGCCGACCGGCCAAATTCCAAGGTGTCGGCTCCGGCACCGTGCTCGTCGGATCGCTGCGTCGTCTTGCCGCCAGCGTGGTGATGGTGATTATGAACAGTCTTGCGATGGCGGGTGGGGCTTGAGGGCATCATCAGTTCCTTTCGTGAGGCCGCACGTTCATCCTGACGTGACCGCTGCGTCATGCCCGCCACCTCTCGCACGAGAGGGGCGAACTGCGTCCGCAGCGGATCGCGAGGGCCAGCACTCCGCCAGCGGCGACTACTGTGACGTATTTCGGCAGACTTGCCAGCCTCAGCGGTCAGACCGACGTCTGCCCCATGTCAAAAATGGGTCAAAATTCGCTGCGGCGGAGGGGCCGCACCGCCTGGCCGCCAGGGACATCGATCGTAAAAAAGCCGAGCAACCAGGCCGTGGCCCTTGAGGCCGGCACAGCCACAGCCCCCGGCGGCGCCAGCAGCCACGCGAGCCGGTCCAACGGCGCCACCACCTGCGGCTCATCCAGGATTGACAGCCCCTGCGTTCTGGCCAGGGAGCCTGCCCGCTCCGGTGCGGCTTGGAGGACGATGCCCGAGGAATCAAGCCGCAACAGGGCCGACACATCATCAAAACCCCGCACCTCTTCGCGGGCCAGCGAGCGGTAGGCGGGGCCCGGACGGCAGCCGAGCGCCGACACGCATGCGTCGAGCAATCGCTGGCCGACACGGCCGCGGGAGACGGAGCACTGGCACTCGCAGACCGTGATCCTGCCGCGGCTCCACTCAAGTTTGTCGATCGCCAGCAATGCCTCACCCGACACGCGGTGAGGCAGATGGAGACTGGCTGCAGCCAGATCAATCCGTTCGAGACGTCCCCGGGCAGAGCCGTGGGCAAGACCGGCATCGACTACCGCCCCGATCGTCCCGCTCACGGCAGCCTCCTCGCCCAGAGGCAATGCCCCCGCATCCAGCCCCACCAGCGCCTCGAAGATGGCGATCGGCAGCGGCTCCGTGATCGTGCCCGTCACCTCCAGCAACTCGGGGAGTCCCTGATCCAGCTCGAGGGGACTGATGCCGTCGGTCTGCTGAGCCACCCCCTCACCACTGGCATCGGGGAGCTTGCCGGCCACGACGCGAACCTCGTCGGGGGACTGGCTGGGTGACCGGTCGGGCTCGCCATCCCGCCGGACACGCACCGCGCGGGAGCCGTTGGCCGCCACGCATTCGACATGCAGCGATCTGCCAGCCGTACCTGTCTGCCCGCGACCTCCTGCCTGGGTCCCCTCAGCCGCGGCGGCCTGGCGCGGCCGCCAGGAGAAGTCATTGACATCGACCACGCAGTCCACTGGAAATCGGGCTGGCTGCCGCAGCCAATCCCGTGCCAGGCCTGCCAGCGCACGGGCCAGTTCCGGGGTGCAGTCGAGCCTTCCGAGCGTGATCCTGAGTTCACTCGCCAGAGATTCAACCTCGATCGCCGGTGCCGTCAGCACCACGGCCCCCGACGCCGCGGATAGCCGGCAGTCTCGCAGCCGCATCACATTCGGCCGCACATACTCCACGCCGCCGATCGTAAGAGACAGGCCGATCACCTGCTCAAAGCGGCGTTCAATCGCCTCGCGATGGCCTTTGGAATGTCGCACCGCGGCCCAGCCGCACAGGCCGGCGCAGGGTAGAAGCGCAAGCAGCACGAAGAGCGTGCGTACCAGCCGAATCCGTGCTGCCGACCGTTCGATGAACATCCCTGTTCCCTGCCAGACCTGTTCCCTGCCAGAAAACGCATCGCCTCGGCGATCCGCCAGTCTGCCGCCTCACGAGCCCACTACCGACTCCGCGCCAGGTCGTGGTAGAGCGTCCACCGGGCCTGCATCTCCTCGATGCTATCTCCGCCAAACTTGTCCACGAGGGCAGCGGCCACCTCGAAGGCAACGACGCTTTCCACGATCACGCTGCAGGCGCTGACCGCACAGACGTCACTCCGCTCGTAGGCGGCCTCCTCAACCTGCTTCGTCTTGAGGTTCACCGACTCCAGCGGCTTCCGCAGCGTGCTAATTGGCTTCATGGCGGCCCTCACCACGAGCGGTTGGCCGTTGGTCATACCCGCCTCGAGGCCGCCGGCATTATTGGTGGGCCTGGTGAAGCCGAGTTGCGGGCCGCTGCGGGCTGCCTCGTCGTAGTGGATCGGATCATGCACCTCGGAGCCGCGGCGCCGGGCCGCCTCAAAACCCATGCCGATTTCCACGCCCTTGATCGCCTGCACGGCCATCACGGCCTGAGCGAGCCGGCCATCGAGCTTGCGATCCCACTGGGCGTGCGTGCCCAGGCCGATCGGTAGCCCGTCAACACGGACCTCCACCACGCCGCCGAGCGTGTCTCCCTCCTTACCGATGCGGTCGATGAGCGTGGTCACTTCGTCATCGCGCTCGGGATGGAGCGAAAAGATGGCGCTCGAATCGCGGAGTGCCCGCAGTTCAGGCAGCGTACCAGGACGGCCGCCGAGCACTACGCCACCAAGTTCCGTGACCCAGCCGGCGACCTCGATGCCGAAGAGCGCGAGCAACTGGCGAGCCAGGGCACCTGCGGCCACACGGGCGGCGGTTTCGCGGGCGCTCGCCCGTTCCAGGACCGCGCGGACGCCGCCGAGATGCTTGACGGCGCCGGGCAGGTCGGCGTGGCCGGGCCGCGGCCGGTCAACGTCCTCGAGCCGCTCGAGCTTGGCGTCCTTATTGATGACCTCGAGCGCCAGCGGACTGCCAAGCGTCGTGCCGTGCCACAGGCCGGAGAGAAACGTGACGGCGTCGGTCTCGATCCGCTGCCGGCCGCCGCGGCCATAGCCACCTTGGCGGCGGACAAGTTCCGCATCGATCAAGGCCTTGTCAACGACCATGCCGGCCGGAAATCCATCAACGAGGGCCACGAGAGCGGGGCCGTGCGATTCTCCGGCGGTCCAGTAGCGCAGCATGGGAAGGCTTCTACAAAGAAG
>JBBAVO010000079.1:0-1286 GCA_040397635.1 Pirellulales bacterium
GTTCGTGCCGCCAGGTTGCGATCCGGCCATGGTCGCCCGACAACAGCACGTCGGGCACGCGCAGGCCGCGAAACTCACGCGGCCTGGTGTATTGAGGGCCTTCCACCAGGCGGTCGGCGCCGGAGAAGGAATCCTGCCTGGCACTCTCCTCGTCGCCCAGCACGCCGGGCAGCAGGCGGGCGACCGCGTCGACGATCACCATCGCCGCCACCTCGCCGCCGGAGAGCACGTAGTCGCCGATGGAGATCTCATCGGGCTGGAGGGTTTCGCGGACACGGTCGTCGAAGCCCTCGTAGCGGCCACACACGAGCACGATCCGCTGCTTGCGGGCGAGTTCCTCGACACCTGCCTGATCGAGCCGCCTTCCGCCGGGCGTCAGCATCACCAGATGGCCAGGCGCATCGGCCTGCTGCTGCACCGCCTCGACGCACGACACGACCGGCCCCGGCATGAGGAGCATGCCAGGACCACCGCCGTAGGGCCTGTCGTCCACCTGCCGATGCACACCCTCGGCGAAGTCGCGGATGTTCGTCAGGCAGACATCGATCAGCCGCGCGCGACGCGCTTCACCAAGCAGGCTTCCATCGAGAAAGCCCGTGAACATCTCGGGAAACAGGGTGAGGATGTCGATGCGCATGAGAATGGCAGAGGCCACAGAAACGGCAGGGGAGACAACGGCAGGGGAGACAACAGCAGATGGCGTGGCCAGGCTTGGTCAGGCTTGCTCCGGCTGCGTTTCCCCACCAGCTTCGACAGCAGGGCTGGACGCTTCGGCCACCGGGACATCTGCAATCGATTCGGGGGCAGCTTCGACGGGTGCCGCGGCTTCCGCAACCGGAGCGGCCGCACCCGGCACAGCCTTCGGCTCGGGCACGAACACCGGCTCACCTGCTTCGGGCACAATCCTGGGCATGGAGAGCTTGGCGCGGGCCTGCTCCATCTCCTTGAGCCGCGTACCGTTCTTGCCGTACTTCTTCACGAGCACGCGGACGGCATCGCTCGGCTGAGCGCCAACGCTCAGCCAGTAGGCCACGCGGTCGTTGTCGAGCAGACAGCGGGCATCGGTATCGGGAACGGACGTGTCGTAGGTGCCGAGCACCTCGATGACGCGGCCGTCTCGCGGGCTCCGCCGGTCGGTCGCACAGATTCTGTAGAAGGCACGGTTCTTCCGGCCCATCCGCTTCATTCGAATCGCCACAGCCACGGTCAGAGTCTCCTCAGAAATGATTGATCGAGCCCCTTAGAGTACCCGACCGGCGCCGGAACCCAAGCCCACCTTGCAGACC
>JBBAVO010000079.1:1386-11668 GCA_040397635.1 Pirellulales bacterium
TCGAGCCCCTTAGAGTACCCGACCGGCGCCGGAACCCAAGCCCACCTTGCAGACCCCGGTTTTTCCGGTGTTTTTGCGGAAATCGCCGCCATCGCGAGCCGCAGCATGGCACGCACCGCCGGGACGGCAGAAGTCTCGTCGCGGTGGCTTTTTCGCCATGAAACGCGTTGGTCGTGCTTTCCCGGGCAGGGCGAAAAATCCAAAAGCTCCTCGAGCTTCCGCCGATCCCGGCTGCCCGAATTGCCCTCGTGGAGGCGAGTTTTCAACGTGCCGAATGCGGCCCCGGCACCGATTGGGCAAGTTAAAAACGTGCGACCACGGAACCACTCCTCCGCCCTCGTCCAAGACTGCTTCGCACGAAGCGATGTTTCTTCGTGAACCCTACCCGCGCTTTTTGCGGCGGGCGTCCTTCTCGCGCAGCTTCTTCTGCTTGCGGCGTTCATCGGCGGTGAGCCGCTTGCCCGTGTCACCCTTCGGCCTGCCGAGCCGCGCGGCGGGATTGGTCAACTGCGTCTGCAGCCGCTGCACCTCGCGGAGACGGTCTCGCATGCCCAGCCCAGCCATGCCCTTCATCATCGCGCTCATGCCATCAAACTGCTTGACCAGGTCGCTCACCTCCCGCGGATCGACGCCCGCCCCTACGGCGATGCGGCGGCGGCGCGACTGATCGACCACACGCGATGGGTTCCGCCGCTCGGCAGGCGTCATCGCATCGATGATGCCGAAGAGACGATTGACGTCCTTGTCGAGATCGGTACCTGCGAGCATCTCCTGCATGCCGCCCATGCCCGGAATCATGCCGAGCACCTTGCCCAGCGGGCCCAGGCGGCGGGTCTGCATGAGCACCTTCTTGAAGTCGTCGAGCGTGAACTCGCCCGCGCGGAGCCGTTCCTCCTGCCGCTTCATCTCGTCCTGATCAAACTTCCGCTGCGCTTCTTCGACGAGTGTGACGACGTCACCCATGCCGAGAATCCGCCCAGCCATCCGCTCGGCGTGAAAATCCTCCAGGGCGTCGATCTGCTCGCCGGTGCCGACAAACTTGATCGGCACCCCTGTCACGGTCTTCACCGACAAGGCGGCACCACCGCGGGCGTCGCCGTCGAGCTTTGTCATGATGACGCCGTCGAGTTCGAGCGCCTCGTTGAAGGCCTTGGCGCTCTTTACTGCATCCTGCCCGGTCATGGCATCGACCACGAGGTAGACCTGGTCGGGTCCCACGGTGCGGTCAATCTTCGTGAGCTCCTGCATCAGGGCCTCGTCGATCGAGAGCCGGCCGGCTGTGTCGAGGATGACAACGGAGATGCCCTCTTTCTCGGCATGGGCCACGCCAGCGCGGCAGACAGCCACCGGATCGGTGACCCCGTCCGGCACGTGCACCGGCACGCCGATCTGCCGGCCCAGCACCGCCAACTGCTCGATGGCCGCCGGACGCTGGAGGTCGGCAGCCACGAGCATCACACCCCGCCCCTGCTCCTTGATCCGCTTCGCCAGCTTGCCGCAGGAGGTCGTTTTGCCCGAGCCCTGCAGACCGCAGAGCATCAAGATGGTGGTCTTGCCCGGCTGGAGGTGGAGCGAGTGGTCCACCGGTCCCATCAGGTTGACCAGTTCCTGGTGCACGATGCCGACGAGCTGCTGGGCCGGATCGAGTGACTCGAGCACCTTGGCCCCAACCGCATCGTCAACCACCCGCGACAGAAACGTCTCGACGACGTCATAGGCGACGTCCGCTTCCAGAAGTGCAGTCCGGACCCCGGAGAGCCCCTCGCGCATGTTCGCTTCGGTGAGCTTGCCGCGGCCCCGCAGGGTGTTCAAGGCGGAGGAGAGCGAGGCGGTCAGCGACTCAAACATGGCGGCTCCGTGAAGGGGAACGTGAGCCGGGAGTATACCGGGGGCGGAAGCGTTTTCTGCTTCTGCCTTTCGGGGGTAGGCGAGTCTTGAGAACCGAGCCGGAAGAGTAGCCCCGTGGCCGCGAGTTTTTAACTTGCGGAATCCGTGCCAGGGCAACGGACAAGTCAAAAACGTGCCGCCACGCGGGCCGGCGCCTGTGGTGTCGAGCCGACCGCCCCACCGGTGACGAGCCGCTCGAATCGGGAGCAGGCACACTGCGTGCTGCTTGCCCGACGCTTGGCCGGCAAGAGCGGCGCATCACCGGAGGGGCGGACGAGCCGCCCCGTTATCGCTCAGCTAAATGTCCCCGGCTCGACCATGACCGGCGCCGACGACGGCGACATCATGCCCCCGCCTTCGCCGCACGAGCCGCAGGCTGGGCCACATGCCGGCTCGTGCATCGGCGTCCCGCAGGCTGGCTGGCAGGGCTGGGGTTGCGGGGCCGCACAGGGCGCGGCACCTCCCGCACACGGCGAGCGGAACTCCATGAACGACGGGCGACGGCAGCTGTTCGCACCGCCAAAACAACTGCTACATCCCGGAGCGGCGGCGAGGCTGCCGAGGGCGATCACGAGGCACAGGGTACGGCACATGATTGGGATCTCCACCACCGCCGGGCCGAGGAAGCCCCGCGGACGGACACGGTGCGTCGTCCGCGACGACGCCTGCCAAACCCTAGCTCACGATCCGCTGCTCGGTCGGATCGGCGACTCACTTTCTCCAAAAAATTTTCCTGCCGGCCACAGCCCTTTCCGCCGACCCTGCCGATGGCGTACGGCCGTAGCGGATGCGCTGGATGGCCCTGCCCGTCGGCCGTGCGATTTGGCAGCGGTCGCCGCCGGAAAATACGTGCTATTGTTGAGAAGCGTCGATGAATAGGCCGCGTCGCGGCTCGGGCTGGTCTTCCATCTGTTCGGTGTCTGTCTTGCGTCTTCTCGCTGCATTCAAACCATTTCTGGCCCTGACGGTTGTCGCTTTTGTGTGCTGCTGCGGCACGGGGGTCAAGGCGTCTCCAGAGGCGTCTCCATCAGCCGACGTCTCCGTCGCGACAGACAGCCCGGCGAGCGGTGGCGACGACGTCTGGGTCGTCAGCACGCGACGTCTTCCCGACATCAGCCGCCTGCCGGCGAACGTGACATTCGGCGTCGAGCGACTGGTTCGCGATGGGGCCTGCAGCCGCTGGATGACCTCTGACCTGCCGAGCCTGCTTGACGAACCGCAGCGGCCGCTTGTGTTCTTCATCCACGGCAACCGCTACGAGTCGGCCGACGCAAAGTCGCAGGGGCTGCTGTTGGCCCGGCGACTGGCGGCCTGCCACCCCAACGCTCCAGGCGCCCGCACGGTGATCTTTTCGTGGCCGAGTTCCCGGGAGGGACACCTGCTGCGGGACAGCCGCGCCAAATATGAGCGATCGATGACGGAAGGCCACTATCTCGCCTGGCTGCTGGGCCAGGTGGAGCCCACGCGGCCGGTGGCGATCGTGGCCTATAGCTACGGCGGGCTCATCGCCCTGGAGGCCCTCGACCATCTCGTCGGTGCCCAGCGGTCAGGCCGCGACAGCCTGCAGCCGTGGATCGACCGCCCCGCGAGGATGCATCTCGTGCTCGTGGCGTCGGCGGTGCGACAAGACGCCTTGGCTCCGTGCGGCGAATACCGAAAAGTGCTCCGCTGCATCGACCGACTGACGCTCCTGAACAACACGCGGGATCAGGCGCTGAGATTCTTCGAGTTCGTCGATCCCGATCTGGGAACCGAGGCACTCGGGCACGAGAACATGCCCGCCCGCTGGATGCCGCCGGAGGTTGAGTTCGTCCAGGTCGATGCCGCGCCGATCGTCGGCAAGAGCCACCGCTTTCCGCCCTACCTCGATTCGCCGTCGCTGCGGACGCGGCTGGCGACCGGGGCGTTGGACGGCCTGACGGACCACTGAAAAACGACCGACTGTCCGGCCGGCTGCCGTGCATGCCGACTAGGCAGTCTGGGCTGCGAACCACTCCGCCGTCAGGGCCAGCCCATCGGCGAGCCCCACCGTCGGCTTCCAGCCGAGCAGGTCGCCGGCAGAGGTCGCATCGACGAGGTTCGACCGCAGGTCGCCCGGCCGGGCCGGCCCGTGCTCCGGCCGCGGCAGCGTCGCCCGCCGACCACGACGGGTGAGGGCGTCGCCAACAGCGGTGCGAATCATCGCCTCGAGGTCGTTGACGTCGGCTCCCAGGCCGGTACCGATGTTGAGGCTCGTGAGCGTGCCCGGCACGACGGTGGGCAGGTCAGCCGTCAGGGCCAGCACGTTGGCCCGGGCCACGTCGGGGCCGAAGACATAGTCGCGGATATAGCGACCGTCGCCATTGACGCGGGCCGGTTCGCCCGCCAAGAGCTTCTGGCAGAAGATCGCCACCACGCCCGCCTCGCCGTGAGGGTTCTGCCGGGGACCGTAGACATTGGAATAGCGGAGGGCGACCGTCGCCATCTGGTGCTCTTCGGCAAAGAACTTCAGATACCGTTCCCCCACCCACTTGGTGATGCCATAGGGGCTGACCGGATTGGCAGGCGTCGATTCGGGTGCCGGCGTCGTCACCTCTCCATATAAGACGCCACCGCTGGAGGCGAAGACAACCCGCCGGCAGTGATGTCTGGCCGCAGCCTCGAGCACGTTGATCAGGCCGATGCAGTTGACCTGGGCGTCGAAGAGCGGATCGCGGACCGACCGGCTGACCGACATCTGCGCCGCCTGATGGCAGACCGCATCGGGCCGTGCCGCGTCGAACACGCGGGCGACGGCCGCCGGATCGACGATGTCGGCAACATGGAGCGGCACGCCAGCCGGCAGGTTTTCCCGCGAGCCGGTGGAAAGGTCATCGAGCACCTCGACGCGATGTCCGGCCGCCACGAGCCCATCGACGATGTGGCTCCCAATGAATCCGGCACCGCCGGTGACGAGGACGTTCATGAATGTGTCCGTTCCAAATCTGGGCCAGAAGCCGCCAGACCAAGGGAATCGCTGCAGGGGGAATCGCTGCAGGGGGAATCGCTGGAGGGGGAAATCGCCGCTGAAAATGCCACAGGGGCGATCATACGTTCACCACTTTTGCCTGCAAACGCGGCAAAAAAACGACCATTTGCGGACGAAACCGTGTCGCTGGAAGCAATTCACCCGGCGTGTCCGGAGGGAAACCGTTACGGCCCGCCGGCGACAAAGACCGGCTTTTCAGCATTTTTGAACCCGAAATATCGGGTGGCCTGTTCCTTGACTTGGGCCTGTCCCGGTTGAAAATGGCCGGTACCTCAAACTGTGGGGCGGGTTCTCCCGTAGTATTGCTTCCGCCGTCCCCGCCGTCCCCCCAGATTCACAGGCAGTTCGTTCTCGGCCTCGTCTCTATCCCTGAGGTGCCCCATGCCGTTGTCTCTCCTGCAGTCCGTCGTCCGTACATGTGTCGCCGCCACGAGGCCAACGCGGCGACGTCGGTCCCCCGCCGGGCTAAGGAGCCGGGCAGCGTCGATGGGCCTTGAGTCGCTTGAACAGCGGATGGCACTGACGGTGGCGGCGCCATCCATCGGGCTGGCGAAGGCGAGCGATACCGGCGACTGGGGTGACGGTGTCACACGACTCGCAAGGCCGGTGTTTACCGGCACGGCCTCCCCTCGTTCGAGCGTGGTCGTCTATGCCGATGGGCAACTGCTCGGCATCACCACGGCCACGGTGAGTGGGGTGTGGAGACTGGCGACGCCCGCAGCCCGGCCACTCACAGCCGGCGCCCACACAATGACGGCCTATGCGGTCGGCACCAGCAATGTCTGGAGCACGGCGACGCCGATGTGGATGGCCGTCGATCCCACTCCGCCCACAGCGAGCCTGACCTACGACTCGGTCAATGGCCGCGCGACAGTGACTTTCTCCGAGCCCGTGTCGGGTGTGCGGGCGTCCAACCTGATCCTTTCAGGCAGGACGCTGTCTGGAGTCTCGATACCCAACGTGGCCATCAACGACGTTCGTGCCCGGCCCTACGTCGGGTTGATCACGATGTCTCAGTCCGCTGACAGAAGAACGTTCACGTTCCAGGAACAGCTCACACTCGCAGAACCTGGAACCTACACCCTGTTGTTCGTGAAGGCAGGCGTTACGGACCGGGCTGGTAACCCGCTGGCCGCCGGTGCCGCAACCAGCTTTAGGATCATCTGATCTGACCTTGCCTTGGGGCCCGCTCAAGGCATTCATGCTGTACGTAAGTCATTGATGAGACGTAGCTTAGAATCGACAGATGGGCGTTTTGCTCGCCTCCTCGCCAAAACGAGAATCTGCTAAAACTCGCATTCTATGAGAAATCCATTCCGCGAACTTGACCCCCCCGACAGCCGACGTATCCTACGCATCTTACCAAGGGCGTGCTCCGCCCCGAGGAATACAGCCATGAAAACCGCCGCCAAACGCACCACACCGAGTGGTTTTACACTCGTTGAACTGCTCGCGGTACTCGCCATTATCGGGACGCTGGTTGGCCTGTTGCTGCCTGCGGTCCAGCGGTCCCGCGAGGCTGGCCGCAAGATGCAGTGCGCCAACAATCTCAAGCAGATGGGCCTGGCGCTCTCCAACTACGAGCAGGCCAAGAAGCGTTTTCCGCCCGGCAATGATCAGATCGGCAACCGCCTCCACGCCTGGTCGTCGTTCATCCTGCCGTTTCTGGAACAGTCCGCGGTCTCGGATCGCATCGACTATACGAAGCCCTGGGATGATCCGGCGAGCAATCTCTCCAAGGTGGATATCACGATCCCGACGTATGTCTGCCCCAGCGGCGTGAAGCAGTTCCCCGGCAAGCAGGATTACGGCGGCATCCTCGGCGCATACATCAGGCCCTCCGGCGAGGCGATCGTTCCGCTCACCACCCGCGATGAACACGGCGGCATCCTCTATGCCACCGATGCTGAATACAAACTGTCGGCAACCGCCGCATCCGTCTCTGACGGGCTTTCGAAGACGCTGCTGGTCGCTGAGGCAGTCGATCGTGAGGTGGCTGGTGGTGCGGACACGCATTTTGTCGGCGATGCCTGCTGGGCCTGCGGCAACAACTGCTTCCCGCTGAACTCCCGCGTTATCAACGACCCGAGCGTCGATGCCTTCCGGAGTCACCATGTCAGCGGCCTCAACAGCCTCTATGGCGACGGCCACATTTCGTTCCTGAGTGACCGTCTCGATGTTCGCGTGCTGATTGCCATCTGCACCCGCACCGGCGGCGAGACCGAGATCGAGCCCACCAACTAAGAGTTCAAGTAAGAGTTCAAGATAGGGCCACACCAATACAACCGGCCGGGGCAACCCGGCCCACCAACATTGCGGGGCAACCCGTAGTCGGTCGTGCTGAACCCAGCACGATCGTGATCACGTGAATGTTTCTTCGAAGAAAGGTTCCTATGATTCGTAGTTCTTTCCTCACCTTGGCGGTCGTCGCCTTGGTGGTTTCGGCTAGCGCCGCGTTTGCGGGCGGCCGGAGCAGCGGTAGCTCGAAGTCGAACAACCAGTACGTTCGCATCAAGAACACCGGCACCGCGCCGGCGCTCGTGAATGCGAAGAATGGTGCGGCTACGACGGCAGCGGGCGGTAAGACGGTGTCTGGCAACGGCGTGGCCCAGTTCACGATCAAGAAGGGGGCTGCCCAGGCCTTCGTTCAGGATCAGACTGCTGCCGTGTCGCAGACGCTGGACTTCAACTTCCCGAAGAGCCAGTACGTCTACCTGTTGGCTGCGGCCGACGCGACGACGTCGACTCTGACCTTCTCCTCCCCGGGGAAGATTTTCTAGTCGTCGTCCGGACCTCCATCCGAATGCTGGCTTGAAAACAGACGAGATCACGAGCCGGACAGCACGTGCGTGGGCGTTGCCTCACCCGTGCCGTCCGGCTCGCTCGTTTTTGCGGTCCTGTTTGCAGACCTGTTTGCGGCCCTGCATGTCTTCCTGACGGCTGACGTTTGTGCCGGCTGCGGTTCGTGATTAGAACCGATACATGAATGTTTTTACGCGGCAACGAGCGGAGACCGCCTGGTGGGCGGATGGCCTGGGGGCGGCGGCGATCGCGATGCTCGTCGCGGCCCCGTGGCTCTGGCAGGACCTCGTGCCCTGCGAATGGCTGGGCGTAGCGGCCGCGCTTGTCTGTCTCCCCGCCCTCCGCGGCTGGCGGGGCGAAACGCTCGTGCTGGCCGTGGCGGCGACGAGTCTGGCCACGGCGTTTCATTGGTCACCCATCGTGCTCGCAGACGCGATCCAGTCAAGCTACGGGATCGGCCTGGCCTTCACTGTGCCGATCGTGCTCTGGGATGCCCTGCGGCTGTCGGTGCCCTTCTGGTTCGTCAGCCGCACGGTTGTTGATCCCCGCAATGCCTGGCTCCCGGCGGCACTCGTCGCCGTCGCGACCGAGGCCTTCATCACGAGCGTCTTTCCCTGGAAACTCGGCTACAGCCAGATCGCCTGGCCCGTGCTCGTGCAATCGGTCGATCTGCTCGGCCCGGAGGCGGCCACCTTCGTGCTCTATGCCCATGCCGGCGTGATCGTGCTGGTGTTGGAGACGCTCCGCCGGTGGCGTCGCGGGCACGAGGTGGTCGGCCCGGCGTGGACAGCAGTCGGTGTGGCTGCGATCGTGGTCTGCCTGGCCAACCTCGCCTACGGCGCATGGGCCATGCAGTTCTGGTCGGCCCGGATGGCCGCGGCGCCGAAGCTCAGCGTGGCGCTCGTGCAGGTCGATCCCAGCCGTGACGATTCGATCAACGACCTGCAGCGTCTCTCGCGGGAGGCATGCGCCGGCCGCGACCGGCCCTTCGACCTGATCTGCTGGCCCGAATGCAGCGGCGGCTCCTACTCGGAAAAGCTCCCCGCCTTCAACGATCCCGAACGGATCTTTGCGGAGTCGCGGGAACCGCAGAGAGGCCTGCGGCCGCTGGCCGATCCCGTCTGCCCGCTCCTGTTCGGCGGCAAGATCTACAGCGGCTATCCCGAACGGCCCAACGACCTCTACCAGTCGGCGATCCTCGTGGACGACGCCGAACGGATCGTCGGCTGCTACCACAAGCGGCATCTGATGCCGTTCGGCGAATATGTCCCAGGCACGGCGTTCATACCCGAGCTGCGGCATTACTTTCCGATGGACGACGACCTCGATGTCGGTCCGGAAGCAACCGTGCTCCCGCTTGGCGACAAGGCTCGGCTGGGCGTGATGCTCTGCTACGAAGACATGGTGCCAAGCGCCGCCGAATCGCTTGCCGACAATGGGGCCAACGTGCTGCTCTCGCTGATCAACGGCTCGTCATTCAAGGCGACCCTCACGCTCCTCCAGCACCGACTGCTCGCGCAGCTGCGGGCCGTGGAAAACCGCCGCTGCCTCTTGCGGTGCGCGGCAACGGGCGAGACCTGCCTGATCTCACCGCTGGGCACCATCCCCACGCGGCTGCCGCTCCATGTGGAGGACGTGCTCGTCGCCGAGGTGCCCCTGATCAACACCCGCACGCTGGCCAGCCGGATCGGCCAAGCCTTCCCGGTCGTCTGCGGCGGGCTGGCGATCGCCATCGCCCTGGAAAGCGTGCGGCGGAAGCGGACGGCCTGACGCTACGCCGTCACTTTCTCCCCGTGGTGGCAAGTTTTTAACTTGCCCTCGAGCGCCGATCGGTGTCGTGCTAGGCCGCGCGACGGATCGCCGGGGTCTGCGCTGCAAGCCGCGCCTCCACCATCATCCGCGCGACGTCCTTCATGTGGGATCGCGCGGTCCAGCCGAGCTGTGCGGTGGCATGCGACGTGTCGGCCTGGCCCGAAAGAATCTCACTCGGCCGCGTCAGCGCCGGATCGCGGACAACATGTTTCCGCCAGTCGAGACCGAGGCTGGCGAACACTTCGCGGACAAAGTCTTCGAGGCTCGTCGTCTGGCCCGTGGCGATGACAAAATCCTCGAGCGTCTGCGTCTGCAGCATGCGGTGCATGGCAACGACATACTCCGGCGCCCAGCCCCAGTCGCGACGGACGGAGAGGTCGCCGAGGCTGAGCACGTCCTGTTCGCCAGCGGCCACGCGGCAGGCACCCGCCACGATCTTTTGGGTCACAAACCGCTCGGGACGCAGCGGGCTCTCATGATTGAAGAGGATGCCGGTGCAGGCTTCTATCTGGTAGGCCTGTCGATACTGCGCGATCTGCCAGAAGGAGGTCGCCTTGGCAATGCCGTAGGGGCTGCAGGGCCGCAGCACGGTCGTTTCGCCAGCAGGCTGGTCACCGGTGTTGCCAAACATCTCTGAGCTGCCGGCGTTGTAGAGCCGGATCGACCGACCGAGCATGCGGATCGCCTCAAGCAGGTTCACCGTGCCGATGACGATGCTCTCGAAGGTTTCCACCGGCTGGTTGAAGGAGAGCCCCACGGAGGTCTGGCCGGCGA
>JBBAVO010000080.1:0-11551 GCA_040397635.1 Pirellulales bacterium
TCTGGCATCGCGCGATGGTTCGGCGGTGCTTCCGCACTTCGGCCGGCGATGCCAGTTTTTCAGTCTGCGCCTGGATGCGAAGCCGAAACAACGTCTCGGCGGCGTCCTTCCAGACGAGCCGGATCTGCTCCTCGCCCATATCCCTGAGTTCTCGTACCTTCGTCATGACCGTAGATTCTTTCCCGTGGATCGTTCCGAGCTCTTCCTGCCTACATCACGCGCCGCTTCACAAACCTCACCCGCAGTGGCATCTTGTGCGCCAGCCGGGCAAGGCACACGCGAGCCGCATCTTCAGTGACTCCACCAATCTCGTAGAGGATCATGCCGGGTTTGATGACGGCTGCCCAATACTCAGGTTCTCCCTTGCCCTTGCCCATGCGGGTTTCGAGCGGGATCGACGTGATCGACTTATGGGGAAACACGCGCACGAAAAGCCGGCCCTCGTTGCGGAGGTACTGCTGGGCCGCGATGCGACCTGCCTCGATCGTGGTTGCCGCCAGCCATCCCGGCTGCTCGGCCTGGAGGCCGAAGTCGCCGAAGACGACGCGGTTCCCACGTGAGGCGTCACCTCTTATACGACCTCTTTGGCTTTTTCGGTGCTTGACCCTCTTGGGCATCAGCGCCATCGCCGCTCTCCTCGTACATACCTTGGTTCACCCACACCTGCACTCCGATGTGCCCCTGCGCCGTGGGAGCTTCGCAGAATCCGTAATCAATCTTGGCCCGCAGCGTGGAGAGCGGCATCGAGCCGGCAATCGCCTTCTCGCACCGCGACATCTCCGCACCACCGAGCCGACCCGACAATTGAATTTTCACACCCTTCGCACCCGCGTCCATCGTGGTGTCCAGGGCACGCTTGAGCGTCCGACGGAACGCAGCCCGCTTCGTGAGTTGGTCAGCAATATCTTCCGCAATCAGTTGGGCCTGAATCTCCGGGCGACTGACCTCCTCGACCTTCAGGTTCACACGTCGGCCAAGCAGTTCCTGCAGTTCCTCCTGCAGGCGATCAGCCTCCTGCCCCTTGCGACCAAGGATCACACCCGGCCGGGCCGAATGGACGATGACCTTCACTTCATCCCGCGTCCGCTCGATCTCCACCTTCGGAATCGCGGCGGCACGATGCTTGGTCTTCAAATATCGACGGACCTTGAAATCCTCGAGAAGCAGCTCGCGGAAATCCTTTTTGGCGGCATACCATCGGCTCTTCCAAGGCTCGGTGATACCGGTCCGGAATCCGACGGGATTGACTTTCTGGCCCATGTAAATCGCCCTACTGGTGAATCGCTGTGTTGGTGAATCGCTTGGTTTTGAAATCGCTTGCGTATTGACTCGCGCGAACCGTCGTACTCTGCTTACTCTGCCGCCTCGACCACCTTCGAGTCGAGTGCCACCTTGATGTGCGACATCCGTCGCTTGATCCCAAAAGCCATACCGCGAGCCCGCGGCCGAATCCGCTTGAACATCGGGCCCGGATCGATACGAGCATCGACAACGACGAGGTCGTCAAGCCCCGCTGCCTGCTTGTGCTCAGCGTTCCCAAGCGCGCTCTTGATCACCTTCTCCAGCATGCGGGCACCACGGTGCGGCTGGAAGCGGAGGATGTCGAGGGCTTCGTCGGCAAACTTCCCACGGACCAGGTTGGCCAGATGGCGAACCTTCCGCGGACTGATGCTGGCGTACTTATGAGTGGCTGTGTATGGCATGAATCACCTGGATTGGCTCGAGTTCACTTGCCCCCGCCTGGGGCCGCTGCTTCCTTCACCTTGCCGCCGTGACCACGGAACGTCCGCGTCGGCGCAAACTCGCCGAGCTTGTGCCCGACCATGTCCTCGGTGACAAAAACCTTCAAATGCTGCTTGCCGTTGTGAACCATGAACGTCAGGCCAATAAACTCCGGCACGATCGTGCACGAACGCGACCAGGTCTTGATCGGATCACGCTTGCCGGAAGAGAGTTGGGACTCCACCTTCTCGAACACGCGTGGATCGATGTAGGGACCCTTTTTTGCGCTACGACCCATGGTTGCTGGATTCCATCGTAATTGGTGCTGCGTCTGCCGGTTGCATGCCGCCGCCGGGCTTTTCGTTTTCGATTACCTGAGCAGTTTCTGATTACCTGAGCTTCAATTGGCCATAGCGACGGCTCTTTCGCCGACGCAGAATCGCGGCGCCCGAAGGCTTCCGCGGCTTCCTCGTTCCACCGCCCTTGGCACTCTTGCCGGTTGGACTCACCGGGTGACGACCACCCTTCGTGCGGCCTTCACCACCACCGTGAGGATGATCGATGGGGTTCATCGCTGTGCCACGAACCGTCGGACGAATACCCATCCACCGCTTGCGACCAGCCTTGCCGAGCACCACGTTCATGTGCTCAGAATTGCCGATGGCTCCGATCGTTGCACGGCACGCAGCCGGCACGCGGCGAATTTCACCGGACGGCAGCGTGAGCTGGGCCCATTGAGCCTCGCGGGCCACCAGCACCGCCGACGAACCCGCCGACCGGCAGAGCCGTCCGCCGCGGCCAGCCTGCAGTTCGACGTTGTGGACCTGCATGCCGAGCGGGATCGCCGACATCGGCAGGCAATTCCCCACCTCGGGTGCAGCTGTCTCGCCGCTCTGCACTGTCGCGCCAGCCTTCAGCCCCTCAGGAGCCAGGATAAAACGCTTCTCGCCGTCGGCGTAGTGCACCAGGGCGATCCGACACGTGCGATTCGGGTCGTACTGGATCGACTCGACCTTGCCAGGAACGCCGTCCTTGTTCCGCCGGAAGTCGATCAGGCGATAGTGCTGCATGTGGCCGCCCCCACGATGCCGAGCCGTGATCTTGCCCTGATTGTTGCGGCCACCCTTCTTCTTCTTCCGCAGACGGAGTTGCTTGGGCGCCGCTGCGCCGGGCGTCAGCTCGGCGAAGTCGGACACGCTCGCATTGCGGCGGCCGGGACTGGTCGGATTGTAGGTGCGAATACCCATGGGAGTGCGACTGCCTTCAGAACAGATTGATCTTGGAATCGGGCTTGAGCGTGACGACCGCCTTCTTCCAGGCCTTCGTGCTGGTTCGCCGCATGCGACTGCGACGCATCTTGCCAACGCGATTCTGGACGGCGACCTTCTCGACCTTGACGTTGAAAAGCTCTTCGACAGCGCGGCGGATATCGGCCTTGGTGGCCTCCGTGACTACCTCGAAGGTGTACGCGTTGTAGCGGGTCGCGCGGTGCATCCCCTTCTCCGTCACCAATGGACGAAGAATGACATGATGCGGAGCGAGCCGCGGAGTGAATGCCGGAGGCGGGGGAACTGGAACTGACATGTCTTATTTCTCCTTCTTCGCTGCCCGCGCGGCGGGCTTGCGACCTTCAGCACGCTTCGACGCTGCGGGCTTCTCGGCCTTGGCCGCCCCACGTCGAGCAGATGGCTTCTTGGTCGCACCAGCCGCCTTGCCGGCAGCGGCCTTCTTTTCATCCGCCACCTTCGCCACCGACGCACGAAAGGCATCAATGGCCGCGGTGGTCATCAGCACCGCACGCGGTTGCAGCAACGACCAGGCATTGAGATCGCCAACCGGCGACACCGACACACCGTCAATGTTGCGGGCACTCTTCCAGAGCATGTCGTCATGCTTCGCCGGAGACACCAGCACGGTCTTCTCCGAAATCCCAAGCGTCTTGAGCAACTTGGCAACGACCGCGGTCTTAGGAGCGCCGAGTTCGAGACCACTGACGAGCTTTACCTCGTCGTCGGCCAGCCGGGCCGCGAGCGCCATCCGCGTGGCGGCACGCAACGCCTTCTTTGGCATCCGCCAGCCGAAATCCCGCGGGCGCTTGGCGAAGATGTGACCGCCGCCACGACGCGTACCGCTTCGCCGGGCACCGGCGCGAGCGTTACCCGTGCCCTTCTGCTTGTAGAGTTTCTTGGTCGAGCCGGCGACTTCGCCACGGTTCTTCGTGCGAAACGTCCCCTGCCGCTGATTCGCCTGGTACATCACAACGGCGTCATGGAGCAGTTGCTTGTTTACAGAGGGAGCCAACTCAGCCGGATCGATCTCGTAGGAACCGACCTGCTTTCCAGAAATGTCATAGACGGCAAGATTCACTTGGCACCAGCCTTCTTCTTCGCGCCACCAGTGGGAGCCGGCCCACCGCGACGCTTGACCTTGTTGGTCTGCCGCACCACCACGTACCCGCCGTTGGGACCAGGCACCGCCCCACGCACGAGCAGGAGATTGTTTTCGAGATCGATCCTCACCAGCTTGACGTTCCGCATGGTGGACCGTTCGTTGCCGAAACGACCAGCCATCCGCTTGCCCTTGAAGACACGACCAGGCGATGTGTTCATGCCCGTACCGCCCTGATGACGATGCACCTTTTTCACACCGTGACTGGCCCGCTGGCCACTGAAGCCATGTCGCTTCATGACACCAGCCGTGCCACGCCCCTTGGAGGTGCCGACGATGTCAACGAAGTCAACACCCTCGAACAGGTCGACCGTCAGCACGCCGCCGACCTCGACGCCGGCATAGACCCCGCGAAGCTCGCGGACAAACCGCTTCGGCTCGCAGTCGGCCTTGGCGACAGCCGTCACCCCGGCCTCGGCAGCCCGCTTCGAGCGACGGCTGTCGAGTTTCGCGACATGCCCGCGAACAGACCGGCTGGCCAACCGGCGCGGCTTGTCAAGGAAGCCGATCTGAACGGCTGCATAGCCGTCCCGTTCGACCGACCGCACCTGCGTGACAGAACACGGGCCAGCTTCGATCACAGTGACCGGCACCACAGCGCCGTTGGCATCAAACACCTGCGTCATCCCGACCTTGCGGCCGAGCAGGCCCTTCCGACCAGCGGAATCAGCCTTTGTTTCTGCAGCCATATTCATCGCCATCGAGACAGCATCCTATGCAGCCAGAAGCATTTCTGCAGCCGGCAGCGATCCCATCTCTCGATCACGCTCGAAGCCGTTGGCTGCGGGAGCACCTGGGCAACCTGCCCCAAGCCTTACCCGCAACGCCTTCCAAGCATGCCGTGTCGTGCGCTCCTCAGTGTGTTGAAAATGGTGAAGTTGTACGAAAACGAACCCGTGAACATCACGACCGTTGCCCGCGGCCTCTACCGCGACGACGCCTTGATCTTGATGTCCACGCCAGCAGGAAGACTCAGTTTGTTGAGGGCTTCGATCGTCTTAGCGGTCGCCTGGACGATGTCGATCACCCTCTTGTGCGTGCGAATCTCGTACTGCTGACGGGCCTTCTTATCGATATGCGGACTCGAGAGCACCGTGTACCGCTCAATCCGCGTGGGAAGCGGAATTGGGCCGTGCACCTCGGAGTTGGTCCGCTTCGCGGTATCAACGATCTCCGCGGCGCTCTGATCGAGCACCACGTGGTCGTACGCTTCCATGCGAATTCGGATGATTTCTTGTGTCGGACCGGCCACGAAAAAACTCCAATAACCCGAGATCGGAACGGCTTAACAATCAAACACGGACAGGTCAAAACAACAGACACAACCATCAGTTCGGCGGCTCTCATCGCACGCCTGCACCGGCTTTTTTGCCTGGCAGAACTGAAGAAAAGCCTCCGAAAAGGCTTTTTTCTGCGACCCCATCCTGCGGCCTCGATGCACCGCGGGGAGTCGCTGCGGATGAAGCACGAAATCTATGGTCACCCATGCCCCGTGTCAACACACTGCTTTTCCGCGGCCAAATCGTGCCGGGATTGCCCTTCCGTCTGGGGCGTCGTGTCAAACGTGGCGGTCAGTCTTCGCCCGCTCTACACGAACGCCTCGGCAGTTTCGGCCGGCGCGGGGCCGTATTTCAGCGGGGCCATCGTGAAACTGGCCCTTCCCTGGCTCACACTACGGACCGCGGCGGAATAGCCAAACATGCTCGCCAGCGGTGATTCCGCCGTCAGCACGTTCATCCCACCCCTGATTTCGGTGTTGGTGATGATCGCCCGCCTCTGCTGGAGATCGTTGATCACATCCCCGAGGTACTCCTCCGGCACCGTCACCTCCACCCGCATCACGGGCTCGAGGAGCACCGTCCCGGCCTCGCTCAGCATGCGGTCAATGCAATCGGCGGCGGCCATCCGGATCGCCACATCGGTCGGCAGCGGCTCCGGCAACCGACTCTCCAGCACCACGATCCGCACCGCCCAAAGCGGACAGCCCTTCAGCCCACCCCGCTCGGCGCTCTCGCGAACCGACTGCGTCATGACCGCTGCCGCGGCGGCGGCGGCCTCGGCCTGAGGAAACCAGCCCTGCTCCACGGTCACCCCCGCCTGCTCGTTGGTCGGCTCGGCCCGCAGGGTGACCTCCGCCACCAGCGTCTGGCCCGCCACCTGGCGGTTGACATGCCCCGTCACCGTCACGGTCCGGGCAAGCGTTTCCTTGTAGCTCACCCGCGGCTTGTGGACGCGGCATCGCAGGTTGAAATCCCGTTCGAGCCTGTGCCGGATGACCTCCAGATGCAACTCTCCCATGCCCGAAATCAGTGTCTGACCGGTCTCTTCGCTCTCGACGGCCCGGAAGGTGGGATCCTGCCGCTTCATCATCTCGAGCACGTCGGACAGCTTCTTGCGTTCGAGGCTCGTCTCCGGCTCGATCGCCATCGAAATGACCGTCTCGGGAAACTCGATCTGTTCCAGAAGAATCGGGTCGTTGGCGTCGCAGAGTGTGTCGCCCGTGATGCTCGATCGGGGACCGATCACGCCCACGATATCGCCTGCCTCGGCCTGTTCGATCTGCTCCCGGCGGTCGGCCTGCACGTGCCAGAGTTGGGCAATGTTTTCCTTTTTTTGCCGGAGCGGATTCCATGCCCGGCTGCCCGCCTTGAGCGTTCCGGAATAGACCCGCACGAACGAAAGGTCACCATGTTTTTCGGCCACGATCTTGAAGACGAGCCCGCAAAACGGCGCCTTCGGATCGGCCTTTCTCGCAATCACCGCCAGCGGCGTCACGGCCTTCTTGCCAGCGGCTTGCTTGGACGGATCGATCCCCTCCACCGGCGGCACGTCGGCCGGACTCGGCAGATACCAGGCCACCGCGTCGAGCACCGGCTGCACGCCGATACAGTCGAGCGCCGAACCGCCCAGCACCGGCACCACCTGCCGACGAATCGTCGCCTGACGGACTGCCTTCCGGATCACCTCCACGGGGATTGGCGCGTCGCCCAAGGCCAGTTCGGCCAGCTCCTCGGAGAAGTCGAACAGTGTCGAGACCATCTGCTCCCGCCATTCCGCCGCGACGTCAGCCAGCTCGGGCGGAATCGGCGACTTCGTCACCGTCGCCGAACCGGCACCGCCCGCGAGGGCATCCTCCTTGGAGGCGAAGGTCAGCAGCTGCATCTCCACCAGATCAACCAGGCCGCGAAAAGGATCTTTCACATGGGGCGGCCCGAGGCCCAGCGGCACCTGCAGGACCAGCGGCCGGGCTGACAGCCGTTCCTCGATCTGCCTGATCGTGCCGAAGAAATCGGCCCCTTCCCTGTCGAGCTTGTTGATCAGCGCAATCCGTGGCACGCCGTATTTGTCGGCCTGTCGCCAGACGGTTTCGCTCTGGGCCTCGACCCCCTCACGGGCGGAAAATACCACGACCGCCCCGTCGAGCACCCGCAGGCTCCGCTCCACCTCGGCGGTGAAATCGACATGCCCGGGCGTGTCGATCAGGTTTACCGTGACATCCTGCCAGCGAAACGTCACCGCCGCGGAATAGATCGTGATTCCCCGCTCCTGCTCCTCCGGATCGAAGTCGGTGATCGTGGTGCCGCGATCCACGTCGCCGAGCCGATGACTCGTCTTCGTGAAAAACAGCAGCCGCTCGGTGAGCGTGGTCTTGCCCGCATCGATGTGGGCGATGATCCCGATGTTGCGAATCGCTTCCAGCTGCCGGCTCATGCCGCTGCCTCCATCACATCTTGTCGACCGTACCGATACCGAGGAGTTCGAGTCCCTCGCGAAGAATCCGCCCCGTAAGATCGCAGAGCGCCAGGCGGCTGTCCCGCTCGGCGCCCTCCGCCTTGAGCACGGGCAGGGCGTCGTAGAAGCTCGAATAGCAGCCGGCGAGTTCGTAGAGCCAAGCCGTCAGCACGTTGGGACGGTAGTCGATCTCCACGTCCTCCAGGGCCTCGCTGAAACGCACCAGTTCCAGGGCCAACGCCCGCTCCTGCGGCGTCGAGAGCGAGACGCCCTTCACCGACTGTCGCAGCGTCGCGCGGTTGATTCCCCCCTTCGAAAAGATGCCCTCGACCCGCGCTACCGCGTATTGCATGTAGGCAGCGGTGTTCCCGGTCAATTGCAGCATCTTGTCGAAGTTGAAGACGTAGTCAGTGGTGCGGTTCTGCGAGAGGTCGGCGTATTTGATCGCACCCATGCCGACGATTTCGGCCACATGCCGCTGCTCGGCAGCACCCATGCCGGCACGGCCTTCCGCGCCGGCGTGCTGAGTCGTATCGCCGTCGTGGTGCGGTCGGCCGTCTGCGGGCTGGGGCTTGTCGCCGGCGTGCTGCATTCTGCCCGCCCGCTCCACCCCCTCGTCGAGCAGTGCCTCCAGGCCGACAGTATCGCCAGCCCGCGTCTTGAACGGTTTTCCGTCCTCACCCAGCACCGTGCCGAAGGCGACATGGACGAGTTCCACCCCGTCGATCCGCTGGCGGTCGCCACAGCCCCAGAGCTTCGCCGTGGCGAATAGTTGCTCGAAATGCGGGCCCTGCCGGCTGTCAACCACGTAGAGGATGCGGTCGGGCTTCCAGTGTTCCATCCGCCACTTGAGCGTGGCCAGGTCGGTCGTGGCATAGAGAAACGCACCGTCCGCCTTGCGGATCAGGAACGGGGGCGCATCCTCGCCCCCCAGGAAGATGCCGATTGCCCCGCGACTTTCACGAGCCCCCACGGCCGGATCCGCCATCAGTTCCGCGACCACGCCAGCCAGCATTGGCTGATAGAAGCTCTCGCCGAGGGTATGGTCAAACGAGACGTGCAGCCGTGAAAAGATGCGGTCGATCTCGGACCGGCAGAGGGGCATGAACTGCTCCCAGAGGGCCCTGTTCTCGGGGTCGCCCTCGTGCAGTTTCGCCGTTTCGGCGAGCACCTCCCGACCGGTGTTGGGATACCGCGCCGCGAGGGCCGCCGCCTCGGGATCGCGGGCGAGTTCCTCCGGCTTGGCATCGGCAACCTTCCGCACCAGCCGGTAGAGCCGGGCTAGTTCGGCAGTCAGTTCGGCGGTTGGTTTTGCGCTTGGGTCGGCGGTGAATCGGGAGTCGTCGCGGCAGTGTTTCCAGCCCCAGAGGATCATGCCGAACTGCGTTCCCCAGTCACCAAGGTGGTTGTCGGTGATCACATGATGGCCGCGAAACCGCAGGATTCGGGCCAGTGCGTCGCCGATCACGGTCGAGCGAATGTGCCCCACATGCATCGGCTTGGCAACATTCGGCCCGCCGAAGTCGATGACGACCGTCTCGGGCTCGGCGACTGGCGCGACTCCCATCCGGGGATCGTGTACGGCCGCGACGACCGCCCGGGCCAACGCATCCTGACGGACGCGAAGGTTGATGAAGCCTGGGCCTACCGGCTCCGTCGGCGGCTCGAACAGGTCTCCCACATCGAGCCGGCGGATGATTTCAATGGCCATGTCCCGCGGCTTGAGCCCCGCCCGCTTGGCCAACGCCATCGCCATCGTGCCGGAATAATCGCCAAACTTCGGGTCAGCCGTCTCGCGGACCTGATCGACGAGCCCCGGCAGGTCCTCCGCTGGAATCCTGACGACGCCGTCCGCAGAAAGCCGTTCGAGTGCGGACTGAAACATGACACGGATCGCACCGCGGAACGTGCCCCCCCGAAGGGGATCGTGCACCAACCCGCGGCTCGCATCGCCGCCTGCCGCGGTCACCGTGACGTTCCCGTGGCCGTAGTGGTGGACGGCAGTGGCACGGTCTTACAGCCGCTCCAGAGCTGCTCGAGATCCCAGTATTCCCGCGATTCAGCATCGAACAGGTGCACCACGACGTCGCCGTAGTCGATCACGATCCAGCGGCCATCCTCGTAGCCCTCGACGCCGCGGCGGGTGTCGTGCATCTCCTTCTTCATCACCTGCTCGATCTCGTCGGCCATGGCGTGGAGCTGCCTGCGGCTCGCGCCCGTGGCGACCACGAAGTAATCGAAAACGTCGGTCAGCCCCCGAAGATCGAGGACATGCACATCGGTGCCACGCGTCTCGTCTGCAACCCGCGCCGCCGCGAGCGCCCGCTTCCGGGCATGATCAGGCCTGGAATCAGCCTTTTGTACGGTACTCACTGCGGTCATGGCGTCCTGAATGCGTTACGGAAAGAAGACCTTATCGCCTTCGGAGTCTACCCGGAATTTCCCAGGCTGCCCAAAGACTTGCTGCCCAAAGACTTGGGACATCACCGGGCGCAGGCTCGGTCGGCCGCCAGCGCGATGCCAGCGAGAACCAGTTCCGGCATCTCGGTCGCGCCGGGCAGAGCATCGCGGACCGCTCCTCGCCAGCCGCCGGTGAGGATCACGTCGGCCTCCGCCCCGATCGAGGCCCGAGCTTCCTCCACGAGCCTCGCGATCGCTCCGCGAATCCCCCAGCCAATTCCGGCGGCAATCGCCTCCTGCGTCGAGCGGCCGGGCATGGCCGGAGGTGCCTGCTGCTCGAGTGCAGCCACGGCCGGCAGCCGGCTCGTGCCCTCTGCGAGCGCCCGAGCCATCAGGGCAGGCCCGGGCAGAATGGCGCCCCCCAGAAATCCGCCGGCCGGCGACACGAGGTCCACCGTGGCGGCCGTGCCGCAGTCAACGATGATCGCGCCGCGGCCCGGCTGCCGCACCAAGCCGGCAGCAGCAGCCGCCGCCAGACGATCGATCCCGACCTTGTGAGGCTCGTCCACGAGCACCTCCAGCGGCAGATCCCCATGCCCGATCCTCCGCTGCCTCAACACACGATGTCGGGTGGCGGAGAGTTCGGCGATGGCGGCCTCGAGCCTGGCCGCGGCACCGTCATGCACGCTGGCCACGAGCACCACGGCGGCCGAGGGCGCGGCCTGATTGAGCCATTTTTCCAGGTTGGCAGTGCGAAATTCGCGGCTGTCGAGGTCCTGCCGCTTGGCCACCGTCGGCAGCCGCCGCACCCCCGAGGCGTCGACGCCGTGGTCCGACACCGCGGCAAGCTTGATCCGCGAGTTGCCCACGTCGGCCAACAGCACGGTATCGCCCAGACAAACGGGAACTTTTGCGGATGTTGTCATGGAGGGGGCCTCACGCCCAAGAGCATATACCCGCCATCCAATCGTTGCATGCACCCGCGGCGTATCGACCACGCGCCGCCGGGGACGGCAGAAGTCTCGTCGCTACGGCTTTTTCTCCTCCCACGACCTACGGCAGCGCACTCCTCAGAAGGTCGAAAAATCCTAATGCTCCTCGAGCTTCCGCCGATCCCCGGCTCGTCCAAGACTGCTTCGCAGGACGCGAAGTGCAGCACCAGCAAACTGCGTTTCAGGTTCTGCGGTGGAATTGGGCGAGCCGGGATCGGCGAAGGTGGAGGAGACGAGGAGGATGTCCGACTTGTTGT
>JBBAVO010000081.1:0-11518 GCA_040397635.1 Pirellulales bacterium
GCAGCTGCTTCTTGAGGTTCTCGATCAGGACCTGATCCTGGCCGACGAGCAGCACTTTCGCCATCGCCTCGTCCTCGAGGTCGCCGAGCGGCATTCCGTGCTCTTTCAGGAACTTGATCAGGTACTCGCGGGGAATGCGGCGATCCTGGCTGCCCGGGATGCGGTAGCCCTTCAGCCGACCCGAATCGAACCATTTGCTCACCGTGCGGGGAGCAACTTTACAGATCTTGGCGACCTGGCCTGTCGTGAAAACCTTCATCACTTGGACTCCATGTGGATCATTCGTGTCCGGAACTGTCCTGGCCAGCCCGCACCCTTCTGAGCAGCGGAACCCAGCCCCCCATGACGCGGAAATGTCGTCGTGGAATCGACCGCGTCGTCGACCCCACAAAGTCCGGCCTTGAGGCTCCGGGAGGGGGTGTGAGAGGGAACCGGACACAACAGACGCGCAAAGGCGTCGTCGTCCGGCTCCATGACTCGCAGGTGTCCCCCCCTGCCTCTGCCCGCGACCGTGACTGGGTTTTTCACCCGGACACGTTCGCGGCATGACCGCACAGAGGGTTAGATCGAAAGATCACGTCGTGAGACTTGAGCCGTTCTTGGGGAAAGCGCCGGTCAGACCGGTGATCCGACGGGCGGCCGGGTGTCGGACGCGGGCTCAGACGGGGGCTCAGGCCGCTTTTTTGGCCGGTCTGGCCACGACGGCGGCCGCGGACTCGAACCGCACCGAGATCCGCTTCGACACCCCCGATTCCTCCTGCGTGATGCCGTAGAGGGTGTCAGCGGCAGCCATCGTCTTTTTCGAATGCGTGACGACGATGAACTGCGTGGACGAGAGAAAGTCGCGGAGCACGCCGGCGAATCGGTCCACATTGGCCTCGTCGAGGGCGGCGTCCACCTCGTCAAGCACGCAGAAGGGGCTGGGACGCGAGCGAAAGATCGCCAGTAGCAGGGCCACGCAGGTCATCGTCTTCTCGCCGCCGGAGAGCAGCGAGATGCTCCGCGGCTCCTTGCCGGGAGGCCGCGACACGATTTCGACAGAGGTTTCCAGGAGGTCCACTCCGGGCTCGAGCACGATGTCGGCCTGACCGCCGCCGAAGACCCGCTCGAACAGCTCGCGGAAGTGCCCGCGGACCGTCTCGATCGTTTCCCCGAGAAGCCTGCGGCTTTCGTCGTCGATCCGGGAGACCAGCTGCTCGATCGCCAGTTTCGCATTCGTGACGTCGGCCAACTGGGTCTCGAGGCCCGTGAGCCGTTCCGTCAGGGCCTCCGCTTCTGCAAGTGCCTCCATGTTGACCGACGTCATCGAGGAGAGCTTGCGTCGCAGCGTCTCGATTTCTGTATCGAGTTCGCCTCGATCAGACGGAATGGTGGGGGCATCGCCAGCGTCGCTGCCCTGACCGTCAGCGGCCGCTGCGGGCTGGTCGGCGTGGCATGTCACCGCATCGTGGCGGATCGCGGTGTCCTGGGCGACGACGTCCTCGATGGCGATGTCGTAGTCGTCGCGAATCCGCTCGACGATCCGGGTGCGGCGGTGCCTCGCCTCGCCCGCTTCGAGTTCATGCGAGTGGATCGTCTCGGCGAGACGCGCCGCCTCGGCCCGCGCCAGTTCCAGCGTCGTGGTGATGGCCCGCCTGTCGGCCATGACCGACTCGTGGCCCGTCGCGAGGTCGGTCAGCGTGGCCGTGGAGCGTTCCGCCGCGACCATCGCCTCGGCGTGGCCGGCGGTGGCGGCCAGAAGGTCGAGATCGATGCCGGCGAGCCGCTGTTCCGCGTCGCCCCGCCGGCGTATCGCGTCGTCGAGGTCGGTGCGGCGGGTCTGCAGGGCCGTGAGCCGGTCCGCGACACCATCACGGGCCCTTGCCAGTCGCTCGTCGCAGGTGGCCTGCCCCACCCTGAGCCGGTGGATCTCGTCGATCACCTCGCTGCGGGAACGGTCGAGGGTGTCGATATCGTTCCTGGCCAGGCCGAGTTCGTGCCGCGCAGCGGCGAGTTCACCGTCAATCGCCGTGATGGCAGCCTGAGCGGCCTCACGGATGGCGGCACGTTCTACCGACTGTCGCTCGGCGTCGTGGAGGCTCGATTCCAGCGCGGTAATGCCCTCGCCGACCGTGAGTTGCTCGCGAGCGGTGCGGTCGCGTTCCGTCCGTGACGAGGCGATGCGTTCGGCGGCCTGTTGTTTTCGCGTCTGAGCCTGGCGAATCTCCTGGCGGGTGGCGGCGAGTTCGCCCTGCAGCCGCTCGATCAGACTCCCGGCCTCAGCCACGGTTCGCGTCAGTTCATCATGACGCTGGTCGAGCGCCTTGAGTTCACTCCGCCGTGCGACCAGTCCGGTGGCGGCACCTGGAAGACCGATCTCCAGAGCCCCTTCGGATGAGAGGCAATCACCACCCCGCGTCACGAACAGCGTGCCCGGCGGCGCCGCGGCAATCAGTGGGACGGCATCGGCAAGCCGTTCGACGACCCACACCCGTGCCAGCAGCCGGGCCACGATCTGCTGACCACCGGCCGGCGGCAGCGCGGATGTTGAGGAATCTGGCAGGCCGATGAGGCGGTCGAGGCGACCCACTACGCCTCGCGCATCATCGGCGGCAAAGGCCGCTCCCTCACGCACTGCCTGGGACGAAACGAATCCGATGCGGCCGCCAGCCGCCAGTACCGCCCGTGATCCGTCGGTTGCCGACCATTCGGCCTGCCACCGCACGAGGTCGTCGAGCGAGGTGACAACGAGCGCCTGGGCGAGCGAGCCGAGCGCGAGATCGACGACTGACGCCCACGTCACCTCGGCGTCGAACTGGTGTGCCAGCGGCCCGAGCAGTCCGGGCACCACGCACGAGGGATCGGTCTCGGCGAGGAGCTTCCGCGCGGCGTCGGAGAATCCCTCCTGACGGCCGATCATCTCCTCGAGCATCGTGCGACGTTCGCGGCAGGCCTCCAGCTTTGACTGCCAGCCGGCAAGTGCCTGCCAGGCGGCGTCAACCGCCTCCGACCGCTGTCGCTGCGTGACGTCGAGCGTCTCCAGTTCGCATTCCACCGCGTTCATCCGCTGGGTGAGCGACGCGATCGTGCCCTCCCAGGTGGCGGCCGATTCCAGCATCCGCGCCAGTTGCAGGCGGGCCGTGTCGATCCTCGTCCGCCAGGAGTCGGCGACGCGATGCGATTCCTCGACCCGTGCGGCCGCCCGATCGAGGTCCGACTGCATCGTCTGCCGCGACCGCTCCAGCTCGTCAACCCTCGTCGTACGATCGACAACCGCCTGCCTGGCCCGCGTTGCATGCTCGTGTGAACCGGCCGCGGCTTGCTCGCAGGCAGCCAGTCGATCGACCATGCCACGCGATTCTGCCTCGATCGCCGCGACCTCGTCCCGGGCGGCGGCAACGGCCTCGATCGCTGCCACCTGGTCGCGGGCGGCCCGTCGGAGATCGTCCTCGAGCCGCGCCTGCTCCCCTTCGAGCTCACGGCGGCGGGTCCAGAACCCTGCGAGGGTGGCCTCGGCGGCTGCGGCACGGGCCTTGTCAGTGGCGACCGCTGACCGCGCCGACTCGAGCTTCGGCTGCAGTTCGAGCTCCATGGCGGCGAGTGTCGCGGCGGTGTCGGCGGCGGCGTTGACGCGGGCCTCGGTCGCCGAGAGATCGTCCCGCGTCTTCGCGAGGCTGCCTTCGACACGGGCCACGGCCGCATCGACCTCGGCGAGATCCTGTGCCGCGGCCGCAAGACGCAACGTGCGGAGCCGATCGGTCATCTGCTGCCAACGGCGTGCCCTTGCCGCCTGATGCCGCACGGTCTCCAGCCGGCTTGACACCTCGCCGACGATGTCGGCCAGTCGCTGACGGTTCTGCTCGCTGCGTTCGAGACGGCGGAGCGATTCCGTCCGTCGGGCCCTGAACCGGGTGATGCCGGCGGCTTCCTCAAAGACGGCGCGGCGGTCTTTGCCCGACGCCACGAGCAACGCATCGACGCGGCCCTGCTCGATGACGCTGTACGCTTGGGTGGCGGCGCCCGTGCCCGAGAAGAGTTCGCGGATGTCACGCAGCCGCGAGGCCTCGCCATTGATGAGATATTCGTTTTCGCCGCTGCGGTAGACCCTTCGCGTGATCTGTACCTGCGGCGCATCGACCGGGAGCAGGGCGTCGGCGTTGTCGAAGATGAGCGACACTTCGGCGGCGTTGAGCGGCTTGCGGCCGCCCGATCCGGCGAAGATCACGTCGGTCATGTCGCGGCCGCGGAGGCTGCGGACCGACTGCTCGCCGAGCACCCACTTGATGGCATCGACGACGTTCGACTTGCCCGATCCATTGGGGCCGACGACCGCCGTGATGCCCGCGGGGAACTCGAACCGCGTCCGGTCGGCGAAGCTCTTGAAGCCGAACAGTTCGAGGGCGGTGAGTCTGGTCATGAAGACGCGTCCGTGGGCGGCACCGCGTCGGCGGCACCGTCGCCGGCCGGCGCGTCTTCGTCAGATGATGGGGATGGAATGTCGCGGATTCTGGCAGAGGCCTCTTCGTGCACGCTCATGCTGCCGTCCTCCTCGGCCACGGCGTCGAACACGAGACGACTCTTGAGCGCGTGATGGGAGGTGGCCTGTTGGAGGAACTGGACGATGTCCGGGTAGGTGCCGCCCATGTCGGCAATCGCGCGAACGATCGTTTCGACCCTGGCGGGAACGTCGGCCTGCTGATCGGGATCGCCCGCGACGAAGCGGCTGACGATCGCCGTCGGGCCGTCGATGACGACCACGATCGTCGGGCCCGCCTCGGCCCGCAGCCCGTCGCCCACGGGATGTTCGGTGCCGAAGAGCACGATCTCGGGCCGCCGGCTCCGGGTGACGTGCACCAGCGGTGGCCCCTTCACGTCGAGCACGTGCAGCGAACAGGCCTCTCCCAGGCGATCGCCCCGCACCAGCGGCGACGTTGGATCGATCTTCCAGAGTCCCCGGAAGCCGCCGTAGCGGGTTTCGGCGCTCGTGCTGGTGAGCAGCGATCTCAGGGCGTCGATGCCGTTGGCATCGTCGAGCGTTCCGAGCGCGGAGAGGGCCGCCGCCCGGGCGCTCCGCAGGCTGGTGGCCGCTTCGGCGAGATGGGGGGCCGCGGCCGACTCTCCCAGGTAGGCCAGCGCCTCGGCGGCGGCGAAGCGGATCTCGGCATCCTTCGACTCGAGCGCGTCGCGGAGCGTGGGCACGCCCTCCTTGCCGATCGCCTCCAGTCGCAGTGCCGCTCCCGGCGCCGTGACTGGATCGGAGAGCTGCCGGCGAAGCAACTCAAGTCGCGCATGACGACCACCCGGCGGTTCGACGACGGCCAGGCATCGCACGACGCGGATGTAGCGGCCGAGGTTGTCGGCGTAGACGGGTGGAATTTCGAGTTCGATGTAGCGGTCGGTCTTCGGGGTGGCGACTCCCCGTTTGGCACCACGGATGGAGGCGTGGAATCGACGGTTGATGCAGTCGCCGATCCGCTTCGAGAGACCGACGGAGCGGTGTTCCGGGGCGAGGATCAGGCCAATCGGCCGCGACTGGAGCGCCACGCCGCCACCTGGCACCTTGCCCCGGAGCTTCGACATCGAATCGAGCGTGCCGGTCGAGACGGGGTCAACGAGCAGCGGTCCTTCGGCGACGCCCAGCACATGGCCATCGCGGATGCGGCTGCCGAGCACCGCCATCTCTGCCAGACGTGTTTCCATCAGCCAGCCCCCGCCGAGGCTCGTCGTATCGGAGTCATGCGGCACCTCGACGTGGACGTCGAAGCGATCCCCCCTGCGGACGCCCGGCGGCAGGTAGCCATGCACCCACACCAGCGACGTGGAGGTTGAGGCCAGCAGGGCATTGGGTTCCACGACGCCGCGGGCCTGCATGTCGGCCATGAGCGACTGCCGCTGGGCATTAGGAGCGGGATCGCTGCCGGTGCCGGCGAGCCCGGTGACGAGCGCCGCGCGTTCGATCCGCTGCGGATTGAGTCCCCAGGGGGCCGCGTAGTCGCCGATGAGTTTTGTATCGGCTTCGAGGCTGGCGAGAGCCTCGATTTCTGGGCTCTGGCTGCGGATCGCCGGGCCGGCGCAGCCGATCATGCCGGCGCACAGCGAGAGCCACGCGAGCCATGCCGTGGCGGCACTGCCGTGGGAACGGCCGTCGAGCGGTCGGTGTTCGTCGTGCATCCGCGGTGCCATTCGTTGTGTCGTGAGTCTTGCCGTCGTGGCGGGCATGCCGCGCACACGCACCCGACGGTCCGATTCCCGAAGGCTCTTTTTCCCGAGGGAAGGGCAGGGACAGTAGGCGCCGCAGGGGAGGCGGTCAAGGCTGGCTTGGCCGGTTGCGACGGAGCCAAAGCGGCCGCGAAAGCTCTTGGCTGCGGCGTGGATGCCTGCTACGGTCCGCCCCCCGCCGACTGCCGGAGGGCCGCTGGTCCTCCGGATGAACCGCGGACTCGGCGACATTCGCACCGACCACACCAGTTCCAGACGCAGGGAGTTGCGCACCCGTGAGATCGACACACGAAGAACGGCTCAAGATTCACGTCCGCTGGATGATCCGTCGTGACATGCGAGAGGTACTTGATGTCGAGGCAGAGGCCTTCGAGTTTCCCTGGTCCGACGAGGACTTCACACGCTGCCTGCGGCAGAGAAGCTGCATCGGCATGGTGGCCGAGTCGGGTGACTCCGTGGTCGCCTTCATGATCTACGAGCTGCACCGCAGCCGTCTGCACGTGCTCAATTTCGCCGTGGCCCGGTCACATCGGCGGCTGGGCGTCGGCACGCGAATGATGGAGAAGCTGATCGGCAAGCTGACTCCTGAACGTCGGAATCGGATCGTGCTGGAGGTGCGGGAAACCAATCTTCCGGCGCAGCTCTTCTTCCGATCATTGGGCTTCCGCGCGATCTCGGTTCTGAAGGACTTCTATCAGGACACAACGGAAGATGCCTACCTGATGCACTATGTCTCGCTGGCGGCGGCGGGCATGGAGACGATGCCACGGCGGATGGCGGGCTAGCATTGCATTACGGGCGGGCTCGCAGTGTGTGACCCATGCGTCACACTCGCGCCGACAGCAACGTGTCGATGCGGGCGACGCGATCGCGGAGACTGGCGAGCGTAGCGTCGGGCGTGCTGGCAGCCGCGAAGATCGTCACCACTGGCGCACCGGCGGCGATGATTTGTCCGGGGCGGGGAATGTCGGCGAGCGATGGCCAGCCGCCGTCGGCCTGCGTCCACGGGCTCGTCTCATCCGTCAGGTGATCGATCAGCGGCTGCGAGACAGGCGTTGGCACCGCGGCAAATAAGACGGCTTTCGCCCACGTCCATGCCGACTGCGGGAGCGTCTGCTCGCGCCGGCTGCGGGCAGGCGTTGCATATCCGCAGGCTGTGAGGTGACTGCCTGCGATCGAGCCTGCGGCCGACCGCTCGAAGAGTTCCATCGACGCTGTCGGCCGCGGGTTGACCTCGATCACTTCGACGCTGCCGCCTGCATCGACGACCAGATCGACCCCGACCAGACCGACCGGCCGAAACCGTGCGGCCAGGATGCCGCCGAGGCGCTCGAGTTGGTGAACCAGTCGATCATCAACCGGCGGATGACCGCTGGCGGTGTGCAAAGTCACGGCGCCGCACCAGGCAAACGGTCCTGCATGGCACCACGGCTCCCCGATGAACTGCCGGCTCACGCCCAGCAGCCGCGTGAATCCATCTGCGAAACAGAAGGACGCCGAGAGGGGGGTGCCGGGCATGAAGCGTTGCCAGATGTGCTTCTGGTCTGGTGCGTTGGCTCGATCGGCGGTGTGGTTCGCCGCCACGGCTCGAGTCCACCGCCGGATGCCGCGGCCGCCGGCGCCGGCCAGCGGCTTGACGAGCCACGTGCCATCGAGCGGGATGCAGTCAGGCGAGGACATCGTCTCGGGAAACGAAAGCCCCGCCGCGCGGGCGGCGGCTGCGAGTTGCAGCGGGTCGCGGAGTCGCCGGACCACGTCGCCCGGATTGCCGGCGAGTGGACGCACGCGGGCGATGGCATCGATGAGATCGGGATAGTTTTCGACCGCGCCGGTGTAGCACCAGGCCGTGGACGGCGGAAAGCCCTCGGCCGCCGCGAAGAGGCTCCAGGGATATCCCGTGGCCGCGTCAGCAGTGCCGTGTCCCACGGGCACGGCCGTCGTGGCGATCGCTTGCAGGTCGAGATCACAGAAGAGATCCGCCGCATGCACGGCCCAGCCGGCGCGGATTGCCGATTCCGTCAGTGCCCTGACGGATGCTCCCAGAATGATGAGTTGTCCGGCGAATCCGTCGCGGATCGATTCAGCAGCGGTATTCGGGCGACTCACGATGACCCCGTGGCCGGTTTGGCTGAGCCGGGTTTGAAGGACTGAAGCCGAATGGTAGTCTCTGGCCTCCTGTGCACGGTATGTAAATTCCCCCGAAATGGAGAACAGGTTTTATGTCGATGTACATTGGTGAGGCGCTCGCAGGCGACGGCAACGAGATCGCCCATATTGACCTGCTGATCGGCAGCAAGGATGGTCCGGTGGGCGTGGCGTTTGCCAACGCATTGGCCCGACAGAGCGAGGGACACTCGAACCTCCTGGCCGTGCTCACGCCGAATCTGGCCGTGAAGCCCGCCACCGTCATGATCACGAAGGTCACGATCAAGGGTGCCAAGCAGGCCGTGCAGATGTTCGGACCAGCGCAGGCCGCCGTCGCCAAGGCCGTTGCCGACAGTGTTGCCAGCGGCGTGATCCCGAAGGCCGAAGCCGAGCACCTCGTGATCGTCTGCGGCGTGTTCATCCACTGGCAGGCCGAGGACGACAAGAAGATTTACGAATACAACTACAAGGCCACCGTCGATGCCATCGCCAACGCGATGCATGGCAAGCCCTCTGTTGACGAGATGGTCGCCGGCAAGGACAAGGCCGCTCATCCGTTCCGCGGGTTCTAGACAGAATAGAGCGACGGCGGGGCCATCTATGGCTCCGCCGGCTTGGGACGAGTCCAAGAAGAAGACATGTCAATCGCGACGCCCGCCCTTGTGGCGGGCGTTCGTGTTGGAGGAGTGACGATGGCCAGAAAGATTCTTATCCAACTCGACGGTGATCCGCAGCCGAGCACGTTTGATTCGGTCGTGGCGGTGGATGCCGGCGCCGACGTGCTCCTGCGGCACGGCAATGTCACGCCCGATGCGGCTGTGCCGCTCGTGCACGGGGCGATGTTCACGCGAGGCGGTGACGACCTCGCATCGACGGCGATCTTCGTGGGCGGCTCCGACGTGGCCGCCGCAGAGGCTGTGTTTGACAGGGTGCGGACGACATTCTTCGGGCCTGTGCGGGTGAGCGTGCTGCTCGATCCGGCGGGAGCCAACACCACCGCCAGCGCAGCCGTGGTGGCGGCTGGCAGGCATCTGCCGCTCGGCGACCCGGCGGCGGCGGCCACGCTTCGCGCGGTGGTGCTCGGCGGCACCGGCCCCGTCGGCCAGCGGGTTGCCCGGCTTCTGGCCAGGAAGGGTGTGGCCGTGACGGTCGCGTCGCGGTCGTTGTCGCGGGCTCAGCAGGTCTGTGAAAGGATTGCGTCAGCCGTGCCGGGGAGCCGACTCGAGCCTGTTCTCGCCGACGGCGCGATCACGGCTGAAACGCTCCGGCCAGGCACGCCGTTGGCCGCCGCTCTCGCCGCGGCCGACCTGATCGTGGCGGCAGGGGCTGCGGGCGTCACGCTGCTGGGGACAACAGGTCGGGGGCTGGTTGAATGCGGGATGCTCGTTCGGGCCAAGGTTTTGATCGACCTGAATGCCGTGCCACCTGCAGGCATCGCAGGGATTGCAGCCACCGACAAGGCGAGGCAGGAAGGGACCGCGGTCGTCTATGGCGCCCTTGGCGTGGGGGGTACGAAGATGAAGATCCACCGCGCCGCCATCCGGCGGCTGTTCGAGTCGAATGACGCGGTTCTCGACGCCGAGGAACTGCTCGCCATCGGCGAATCGTTGTGATGGCGGGTTCACGCCGGGTGTGGCCATCCGCGGCGTGATGCACGAACGATCCGGGGCTCACTCGCGGCGTTTGGGCCGCTTTGTGCCAAGTGAGAATACGATCGCCATCAGGATCGAGACCCCGGTCAGCATCATGATCAGATTTCGCCGGGCGCGGCGAACGGCCTTCTCCTCCGGAGTGAGTCGGCGGAGCGCGATCACCTGATCGCCGCTGCCAACTGTTCGAACCGGGTCCTGGAATTGCAGTTCCTTCACCGGTGCCTGGGGGGGCGGCTCGTCGAAGGGGTTCTCTGTCGCCGGTGGGCCGGCCGGTTTGGGTGGAGGTGCGTTTGGCGTCGCTTCACGGCGCTCTTGACGCTGTCGTGCCGGCTGCGCCGCCTCGGGACTCGCTGCGGAAGCAGCCACGGCCGGCTGGGACGGCGTATCTGCGATGCCAGTCCGCGGCACCCGGAAGCCGCAGCCGCAGAGCGGGCACTCGGCCGCCTTCCCAAGCAGGTCGGTGCCCACTGCCATGGCACCAAAGCAGGTTGGGCATGCCAACGCCAGCAGCGGTTCCGGATGGAATGCCGTCGGCGGAAAGGTCGCGGTGGTGGGTGGAAAGCTCATGGGCGAATGCTCAGGACAGCAACCGGCTGCGCCGCATCCGACGCATCATCGCCCGATCGATCAGCCGAGGGAAGAGGCGGGCCGCAAACGCGAATCCCTTGGCCCGCCAGCCGGGCAGCACCTCGCGCCGACGCCACACCAGCGCCCGCACGATAATCCGCGCCGTGCGCACGGCAGACATCGCCCGGCCGCGCGACCAGCTGGGGCGGCGTCCTGTCAGCAGGTGGTTCCAGAACTCCGATTCCGTGGGGCCGAGGCTGGCCAGCAACACACCGATGCCATCCTCTGCGAGTTCGATCCGCAGGGTTCCAGCCAGCGATCGGACCGCCGCTTTCGCGGCACAATACTCCGCGTGCAATGGCAGCGCGTGATAGCCGAGGATGGAGCCCACGAGCACGATCGCCGGATCATGGCCTGCACGCAGGGCCGGCAACGCGACCCTCACCAGCTCCGCCGGCGCGACGAAATCGACGTCCATGATCCCTGCGAGCGTGTCGGGAGAGGCGTCACGAAAGCTGCCTATCGCTCCGCTCCCCGCCGCTGCCACGATCAGGTCGAGCCCGCCGAGTTGCTTGTTCGCCACGTCGATCAGATGCCGGCGAAAGTCGGACGAGGTGATGTCGCCGGCCTCGTGGAGAAGCGGCCCGCCGGCCATGCCGGCTGCTTCGGCCGCCAGGGCGGCAAGTCGCTCGCCCCGGCGACCCGTCGCCAGCACCCGCACGCCGCGGCGGGCCAGTTCCAACGCGACGGCCCTCCCCACGCCAGACGATGCCCCCGTGACGAGCGCACGCTTGCCGGTCAACTGTCGCCTCCAGCGGGGCCATCGCGGTGCGGGGGGCATGGTGTCCCGCGGCGGCGACATCATGGCGCAGCATCCCGGGGAGCCGGTTCATTCTGCGATAGCCGCGCGGCTGGCGACTCGTGCGGCACGATGACCGCCTCGTCGGGCGGAATGC
>JBBAVO010000082.1:0-6890 GCA_040397635.1 Pirellulales bacterium
GCGATTTCGAGCCGATCAACAAACGCGGCTAGGTGCCCGTGGAGTGCGGCGACGGCTATGCCGAACGGCCCCTCACTTCCGCTTTCCGCGGAAGAAGGTGGTCAGGATCTGGCCGCATTCTTCGGCGAGCACGCGGCCGGTGTGGTCAACGCGGTGATTCAAACGGGGATCTTCGAAGAGGCGGTAGAGCGATTCGACGGCGCCAGCCTTGGGATCAGGTGCGCCCCACACCACGACAGGCACGCGGGCCTGCAGAATCGCGCCGGCGCACATCGGGCACGGCTCGAGCGTGACGTAGAGCGTGCAGCCCTCCAGTCGCCATGATCCGAGCGCCGCCGCGGCCTGCGTGACCGCGATCATCTCCGCGTGGGCGGTCGGATCGGCAAGTTGTTCCCGCTGATTGTGGGCGCTCGCGATCACACGACCGGCTGCGACCACGATCGCGCCCACCGGCACCTCGTCCTCGGTGGCTGCGATCCTTGCCTCCTCAAGCGCCAGCCGCATCCACCGAGCATGCGTCTGCTCCCCGGTCAGGCCTTGCCCGAAAGCTGCCAGCAGATCCTCCATCGAGTCGTCCGGAGAAGGCAGTTCGTCGGGAAGCATGGCATGGCTCGGGGGGAGTTGTTCTGCAGGATGGCCGCACTGTAGCCGCACTGTGCTGGAGACGACAAACGGCCGATCGACGTGGCTCATTTGGGGGTGGGCAATCCATCGGGTACGATTCGAATCCTCCCCGACCCATTCTCCAGGAATGTCCCATGGATCCGACCCTGCTCCTCCTCCGCTGGGCCCACATACTCGCCGCCATCGCGCTGATGGGAGGCCTTGTGTTCACCCGATTCGCACTCGTGCCGGCGGTCTTCGACCTCGATGCCACCACACGGGACAGGATCCACGACGCGGTCCGACGCCGTTGGCTGCCATGGGTCATCGTCGCGATCACGGTGCTCCTGGCGAGCGGCCTCGCCAACTTTCTCCTCTTCAACGGGCGAGTCAAGGCAGAAGGCTGGGCCGATGGACAGTGGATGCGGCAGACCAGCTATCACGCGCTGTTCGGTGCGAAGTTTCTCCTGGCGCTGGTGGCCTTCTACTTTGCCAGCGCGATGGTCGGTCGCGGAGAGGGCACGCAGTGGGTGCGGAACGACCGCGCCAAGTGGCTCTCCGTCACGCTCGGGCTGGCGTTGGCCGTCGTGCTGCTCTCTGGCTGGATGCGGCAGCTGCACACGGGGCCGAATCAGGTTGAAAGCGGCGGCGTGGGCATGCCTTCCAGCGCATCCCGCGGCGATGGGGAGATGGGAGTCGACTCGGACGAGGGCTCGGATCGGGGCGCCAACCGCTATCGAGATGGCAAGGCGGGGTCGGTCTTTCGCGACCCTGCTGCAGGTGGTTCCGAGACTGCTCCGGCGACTGTCCCCGCACAGTGATGCCGCGCCCGTGGCTATCGACCTTGCGTGGCCCATGTGACAGGCTCATCCCAGTGGAGCTCATTCGATGGACAAGAAGGAAAAGAAGCGGCTGGATGTGCTGCAGCAGAAAATCGCCAAGCTGCAGCAACTGTTGACGGGCGCCAAGAAGCAGCCCGACGACCCCGCCGAGGTGCCGCGGCTGGAGAAGGAACTCGCAGCCGCGCACGCCGAACTGGCAGCCCTCAAGAAAGCCTGATCGCTCAGGCTTGCCATCTCCGTGCGTGCCCCCCGAAAAATTGACGTCCTCACGGGGGGGTGCTAGACTCGAAAGGTATCGGGGTGGCGGGCACCAGACACGTTGGCCGGTTTTCGTCTGCTTCCTTGGCTATCGGGTGGCGCGATGGCCGGACGCATGCCGATGTCGGCCGTGACCCTCTGGGAGTGGAGCGTTCTGTTTGACCCGCACCTTGCCTTGGGAGCATATGTCGTGTGTCGATCATTCCGGTGTTCGATGAGCCGAAGTGTCGCGACGACCTGTCGTGCCAGCCGACGGGGTTTTACTCTGGTCGAGTTGCTGGTGGTCATCGCCATCATCGGCACGCTGGTCGGCCTGCTCTTGCCGGCGGTGCAGGCGGCACGAGAAACGGCCCGTCGCAGTGCGTGTTCGAACAGGCTCAAGCAAATGTCGCTGGCCGTGCTCAATTTCGACAGCGCCAAACAACGTTTTCCCTCCGGCTCGTTCAACCCGGAGTTCTTCAATCGGTTCGACAACAGTGTGCGGTCGAGCATCGGCTATCCGATTGGCGATTACGGCTACATCCCGCAGATCTTTCCCTTCATGGAGCAGCAGGATCGGTACGACAAGATCGTGCGAGTCATGGTGTCGGGCACGACCATTTCCTTCAGCAACCCGAATTGTACGGTGTACGTCGACGAACTCATGTGTGTCTCGGACCTCGCGCCGGTCGGCCGCAACCGCACGGTGTCCTGGGCCGGAGGCCCCACGAGCTACCACTGCAACTGGGGTGACATCTTCGTCCAGTACAACGACACCGGTTTCACAAACTGGCGAGGCCCTTTCCGCAAGGGAGACAGCAGCCTCTGCCGCACCAAGGATATTCTCGACGGAACGTCCAAGACGGTCATGCTCGGCGAGGTGCTCGGAGCCACCGGCAACAGCAATCCACGCAGCGGCATCGCTGTCAGCGCCTCGATCGGCGGCACGACGCCGCCGTCGACGTGCATGGCTCGCACCGATGGCACTGGGATCATCGCCCCATTCTCGACCGATCAGTTTGACATCGGTATTCGATGGGCCAGCGGCCTCAATGGCGCTACTGGCTTCCATACGGTCGTGCCACCGAACGGGTTGCGTTGCGCCTCGGGGGGCAATCCCTACGGCGGAAGCTACGGCTATGCCACGGTAAGCAGCAACCACGGCGACGGCGCCAACGTCTCGATGTGCGATGGCTCGGTGCGATGGGTCGCTTCGCAGATCGACTGCGGAGATCTCTCTCAGCCCCATTCGACCACCAACACCGGTAACTCGCGGTGGGGCGTGTGGGGCGCACTTGGCACGGTCAAGGGCGGCGAGTCGAAAAACCTCACCGAATAAACGGGGCAACACGTGATGCAGGCAAGGAATCGTTTCGGTGGCGGGCGCCGGTTCCGTGGCCTCTTCGCGTTTCGTCTTGCTGCTGCCTGCTGCCTGTTCATTGGTGCAATCGGAGGGTGCCAGCGGTCCGGCCCTCGCGTTGAAATGGTCGAGGGCATGGTTGCCCTCGATGGCGCTCCGATTGAAGGCGTGACCGTGACGTTCAAGCCAGTCGGCGGAACCGGGCTGATGGCCTTCGGCATGACTCGAGCCGATGGCCGGTTCACGCTCAACGCCACGCGAGGTGGCAAGGCTGGTGCAGGCACGGCGGTGGGCGACTATGCCGTCACGTTCACGAAGACGAAGGGCGGCTACGAAATCATCGACGGACCGACGGCTCCGGAGGCCCCGCCTCCCGACATCGAGACCGCCAAGGCCGAGTACGAGAAGTGGGCCCTCGAGCAGGCACAGAAAAAGCCGCGATCGCTGCCGCCCGTGGAGTATCTCATCCCCAAAGCCTATGGCGATGCGAAAACATCGGGCTTCACCGCAACGGTCAAAAAGGGTCGCAACACGGGCGAAGCCTTCCGGTTCAATCTCAAGAGCGACTTCAACGGACAGTAAATGCCAGGCCGCTTGAGGCGAGGGCGGTGCGGTATTTCCCTCAAAGCGCGTCCGCCACGGTAATCCGGTGGGAGCGAGGGCGAGAAGGCCTTGCTTCGATGGGACTCGCAACTCTCCCTCGCTCCATCCTCGTTGGTGGTATCCTGTAAATCGCTGCCCGGACTGCCGGCATCGCACCGCGGCGAGCAGCTCCCACCCCAGATGCCCGCCCATGGCCGCTCCCGGATTCTTCTCCCGGTTTTTTGGCGGGAAGCCCCGTGTCGATCTCTGGCGCCGTTACGAACGGATGCGGGAGAGCGTGACCGGCACGATGTCGCAGTTTTACAAGGTGCGCGATATCGGCACCGGCGAGGTGCGGGGCTTGAAGATCATCGACAGCGAGAAGACCGCCCCCGTGGAGGGCCGCTACCGTGGACTGAAAAAACCCGGTGAGGGCGAGATCGGCTCCCACATCGTCGGCCCCAACATCGCCAAGACGCTGGAGTGGGGTGAGTCAACTGCCGGCGAATCCTACATCCTGATGGAGTTCATTCCAGGTACCGTGCTCCATACGGTCATGTCGGCCCGAGAGGCCTTTGCACCGCCCCAGCGACTCGATCTCGTGCGGCAGGCGGCCGCAGCAATCGCCGCGGTGCATCAGGCAGGGTTCATCCACCGGGACATCTGCCCGCGAAACCTCATGCTGTGTCCGGATGGCCGCCTCGTGCTGTTTGATTTCGGACTCACAGTTCCCGACAAACCAGCCTTTCTCCAGCCCGGAAACCGGATCGGCACGCCAAGTTACATGGCTCCGGAAGTGGTTCGCCGGCGCCACATCGACAAACGGATCGACATCTTCTCCTTTGGCGTGACCGCCTACGAGATCTGCACGCTCGACATGCCGTGGCCGCGGGCCGCGGGCGGCAAGGCGGCCCTGCGGCACGACTCCCCGCCCCGCGATATCCATGAGTTCTGGCCCGAGATTCCGGCGGCTCTGGCCTCCGCCATCATGGCGTGCATCGCCGCGGAGCCCGACCACCGGCCCCCATCAATGGAGAAGTTCCTGGAGCGGATCGCAGCGGTCACGATCTAGCTTTACGCGGCAGAAGCGATTCATAGCGTTTTTCCCATTCCCGCGGCTCGGAGTAGCCGGGGTTTCACGGGAAGGACTTGAAGCCGGGGCACGTGTTTTCTACTCTTTGGGAGTGCGGATCGGGCAGCATTCCCGGCCGACTGCCAGCTGCTCTATCCCGTTTTCGAGAAGGATTCCCGCCAATGACCATGGACAAAAGCCTCCGCGTACGTAAGGGATCGTCCAGCGCCCGAGGCGTGCTCTCCCGTGGCGAGCGGATCATCAAGCTCAAGGAACAGGAGCGGTGGGAAGACGGCCGCAGCCCGCTGGGCCTTCCCAAGGTGCGGGTCGTGAAGACCGCCATGAAGAAGAAGAAGGTCAAGAAGGAAGAGGGCGACGCCGCAGCCGCTGGTGGCAAGGCCGCCGCAGGCAAGAAGAAGTAAGCGGTTTGGCTTCGCTTCTCGCTCTCCTGCTCTTTTCTCTCCTGTTCTCGCTTGAAGTTCCGCTCTTGGCTGGGCGACTACGGCAACTGCAGCGATGCCGCTGCCGCCTGGCCCGACGCAATCACCTGCGGGATGCCAACGCCTTCGTAGGCCGCGCCCGCCAGGGCCAGGCCGCGATGTCCGGCAACGAGTCGCCGGATGTTCTGGACCCGGTCGGCGTGGCCCAACGTGTATTGCGGTATCGCCCCCAGCCACCGATCGATCTGCACGATCCGTGGCTCGCCTCGAACTCCGAGCACATCCCGCAACTCCGCGAGCACCAGCGGCAGCAGCCGTTCATCGCCGAGCGCCGCGGTCTCTGGATCGAGGGCACCCCCCACGAACGTTCGTATCAACACCGACCCGGCCGGCGCACGGCCCGGAAACTTCTGGCTTGAGAAACTGACGGCCAGGATCCGTCGGCCTTCGCGCCGCGGCACTACCAGCCCGGCGGCGTCGAGCGGATGGGCGACGTCCTCTCTGGCAAATCCCAGCGACACGATCGCCGAGCCGGCATATTCGATGGCCGCCAGAGCGGTCGCCAGCGTCGGATCGCACGGACGCAGCAACTCCGCCGCCTTGATCGAGGGCACTGCCACGATGACGGCATCGGCCTCGATCGTGGCGGAAAGGCTGGTGGCTGCGGCGGCTGCATCGTTGTCCGCGCCGCGGAGCGAAACCTCCCAGACATGGTCGGGCCGCTGCCGGACTCCAGTCGCAGAGGCTGTGATGAACTGCACGCCACGCGACTTCAGTTGGTCGGCAAGCCGCTGCGGCAGGGTTTCCATGCCGGAGGCCAGTGTCAGAAACTGGCCGTAGCGGGCTCCGGCAGCCTGTGTGGCTTCCCTAACGGCCCTGACCCGCTTCCGTTCCCCAGCCCAGAGACTGCCGGCGTGGACTTCCATGGCAAAGAATTCCGGGCAGGCCGCTGCCATGCTGAGGCGGGCCGGATCGGCCGTCCAGATGCCGGCAGCGAGTGGCTGAACAAGTTGCTCGAATGCCTCGCGACCCAATCGCCGAACCGCGAACCGTTCGAGCGATTCATCGGCCACATCGCGGCCCCTTGCCGGAACGAGCCGTTCGCAGAGCAGTCGCAGCCGCCCGAGGGGCGACAGGAGCGGCGTTGCGAGGATGCTTTTTACGAGCCCCGGAGCAATCAGCCGGAATCCTGCAGGCACGGGCTGCGTGCGGCCATGGTGAAGGATCAGGGCCCGTCGCACCCGAGGATCGACACCGATGAGTTCACCCGCGAGCCCCACGCGTTCGACGAGCGCGACCGCTTCCGGGCGGGCGGCAAGAAAACTGTCGGCTGATCGCTCGATGAGCCAGCCGTCGCGGCGGATGGTTGCCACCACACCGCCCGCTCGGCCGGACGGCTCGATGAGCGTCACCCTCCGCGGCCCGGCACTGTCTGCCCCGGCGTTCTTGGGCTGCTCGTTCAGCAGTGCCTCAGCGGCGGCCAGACCGGCCAATCCGCCACCAATGACGACTCCATGTTGCGGACAAGAATGATTCATACCCGACCAGCATGCGCTGGAAACGCCGTCAGAAAAAGGGGGGGGAGCTGGGTCACACTGCGTCGGATGCGAGAGTTGGGAAGGGGTGGCCGATTCCGATGCGAATGCGGCCGCATCTGCTCTGGACTCGGTGAATGCCGCGACCTACCCTCCCGCGGCCCTTAGGGCGTTTGCTGTTCGCAACCAAGGAGGATCTTTTCGTGGCCACGCTGCGGT
>JBBAVO010000082.1:6990-11427 GCA_040397635.1 Pirellulales bacterium
TTAGGGCGTTTGCTGTTCGCAACCAAGGAGGATCTTTTCGTGGCCACGCTGCGGTGCCTGCCTCTCATCGTCTCACGATCGCTCTCTTCCATCGCGGCTGGCGTCGCGCTGACCGGCGTCGTCCTCGCGGATGAAACCAACCGTTCCGAACCGCCGCGGGCGATCATGCGGCTGCCTCGATGGATCGAGTCGATCGGCGAGCCCGCTACCAAGCGGAAGGCTGAGCCACAGACGATGGCGGCCCCGACCCTGAAGGCCCATGGCAGCAGCAATCAGGGCACCAGCATCAACCAGGGCGGCACCGCCCGACCTGCGGTCCCGCAGGCCACCGGCCCCATCGCGACCGTGAAGACGCCGATGGCCGTCGCCCCAACTCAGCCGGCCGCCGAGCGGACGATGCCGCCGGTCATGGACGTCGCCACGCCGACCTATCGCGCCGAGACCAGGCCGGCTCAGGCCGTGCTGCGTGCCGACGCCCAGCCGATGGCACAGCCGGCCGGCCGACAGACGGCCGAATGGACTGAACTGGTACCCACTGGAGCTCCGGCGGCGAGCCCGGCCACAACCACAGCCGCCGAGGAAACGACGGGCAAGGAGGGGCTGGGCCCCGAGACGAGCGTGCTCAAGCGTTGGCTGACCGACAAGGTGAGCGGGCTGCCCAAGCCGACGGTGAAGCCGCCGGCTTCGCTGGCCGGTGCGGTCACCACGAAAACCGATTCCAAGACCTCGGACGCTGCAACCGCCGACGCCGGCCGTGTGCCCGCCGAACTGCCGGTCGCCGACCGACCGATCAAGGCCACGGTCACCGCACCGGTTGCCGCGACCCCCGACGAGATGCCCACGCTCTCGATCGACCCTGCCAGCTTTCGCGGTGTTCATCCGGGCAAGACCACGGGTGACGAATTACGGGCCGGATGGGGAGCGGGCGAACCGTTCACCCGGGAAGACGGCACACGCGGATTCTTCTGGAAGATTGAGCCCTTCGAGCGGGTCGAGGTCACGCTTGACGGCGATGTCGTGGCCGCGATCCGCATCAAGTTGGCCGAGCCCGTCGCCGTTGGCGACCTCGCCAAGCAGTTGGAGATCTCCGACCTGCGCACCGTGTCAATCCTCGACGAACAGGGCGTTTCGATCGGCGAGGTGTTTCCGGAGCGTGGCGTGATCTTCAGCGTGAAGCCCGGCACCCAGTCGGCCACCGCGGTGATGATCGAGCCGCTCGACCCCGAGTCGTTCGTGCTGCGTGCCGAGGGCGAGATCGATACCTGCAGCGCGTTCGCCGTGGCCGACCTGCAATACGCCATTGAAATCGATCCCAGTCACCTCCGCGCCCACCGGCTCCTGATGGTACTGATGTGCGAACAGGGCAAATGGCAGAACGCGTTGCGATTGGCAGAGGCAGCCGAGCAGATCGATCCATCCGACGTCTGGACAAAGATGAAGCACGGCGGGATTCTGCTCGCGTTTGACCGTCCTGAAGAGGCCCGCGCGGTGGTGGAGGCCGTGAAGGCCACCCCCAATACGCCGCCGCTCGTGACGGCACAGGTCGAGCGGCTCCTGGGTCGCATCGAACTCGCCGGCACTACTCCCGATCACCAGAAGGCCGTAGAGCATTTTGCCGAGTCGATTCGTCGGTCATCGGCGCTGCTGGCCAAGCGTTCGCCCGCGGTGCAGCAGGCCGCCAGGGAAATCATGCTCGATGCCCACCTCGGCACGGCCCAGGCCATCGCCCAGGGCACCTGGCAGCAGAAGAGCCGGGTGATCCCCAAGTGGATGGCCCGCAGCGAGGCCGTCGTCGCCGAGTGCAAGGCGGATGAGTCGGTCCAGCAGACGCTGGAACTGCAACTCTGCCGTGGGGCACTCGCCGTCGCGGCTGGCTCGACCGACTCGTTCGAGCCGCTCCCCTGGGTGAAGCGGCTTCTGGAAGTCCGTGATCGCATGGGCGAATCGGTCAAGGACCCGTGGCGTCGTCGGCAGATCGACTGGGAGGTGGGGCTTGGTCTGCTCGACGCCCTCGCCGCTGCCCAGGTGCGTGGCGATGCATCCGACATGCTCGACAACGCGACGCTCACCGCCGCCTATCTGGAACGCGGCGGCGAACATCGTGAACTCACCGACAAAGAACGCAAAAATGCCGGTGACCTGCTCTTCCGCATCGGCATCATGCACAGCCTGCAGCGCGGCGACCATGCCACGGCAGTGACCTGGTTTGACCGGGTGATCCCGATGTGGGAAGGCAATCCGCGACTGGAACGCGACCGCGAGGCGGGACATCTCGGCGAATCCTACGTCAGCATGGCAATCTCCTACTGGCAGGTCGATCGCCGCGACGACGCCATGGCTCTCAGCCGCCGGGGCGTTGACTTGATGGTGGCCGCCGTCGATTCGAAGCAGCTGGAGGAGAGGTCGTTGGCGGTCGCCTATGGCAACCTCTCGACGATGTACGCCGAACAAGGCGACGAAACGCAGTCGCAGACCTACGCCGAGATGGCCAGCCGCGCGGAAGCCTCCAGCTCCACCGTGCGGTAGCGGTCACTGCGCACCTTAGAGCACGCTTTCCAAAAGCAACCGCATCTTGCGGAGTTCGGCGACCTGATCGACGTTTTCAAGCGGCGGCATGTGGGCGCACAGGGCCCTCTTGTAGCCCACTCGCTCCAGTTGGGCGTGAATTTTCCCATACTCCACGCAGCCCTGACCGATCCGCACCTGCAGCACGTCCTGCTTCGTGTCACGGAGGTGGACGTGGCAGACATACTTGAGGATCGGCTCCCACGAGGCCTGCTTCTTATGGCCGTGGATGAAGTGGCTCGGATCGAGCGTGACTCCCAAACCCGGCACGTTGCGGCAGAGTGAGGCGGTCGTCTCGGCGTCCTGGGTCATCCGGCCGGCGGTGGTCTTCACCCCCACCACAACACCCAGCCCCGAGGCGATCGACACCATCCGTCGCAGCCGCTCGATCTCACCGTTGAAGGGGGTGCCGAGTTCGGAGGCATCGACCACCATGGTGACCACCGCCAGCGACTTCGCCAGGCGGCAGCACGCCGTGAAGCGGTCGTAGAGTTCGGGAGATTCGGGAGATGCGAACGAGATCGCCACGGGCCGCAGCCGTTGCAGGTCGCTGCAGGCCGCGATCGCCGCCTCGGGATCAGCCGCCACGCCGCCTGGCTGGAGGTGCGGGCCGCCCTCGTGAACGTCGATCTCCACGGCGGTGAACTCAAGTTCCGCCAGCCGCTCCATCGCCTTCGCCAGCGGCAGATCGGGAAAACACTCGGTGCTGACACACACAAACACGTCGCCACACTCCTCTCGCACTGTTCGCGTCGCTGATTCGGGCGATCCACGGGTCCAAAGGCACATGCGTGCCCAGGAAATCGTGAATGCCAAGCGGTCAGGGTAACGGGATGGGCGGAAAAATGGCAAACTGGCGATTCGTCTCTCCACAGCCACCCGCCGGAGTTTCACCATGCAGATCGAACCGATGCCATCGCTGCCGCCGACACGAGTGATCCTGGAACAGGGCGGCTTCTGGGCTCGCTGGAGCGCCTGGATCGCCTGGTCGATCGCTGGCATTTCGTTGCTCTCCGCACTGGCCAGCGCCGGGGCAGCGGCACAGTATTTCCAACGCGATGCGAAGGTGGTGGAGAAGTACCATTCGCTCTCGAGGATCGCGGCCGCCAAGGTGGCGATCGTTGATATCGCGGGAGCGATCATGGGGGGCAGCGGCTTCGCCCGCGCGCAGTTCGACCACATCGCCGAGGACGAGAGCGTGAAGGCGATCGTGCTCCGCGTCGATTCGCCGGGAGGCACGGTCAGCGGCAGCGACGAACTGCACTACCGGCTCGCCGAACTGGCCAAGGAACGCAACCTCCCGGTGGTGGTGAGCATGGGCGGCATCGCGGCCAGTGGCGGCTACTACGTCGCCATGGCAAACGGTGGCCGCGACGACGTGATCTTCGCCGAGCCGGCCACGCTCACCGGCTCGATCGGCGTCATCATTCCCCACTTCGATGTCTCCAAGCTGCTGAAGAAGTTCGATATCGAGGACGACTCGATCTCCAGCGGCCCCCTCAAGGAGATGCTCAGCCCCACCAAGGATCGAACGCCCGAACTGGCGGAACGCGAGCGGAAGGTGCTGCAGAGTCTGGTGGACGAGATGTTTGCCCGCTTCAAACAGATCGTGAAGCAGGGCCGACCGAAGCTCGACGACGAGAAGCTTGCAAGCGTGGCAACCGGCCAGATTTTCACGGCCCAGCAGGCGGTCGATGCCGGTCTTGTCGATCGGATCGGATTCCTGGAGGACGCGGTAACACGGGCGGTCGAGCTGGCGGGCCTCACGAAAGACACGGCGCGTGTCGTGCGGTATTCAAAGCCACGCGGGCTGTTGAAGGACGTACTCGACGGCGATTTTTCCGCGGGCACACAGGGTATGGGAGCCGGAGG
>JBBAVO010000083.1:0-2025 GCA_040397635.1 Pirellulales bacterium
GGCTGGACGCAAACGCCCCTCGACATCGGCAGCGTGATGACCGCGTCGATCGCGCTGGGCATGGCAATCGACGGCACGCTGCACTTCCTCACGTTCTACCGACGGTCTATCGACTCAGGCCTCGCGCCGGCCGCGGCGGTGCATGCGGCGTTTGAACACTGTGCCGCGGCGATGACGGAGAGCACGATTGTCTGCGCTCTCGGCATCCTGATCTTCTCGCTCAGTTCGTTCGCACCGACGAGCCGGTTTTCCTGGATGCTCGCGGCCCTGATGATGGCCGCGCTCGCCGGCGACCTCGTGCTCCTGCCGGCGATGCTGGTGGGGCCGTTGGGCAAGTGCTTCAAGGTCCGGCATCGGGCCTAGTGGTGGCACGACGGATGAGACCGAAGGAGTTCGACCCGTGGCCACGGACAAGTTGAAAACTCGCCGCCACGGTGGGGCGGGGACACGGACAAGTTAAAAACTTGCCGCCACCGGTGGGGACGGGGACACGGACAAGTTAAAAACTTGCCGCCACTGTACCGCGTGTTTGCCTACCCGAGACCGTGGCGGATGGCCCAGACGGCCGCCTGCGTGCGATCACCGACCGACAGTTTGCGGAGCAGGTTTTGCACGTGCTCCTTGACCGTCTCGATGCTGATCTCGAGGGAGTCGGCGATCTCCTGATTGGAGAGCCCCATTGCCACCAGTCGCAGCACCTGCGTTTCGCGGGGCGTGAGCGGCACATCGATGTCGTCGGGGAGCGATTTGTTCGCCATCGAACGGGAGATCCGCCGGAACTCGCCAGAGCGGGCCGGGGGCAGGCCACGGGCGGCGTTCGTGACAGCCTCGATCAGGTCCTTTCGGGAGGCAGTCTTGAGCACATAGTCGGAGGCTCCTGCCGAGACGGCACGGGCGATGTAGGTTGGGCTGTCGAACGAGGAAAGCATCACGATCCTGGTGTCGGGGTTGGCCTCGCGGATCGCCTTGATCGCGTCGAGTCCGTCGCCGGCCCCCAACCGGACATCGAGCGTGACGACGTCTGGCCGCTGCGTGCCGGCAAGTGTCACCGCTTCTGCGGCATCGGTCGCCTCACCCACGATGCGGATCTCGGAATCCTTGAAAACACTCTTCAGCCCATGACGGACGATCTCATGGTCGTCGGCCACCAGGACGCGGATCGAGGAGGATGTCGTGGGTGGAGGTGGCATGGGAATCCGCAGGATGCGGGGGAGAATGCCCCCCAAGGATTGAGTTGACGGGGAGTATAACAACCGGAGATGTGCGAAAAAGGGACCAGTGTGGCGACGCGGGCCTTCGCGGCATGGAGGATGCAGAGGTGACGGTCATGGTCATGCATGAACGATCGGACACGCCTGAGGACGTGGTGCACGTGATCCGGGAGGCAACCGGCGTGGTCGCGGTCTGGAAGCCGGCCGGCTTGGCCACGCAGGCGCCGTCGGGCATTCCCTCGGCGGAGTCGTGGCTGCGGCGACAACTCCACGGAGACAACGCTGGTGGTTATCTGGGCGTGCCACACAGGCTCGATCGCGGCGTGTCGGGCGTGGTGCTCTTTGCAGCCACGCCGCGGGCGGCGCGGAAGCTCTCCCGGCAGTTCGAGCGGCGCGAGGTTCGCAAGACCTATCTGGCGATCGTGGCCTGCGGCGAGGTGGATGGCGAGACAATAGAGCGGATGTCGGCCGAGGCGGTGACATGGCGCGACATGGTGGAAAAAATCACCGACGAGGCGAGGACGCGGATCGTGCCCGACGACCAGCCCGGCGGCCGCGAGGCGGTCACGCTCGCGAGACTTCGCTGCCGGCTGCCGGCTGACAGGCTGCTATTGGAACTCTCGCCCGTGACCGGCCGGATGCATCAGCTGCGTCTGCAGGCGGCCGCCCGCGGGCTGCCGATCGCGGGAGACGATCTCTATGGCGTGGCCGACCACGACTGGATGCAACCCCAGCAGATGAAAAACCAGCAGACGAACCCCCCGCAGACAGAGGCCGCCGTGGTGCCGTCAGCCGACGATCCACGCCTGCGGCC
>JBBAVO010000083.1:2125-11218 GCA_040397635.1 Pirellulales bacterium
CCCCGCAGACAGAGGCCGCCGTGGTGCCGTCAGCCGACGATCCACGCCTGCGGCCGATCGCGCTGCACGCCTGCCGGATCACCTATGCCGATCCCGACACCGCTGCCGAGGTGACGATCGAGGCGGAGCTGCCGACCTATTGGCCGGAGTCAACTCACTAAAGTTCAGCTGCTGCCAAGCCAGCCGGCATGGGTGAGCCACTGCTGAATCCAGGGCGTCGTCCACGGGCTCCATGTCGGGAAGGCGACCGACACCACCGACAGGCCCAGCAAGGTGAGCGCTACCATGCGGCCCACGCGGCTGCCCGCCAGCCGGTCGGCGGCAGGAACGGTCGCCATCACCCACAAGGGCGCCAGCCAAAACGCCCAGCGAAATCCGCTCGACCCACCGCCGTAATTCCGGTCGAGCTGTGGCCGCGAGAGATAGAACGCCAGGACGACCAGCGACACGATCGCAATCGCCCAAGCGAGCCGCTCCTGGCCAGCTACACCCCCATCGACGGGCTGCGGTGCGTGTCGCTGCCAGCGAATCGCCCGTCGTCGCCCGGCTGACATGGCCAGCATTCCGATTCCCGGAATCGCCAGCAGCCAGGCGGGCGTGAGCGAGAAGATGCCGTGGTGGCCGACGAGCGCATGCCAGGCATAGGTGGCGGCAGACGGCTCACCACGGTCGACGCCCTGCGGCGACCTCCAGTAGCTCGTTAGCAGCTTGCCGTTCGAGAGCCGGAGAGAGTAGTCGTACCAGTTGTCTGGGTTCCACGACTCACCGTCGCGGAGCACGACGCCCGGCGGCAGCGGCCGCGCCACGGCGGCTCGGTGGGCATACGGCGGCGAAATCGTGCCATGCGCGAGCCAGTTGGTGGAGAACGAGGCCACGGCGACGAGCAGGGCAGCAGGCAGGGCGGCTGTGACCGTGCGGCGGAGATCGCAGCTGGCCAGCACCGCGATCACCGCGGCCAGCCAGGCGAGGGCCGGGAGTTCGAAGGCCGCGGCCAGCGCGGCAGCGAAGCCGGCCGCAGCGAAGCCGACACGCGAGCGGAGACCATCGACCGCGATCCGATGGACGAACCACGCGCTGGCCGCGGTGCAGGCCGCCGCGGGCACGTGGTTGGTGAACACAATGGCGAAGGTGTTGAGCAGTGTGCCGCCCGCCGCGAGGCCCGCCGCCCAGAGACGGCCCCAGTCGGTGGTGCCGATGCGATCAATCAGGCGGAATGAGAACAGCATGAAGACTGCCAGCGGCAGGAGGCCGTAGACCACCATCAACAGCCGGCCCAGTTCGAAGGGATGGTCGCCGAGCGTCCAGCCGGTGAGCCGGTGCACCAGCCAGTAGGGGCCTGCGCCGAGCACGGAGAGCAGCGGAGGCTTGCTCGAATAGAGACGCAGATTCCCGGAGGCATCGGGATGGACGACGGCATCGATCGTGTCCCAGCCAGGCTCCACGACGACGTCGTCGATCGCGAACGTGCCCCGTTCCACGAGGCTGCGGATCGTCAGCCAGCGGCTGCGATCGTTGCCGGAGAGAAACGGCCGGATGAGACGTTTTTCCTTCTCGATCTTCGCTCTGATCGCGTCCGCATCCGCCTCCTCGCCAACGGCTTTCGCCTTGGCCACGGCGTCGGCGACCATTCTCTTTTCCAGTGCGATGCGATCGACGCTGGCGACCCCGCCGATGCGGCCGAGCACCGAGGCCAGCGCCATCGTGGCGAGGATGGCATACACGCCATGCCGCAGCCGGGCTCGCGAGTCGCCCCGGCGGGGAACCTCGGCCGGACGGACCCGGCCCCAGACCTGTGCCGCCACCCGCGTGAGGTCGAAGAGGCCGTGGAAGAATCGTGCGATGCCATATTTCGAGCTGCCGCGGGTTCGCGGCCGGTGGTGCACCGGCACCTCCATCACGCGAAAACCCTCGGCCGCTGCCAGCACCGGAATGAACCGGTGCATGCCCTCCGTCATCTGCAGGCCGCCCATCACGTCGCGGCGAAATGCCTTCAAGCCACAGTTGTGATCGTGGAGCCACAGGCCGGTGAATAGACCGACGAGCCAGTTGAACACCCGCGACGGCATCGTCTTGTGCCAGGGATCGAGCCGCGGCGTCTTCCAGCCGTTGACGAGGTCGGCCCGGGGGGAGTCTCCCGCGAGCAGGCCAAGCATCCGGGGAATCTCCGCCGGGTCGTCCTGCCCGTCGCCGTCGAGCATCACGATCCTGGCGCCTCGGCATTTCGAAAACCCTACCGCGAGGGCCGCCGATTTGCCCCGCCCGTGCTCGAGACGCATGCCACGGACTCGATTGTCGGCCAATGACAGGGCCTCGATCTCCGCCCACGAGCCATCGGTTGAGCCGTCGTCGATCAGAAACAGTTCCCAGGAGATGCCCGCGGCATCGAGGGCGGTGCGGATCTCGGCGGCCAGCGGGGCGATGTTGCCCGCCTCGTCACGCACGGGAACAACGAGCGATGCGGCGGGCGTGGTCATGGCGGTCGCGACTGGTGGGCTGCGGGCGTCGGGATGAGCAGCAGGATACTGCCCGCGGCCGCTCTTCGCCATGCGACAATGGCCCCGCAGGTGGCACAACTGCTGACGCCCGGAGGGTGATTGGCGTACACTCTCGGGAACACGACTGACACGTGATCAGGATCGTGGCGATGCAACGCTACGCGGAGCGGACGGCGCGGTCTCCGGGACTTTCTCAGATGACAAAGCTGGTTTCATTCGGCGTGATCCTCGGCCTCGTGGTCATCTTCGGCCTGCTCTCGCTCCGCGTGATGTCGAGCTTCCTGCTGCCGCTGTTGCTCGCGGCGATGCTGGTGGTGATCTTCGGACCGCTGCACCGCTGGCTCCGTGAGCGGTTTCTCGCGCCGGAGTGGGTGGCGGCCGCGCTCACCACGCTGTTCGTGCTCTTGATCGTGCTCGTGCCGCTGTTCCTGCTCGTGTCGCGGGCCGGCGGCGATGCCGTGGCCATGCTCCGCAGCCCTGGGGGCATTCGTCTCGATCCGAATGTGCTCGATGGACTGGTTGTCACCGTCAACGATGCCACCGGCCTGCACGTGACCAGCGAGAGCGTCAACGCGGAACTCCGCAAGTTGGCCGAGGAATGGATCGGCCCGATCGCGGCCCGGGCGCCGGTGGTGATCGTCAAGCTGCTGATCGGCCTGGTCGTGATGACGGTAAGCCTCTTCTACTTCCTCGCCGACGGCCGACGGATGTTCGAGGCGGTCACTCGGCTCGTCCCGCTCGACCGACGGTATCAGTGGCAGCTCCTCGAAGAATTCGAGGAGGTGAGCCGGGCGGTCGTGAGCTCCACCCTGCTGGCGGCGATCGTGCAGGCGGTGCTGGCGGGCTTCGGGTTCTATGTCGCCGGCCTCGGCGGCGTGTTTCTCCTGACGCTACTGACGTTTTTCGGGGCGCTCGTGCCGTTCGTTGGCGCAGCGGCCGTCTGGGGCACCGCCAGCCTCTACCTGCTCTTCTTCGTGAAGAACACCTGGGCGGCGGCTGGCCTCGCCCTCTGGGGAGCGTGCGTGGTCTCCACCGTGGACAACATCATCAAGCCGATCGTCCTGCACGGTCAGTCGAAGCTCCACCCGCTCCTGGCCCTGCTGAGCGTGCTCGGCGGCGTAGGGGCCCTGGGGCCGATCGGCATCTTCGTGGGGCCGATCGCGGTGGCCTTTTTGCAGGCCGCCCTCACGATGCTGCAGGCCGAGATCGTCAGCCTCTCCGGGCAGAATGGGACCGATCTTGCGGGGGGGGCAGCCATGTCGGCAACGGACGGAGTTGCACAAAGGGGCGTCGAGAGGGTGAAATCCTCCTGACGCCGGCGGCGAAGGGTCGCCGGCAGGGCGACAAAAGGCCCGGTGAATTCGGGCCGGGTTGGTTACGCCGAACCTGTGTTTTGTTGGATGCTTCTGGAGAAGACTCTCGTGCGCGCGAATCAGATCACAATGGCCCTGCTGATGGCGGTCGCTCTCACCATGAGAATGCAATCGGTGTTTGGCATCGAGGCCGCCTTCGTGCCCGACGTCGACGGCGGGGGTGACTATCTCGTGCGGGTCGAACCCGATCTCGTCCGCAACGGCACGCCGTACACGTTCACGAGCGATGTGCCCGCCGACGCGCGAGACGTGCGCCGTGTGAAGATCTATGTGGCCGATGCCTGGCCGCCGGCGGTGGAGCGATCGGTGATCGAGGCCTCGCGGCGACCGCGGGCCGCACCGGTCGTGGCATCAACAGGCTCACGGATTGCCGACGTGGATGCGGGCACTGTCAAAAAGGACAAGCCATGGGCACTGCTGACGGGCAGCCTGATCGGTCTGTTTCTGTCACTAGGAGCCAATGCCTACCTCGGCATGCTTCTGGCCCAAATGCGGGCCCGTTACCTCCGCGACATCCAGTCGGGCATCGTGAAGGTGTAGATGCACTCGGCATTCGTCGAACGGCCCAAACCGCCGGGGTCGGTGAAAGCCTCCGACTCGAGGGCAGGATAGCCCGACTCGCTCCGGCTTCCACCGACCCCTGGCTCCTTCAGCGGTCGGGAAAGTCGTTCCTGCGAATCATGTGCGGTTCATCCCTTGCGGCTCTGGCCGCGGTGCATGGCGGCGTAGCCGCCGGACGGGCTGAAGAAGAAATGCTCGGCCGGCCAGCCGCCGGGCTCCACCTCGCGGAAGACGACCGGCTGTGCGACGGCCACTGGCTGGGGCGGCGGTGCCGGCGTGGGCTCGGGCTTTGGTTTCGCCACGCGGGCCGGTGCGGGAAGAGCCACCGGCTCCGGCCGCCGCCACGTGCGACCCGGCTCGCTGAGTGAGCGAACCGTCGCATTCGCCTCGGCGAAAATCTCAGCCACGTGGGCATGGCAGGTGAAGACGAGCATCTGCCGCTCGCCCGGCTGATCGGAGACGAATTCGACCAGCACCCGGGCCGCGGCCCGGGCCCGCTCGTCGTCGAAGTTCACAAGCGCGTCGTCCATCACGAGCGGGAGCGGCACGCCATGCCGCTGGAGATCGCGGACGAGCGCCAGTCGCAGTGCCAGAAACACCTGCTCCCGCGTGCCGCGGCTGAGCCGCTCCGGCTTCCAGACCGACCCGTCGCGATCGTGCACTTCGAGCCGAGCTTCGTCGATCGTGGTGGTGATCGCCGTGTGGCGGCCGTCGGTGAGGCGGGCCAGCCAGTGCGAGGCATCGCGGAGCACCGGGGGCTGGTGGTCGCGGGCGACCGTCAGTCGGGTCTCCTCGAGCAAGAGGCCGGTGCGTTCCAGCAGCCGTCGGCGGTCGAGCTGCGCGGCGAGCTGGTGCTCGACATCGGCGAGTTCCACCTGCAGGGCCTCCGTGCTCCGATCATGCGAGGTGGCATCGACCTTGGCGGCAATGCCCGCGCGGCGGTCGCTGGCCAGGCGGTGCGTCGCCCGCAGCCGCTCCGTGGCCTCGCAGGCCTCGGCCAGCCGTCGTTCGAGCGGCGACACATTGGAAACGCTCTCACTGGCGGGCTGCGGCTTGCGGCCGGTCGATGGTCCGCCCTTGGCCGATGCGAGCGACCGACGGGTGTCGGTGCGGCCGGGGAGTTCGGCAATCACAGGGTGGGCAGACTCGTCATGCAGCCACTGGTCGATGTCGATCGATGCAGTGATCCGGCGGCGGCCGTCGAGCCAGGCGGCCTCGGCCTCCTCCGCCTCCTGCTTGGTCCGCTCGAAGAGCGGACGGCGATCGACCTTGGCCAGAAAGTCTTCTTCGTTGGTCACGGCCCAGCGGGTGAAGAAGTCCTTCACATGGTGCTCGGCCACGGCGAGCTGCTTCTTGCCGCGGCGGTGGGCCGAGCGGGCCCGTTCGAGCTTGCGGGTGAGCGACCCGCGACGGCGGTGCGCGAGCGACTCGGCCGCCAGCGCTTCGCGGAGCTGACCGATATGCTCCAGCGGCGTCGCCTCCGGGACGAGATCGCATTCCACCATCAACTCGTCGATCCGCTTGGCGAATGCCGCGAGTTCCTCGCGCTTGTGCCGGGCCTCCTCGGAGAGCCGCCGACGGTCGTCATCGAGCGCGAGGAGCGTGTGCCGGTGGAGACCGATCTGCTTCACTTCGCGCGGCGAGAGCGTGGTCGGCAGGCCGCGGTGTTCCAGGGCCTTCTGCCACCGCAGGCGAGCGGCCTTGCGGAGCGACAGCGCCCGCTTGAGCGCCTGCTGCGCCACGGCGACCTTGTCGGAGAGCACGTGCATGGAGCCTTCGCGGGCGGCCAGCTCCTCCAGCCGCTCGACCTCCGCCTGTGCCAGCGCTGCCCGGCGTTCGAGCGAGTTGATGGTGTCGGTGGGGATCTTCTTATCGAGCAGGCCGCACTGGGCGAGCAGATCGTCCCGCTGCTTGTGCACCATCGCGCTCTGGCCGCGGGCCGCTTCGAGCCGGTTCGAGGCGGAGCGGTCGAGCGACCAGGTGGTCACCGACGCCAGCCCCGTGCCGGCAAGGCCGAGCGCGGCCAGGGCGTAGGCCAGTGGACCGGTGACCGTCTGCGGCAGCAGGAGCCCCGAGAGCAGCATGCCCGCGCCGGTGACGAACACCGCGCCGAGCGGGATCAGCCAGCCCAAGGGAATGAGCTGGCCCTCCATCAGATGGACGATTTCAGTGTCGATGCGGGTGATCGACTTGTCGAGGTCGGCCAACTGGCCGGTGGCGGCGAGGCGGTTGCGGAAGAGGGTAGCCCTGCCACTCGCCTCTTCGATCGCCTCGGCGATCGTCATCCCCTTGGGGCCGACGCCGCCCTTGACCAGTCCGCGGGTGTCGTCGAGCAGGCCCTTGGCCTCGGCCACGCCCCGCTTCGCCTCCTTCACCTCGCGAGAGGCCTTCGCGCAGTCGCGGGCACGGGCCCGCAGCGGACCGAACGATTGGAGGAAGCCTTCCGGCAGGAGCACGTCGGGAAGCGTGTCGGTGGCGTCGAGCGGCCCGGTGATCGCGACGATCCGCGCGAGGCCGGCCGTGCCGACCTGTTCGCCGAAGCGCCGCGCGGCGAGCCGCGCGTGCGATTCGGCGCGGGCCACCTCCGCCACGATCCGCTCCAGGCGAGGCTGTTCCTCGCAGACCGCGGCCACCGCGGCCCTTCGCTTCCAGATCGCCGACTCCGCGGGCACCTCGGCCAGACTGCGGGCCAGTCGGCTGCGGGTCCGTTGGCGACGGCGGACGAGCCGCGCCAGCTTGTTGCGGCCCTTCGCCGCCCGCTTCCAGGCGTCGAGATCGGCATGGACGAGCGTCGTGCCCATCATGGCGTCGAGCTGCGCGGACGTCCGCCGATATGCCTGATAGAGCGGTTCGATCCAGAGCACGCCGCGGATGACGTCTTCTTCTCCCACGGCCCGTTCGATTGCGGCTGCGAGCGTTGCCAGTTCGGTGTCGGTGCGGGCGAGTTCGGCGAGCAGACTGCCGGCCGCCACGGCCGGCGCGTTCAAGGCGGCAAGCCGATCGAGCACCTCGTGTCGACGTAGCCTTAGCGCTTCGACTGGCGAGATGGCAGCATCATTCGAGTCGAGCCGTTCGATCGCCTCGCGGATGTGCCGGAGCACGCGGGTGACTTTCGAGCGGTCGAGGCCGCTGGCGAGTTCGTAGAGCCGGCTGCCACAGCCCTCCGGGTCGAGCGTGCGGAGTTCGTGCAGCTCGTCGAGGCCGAAGGCCATCACGTTGGTGAACGTCCGCTCGTCGATGTCGCCGACGATGTCTTGCAGATAGGGGCGGTTCCAGGGGCGGCCATCCACCGGTGGCACGATGTCTTTGATCGAGATGAAGTCGCCCTGGTCGCCGCCGAGGCCGACGATGTCGTCCTCGTAGCTGGCCCGCGTCAGCGTCGCCAGTTCCGGGCCCTCATGCCGGCGCTCGATCGCCAGCCGGCGTCCCTCCGGACCTGTGTGCACGATCAGCTTGCCGGCGCATGGCAGTTGCGGGTCGAGCACGCCGCGGCGAAACAGCCCTTCGAAGCCGAAGAACATTGCCCGAAGGAATTCGAGCAGGGATGTCTTGCCGGTTTCGTTGGTGCCGTGGAGCACCTGCACGCCGGGGCCGAGGTGGTCGATCGTGATGCCGGTCAGCGAACCGGAGCGTTCGATGTGGATCGTTTCGATGTGCATGTCGCAGACTCCGTGGAGGTTTTTCCACAGCAAGAAGTTACGTGGATTCGATCAGTTCGAGGGCCAGCCAGGCGGACTCGCGGGCGAGGTCCTGGGGAATGGCGTGCAGGGGCTCCTGCTCGAGACGATTGACGATGTCGGCCAGAGCCGTCGAGAACGACGTGGTGCTGCCGGGCTTCGCGCCGGAACGCGAGTGCCCAAGCGCGATCAGCGACTCGCCTGGATCGGCGAGCACCTCCTGGCACCAGACGCGGAACGTGCGGGCGTCGTAGAGCTGTCGCACGCGGGCCAGCGTCTCGGCCGAGATTTCTGCGACCCGCACCCGGCGGGCCACGCTCGTGCCGCATTCGACATGGCAGCGAATGATCTCCAGTGGTCCTTTGGCATCGAGCGACAACGCCTCGATCGCCGACCAGATGGCGGTGGCCAGTTCCTCGTCGCCGCCGGTGGCGGAGGCGATCGTGATCGTCTTCCAGGCGACGTGGTGCGTGGGCAGTTCGCGCCAGTTGTGCCGCCAGTCGGTGCTTGAATCGAGCTGATTGCGGCGGGCTGAAACCAGCACTCCCTCGTCCACGGTCGGATGATCAAGGAGCGTGAGCATGCCGCAGGAGCCTGCGGCAGCCTCGTGCGCCGAGCGGGCCTGCAGTGCGGGGAGATGATGAAGGCCGGCGGTCATAGTCGGACGGCGGCGGGATCCCCAGACGCAGAAGGTGTTGGTGAGCGGGCCGGCAGCGTGCATCCAGCGGTGGTCTGCCACGGCCGGTTCTTCATCCCACCGTTCTGAATTCCAGTGGCTCGCATCCCAGCCGACGACGATCCGTCGCTCGAGTGTCGAGTGCGGCGTGAGGGGGGCATCAGTGGGCGTGATGAACGCGGATGCCGCTGCGGCGTGCCTGTCGTTGGCCGAGACGATCTCCACCATGATGCCGCGGATGTCGAGCGACAGCGGTGAAGTGGGCGTGACGAACTCGAGGCCGGCCGGTTCGCCGAGCATCCGCGCGATGT
>JBBAVO010000084.1:0-11136 GCA_040397635.1 Pirellulales bacterium
TGCCGTAAGACGCCCTCTGTGGTCTGGAGCAGCTCGAGCATCGCTCGCTTCACCATGTTGGGAGGATGCTCGTAGGAGAAGCCCATGTCGTAGGTTTCGGTTCGCTCGAGTGTTGGTCGGGAGAGGTTGCTGAACGACTCCTTGTAGAGCGAGACATTCGGGATGATCCGCATTTCATGGAGCAGCGTCTCGATGTGCACGCTTCGCCAGTTGATTTCGATCACCTTGCCCGTCGTGCCGTCCGCAATCAGCCAGTCGCCGATATTGAGCGGACGCTCCAGGAGCAGCATCAGTCCCGAGACGATATTGCCGAGCGGCTCTTGCAGCGCGAGGCCGATCACGATGCTGCCGAGGCCCAGAGCCGTGAGCGCGCCGGAGATTTCCTGCTTCCAGACCTGCGAATAAATGATCGCGGCCCCGATGGCGATCAGGATTGCCCGAGTCAGGTCGCGGAGCAGTTTCGGGACCCGCTCCTGCCAGGAGCCCCGCGTGGCCGCTCCGAAGACGCCGTCATTGACGAAGGAGAGACCCGCATAGAGCACGCAGAGCCAGAAGCCGGTCTGCACCAGCCGCACGAAGATGGTGTCGGCAGGAAGCTGCCAGACATCCGTCACAAACAGCATGGCGGCCAGCGCCGGCACGACCAGGTTGCGGAGCGCCCGCAGTGTGGGCGTGAGGGCCCATTGTCGCCGCTGCCCGGAATTGATCAGCTCCGTAAGCAGCAGCAACAGCAGAGGAAAGCCCACCACCAGGAGGGCGGCGGGCACCAGCGGGATCGTTGCCGAGGGAAGTGAATCGGTCATGCTTGTTGGTTGTTCATGCTCGATGATGGCATGGTCGTCACGCCTCCGTCGCCTGCTTGAGTCGCCATGTCTTCACGCTCCCCTGGCCGCGGAGTTCGAGCTGGATAGGGCCCTCGAAGGCATAGAGGTCGTTGAGACGATCGTGAACCTGCTGGGTGACGTGTACCGCGGTGCCGTCGTGGGCGGCCAGCCGCGAAGCGATGGTGACCGTGTCGCCCCAGAGGTCGTAGAGAAACTTATGGCGGCCGACCACGCCCCCGATGACTGGCCCGGAATTAATACCGACCGACAGTGTGAGCGGCGCGGCGTGCTCGCGGTCGAAGGCGGCCACAACCTTGATCAGCTCCTGCGCGAAGAGCAGCACACGGGCGGCGTGGTCGGGCCGGCTGACCGATAGCCCGCAGACGGCCAGATAGATGGAGCCGACGGCCCGGACCTTCTCCACACCGCACTTTTCGGCAGCCTCGTCGCAGGCAGCCACGAGATCGCCCAGGAGCGAGATGCCGCGGCCGTCGTCACTATGACCGCCCAGTTCATCCACGTGTCGAAACTCTGCCACAAGCACCGTCACGTCGGCGAAACGACGCGTGGCCTTCTCGTCGCCGTCCCGCCGTTGCTCGATCGCGGAGGCCGGCAGGATGTTGAGGAGGAGTTTCTCGTTCTCCTCCGCCCGCTCCTCGAGTTCGGCCCGCTGGCGGCGCAGACTGGCCGACATCTCGTTGAACACGCCGGCCAGTTCGCCAAACTCATCCCGGGTATGCAGATCGACGCTCACGGCCGACTCGCCGGCACCAATCCGGCGGGCCGCGGCGGCGAGTTGCTTGAGCGGTCGCACCAGCAGCCAGGAACTCACCAGCGCCAGCAGCGTCGTCGCCAGGGCCAGGGCCGTTGCGGCCAGCAGGGCTTTTCGAGCGTAGTCGTAGATCGGCTGGTAGGCCTCGGCGATGTCCATCTCGGCGACCACCGCCCAGCGCAGCGAATCAAGGTCGAGAGGCCCGTAGGCGCTGAGCACCGGGATACCGCGGTAGTCGTTGATCGTCGTCAGTCCGTCATGTCCGAGCATCGCCTGCTCGGTGCTGAAAGTCTTGACGGGCAGCTGGTTGAGAACGGTTTGCTGCCTCTCGATCTGGTTCACGACCGAGGCGGTCACGCTCGACGTCCGTAATGCTGTCACGAAGGCCTTCGGGTCCTCGACCATGAACCGGCTGCGACTCCGCATCGTGAAGTCGGGCCCCACGACGTAGCACTCACCGGTCTTCCCCATTCCCTCGCGTTCCCACTGGAAATGGCCGGTGAGGAGTTCCACGATCCGATCGATGGGAAACTCCAGGGCGAGAATGCCCGCCATTTCGGTCCCATTGAAGATGGGTGAGAGGACGAATCCGACGGGACGGCCCAGATCGGGCCGATAGAGTTCGGTGTCTACGACTCGGAAGGCATCGCGGTCGCTGGTCCTGGTCAGGGTCTCCACCGCCTTGGCAAGATTCGTGGTGGCATAGGGGCCGGTTTGCAGGCTGGTCGCGAAGTCTGGTCGCTTGCGGAGTGAATAGATGACCTCCAGGGTGTCGTCATCGATGAGCAGAATGTCCTCGTAGCCAAACATCGTGGCCAGCCTGTCAAGCCGCTCCTGCACGGCGGCGTGCGCCAGACCGTAGAGGGAGTCGTCCACGCTGGCATCGGCGGGCTGCCGAGGATCGACACCCCCGTGGGTGGCCGCCAGATAGTGGTACTGGAGATACCGCTGGAACGGTTCTGCCGGAATGTATTGTTCGGGCTGGGGAATGCCCCCCAGATTGTCTTTGAGCTTTGGCAGGAAGTGCGTGGTGTAATAGCTTCGGAGCGACTCCTCCTGCTCGGCGGTGAGTCGCTCTTCTCCCAGACCACGGTAGGCCTGCTTGAAGTTCAGCATCGCCTCCCCTACCAGCTTGCCGTCGGAGAGCGAGAGCACCTGGTCACGGAGCGCTTCGAGGATTGTCCGCAGGCCGCTCGTCTTGGAGTGCCGCACGCTCTGCAGGTGGTTTTGCACCGCGTTGGTGAGGGCCGAGCGGGCCGACTGGTAGCCGATCCAGCCGATCGCGAGGATCGATCCGAGGCTTACCAGCAGCATCAGCAGGATGAATCGCGACTGTACGCCGACCCGTTCGAGCCCCAGCATGCACGATCCCTGTGGTGTGGTCTGTGAGTGGTTCAAAAAAACTGAACCGCAAAGGCTACAACCGGGACGCCCCTCAGGCAACGCGCAGGGGTCGGAGGTTCGCCTCGCCGATTCCGGCTCCCGCCACCCTGCAACGGGCCGCTATCGTTCGTAGACTGTCCTGCCCTCTTTGATCGTCTGCAGCACCCGGATGTCTTTGATGGTCAGGGGATCGACCTTCAGCGGGTTCTTCTCGAGAATCACGAGGTCTGCGAGCTTGCCGGCCTCGAGCGTGCCTTTCGTGGCTTCCTCTTTCAGTTGATACGCGGCCAGTGCTGTCACGGCACGAAGGGCGGCATAGGGTGGAACCCGCTCGTCGGGTCCGACCACCACACCGCTCGACGCAGTTCGGTTCACGCCAGCATCGACGAGCGCCAGAATCGACGGCACCGGCGATACGGGGGCGTCGTGTGAGAACGTGAAGGGCAGGCCCATCCGCAGGAACGTGCGGGCAGGCAACGCGACGGCGGCACGATCTTTCCCCCAGAGCTTCAAGACTCCGTCCCCACCGGGCACCACCGACGCGGTGAGGAAGCTGGGCACGGCACCATAGGACTTGATCTTCTCGATCTGTTCAGGCCGGAGATAGCTGGCGTGGACAAATACGGGGCGGTGGTCCCGCATGCCGTGCTTTTTCACTGCCTTGGCGATGGCAGCGAGCGCCTGGTCAGCGGCTGCGTCGCCGTTCATGTGCATGTGAATCTGGAGGTTCGTGGGCCAGTAGGTGTCGAAGGCGGCGTCGAGCACCGCGTCGGGGATCTGGCGATAGCCGCTGAATACTCCCGACCTGCCTGGCGGGTTGGTGGCATAGGGCTGCGTGAACCAGGCGGTGTCGATGCTGCCGTCGAGCCAGAACTTGATGCCGCCGAGCCGCACACGATTGACGTATCGCGTATCGAGGTCTGGCCGGTCAGCAAGCAGTTTTTCGCGGGTGCCATCGGGCTTGGGATTGTATTGCGAGGATACGTTGTAGGCAGCGGCGACCGTATCGTCGACGTTCGAATCCTTGGCCGCGACATAGAGATCGATCGGCAGCAGCTGCTTGTCAATCGCGTTGACAACGATCCCGATGTCATCGTTGCCGAGCCCGAGTCCCGCCTCCATCGCGGTCGTGTGGCCATGACTTGCCCAGACCTTCGCCGCACCGGTGATGGCGTCGTCGGCGAGCTGACCCGTGAAAGGGGGACGCTTGCTGCGGACAGCGTTGAGGGCCGTTTCCTCCATCGGACCGAGCAGCGACGTGCCATTGGCCTTGCGTGCAAAGGAGCCCCCCTTCGGATCCGGCGTGTCAGCCGAGATGCCTGCTGCCCTGAACACCGCGGAGTTGCCAACGCCAAGGTGGCCGGAACTATCGACGATCATCACGGGACGATCTGCCGAGATCGCGTCGAGTTCCTCGACCGTGGGCGGGCGTCCCTCCTTCATGCCGCGGGCCTGATAGCCAAACCCCACGATCCAGCCGTCGGCAGGAGTGCGGTGTGCCTGCTTCTTCATCCGCTCGATCAGATCGGGAATGCCAGTCACACCAAAGAGATTGGCATCAACGAGGTTCTTGCCGAAATAGACCATGTGGCCGTGGGTGTCGATGAATCCGGGGAGCAGTGTCTTGCCTGCTAGATCAACGGTTTTCGTGGCAGGACCGACGTGCTTCCGCATGTCGGCTGCTGGTCCGACGAAGAGAATTTTTCCGTTCTTCACGGCCAGACTCTCGGCATAGTCAGCCGTGTCGCCGCGCATCGTGAGGATGTCGCCACCGGAGTAGAGGGTGTCGGCGATCTGGGCGACCGCCGGCTCCGCGAGTGACACGAGGGAAGCAACGACTGCCGACAGGAAGGCATTGAGGTGGGTGAGTTTGGAAAACATCATCGTGCCCTGGGATAAATCGTGGAGAAGGAGGTGGCGAGAATGTAGCTCGCCACTCGAAAACGATCCACGATCTGAAGGCGGTCGCGAGGCTATCCCGGCGGTACGATGCCATACATCGCCGCGACCAGCGAACGGGTCCGCGGGCCGGGGAGTGCCCCCGGATGCATGGCGCTCGGGATGAAGGCGAATCCCAGTCCCAGAGATGGATCCGCAAACGCCAGGGATCCGCCAGCACCAGGGTGCCCGAAGGCGTCGGGGCATGGCCCAAAGATGCCGGACGCGTTGGTCATGAACCCGGCGGAAAAGGAGGTCTGATCGATGAGCACGCGGTCGGGGCCGTTGCTCAGCGTGGTCCTCATCGCGGCGAGGCTTTCGTCGCGGAAGAACGGTGAGCCATCGCCGCCGAGAAGCGAGTAGAAATGGGCCAGGGCGTCGGCCGTGGCGATCGCGCCGAGCGACGGAAGGGAAGCGGCACGCATGGTGGGCGAGTTCATCGCCGCGGGGCTGAGCAGTCCGCCCGGTTCGCTCAGGGCACGGCGGGTGAGTGAGGAGCGGTCCACGAAGGCCCTCGTGAAGGGGCCTGGCGCCGGTGGTGTCTTGGGGGCGATGACGGTGGCTGCGGTGTCGATCCGTTCCGCTGGCAGTCCGAACCAGAGATCGAGGCCGAGTGGACCGCGGAAGAAGCGTTCCCAGGAGGAGCCCAGCGTTTCGCCTGCCACGCGGCGGACAATCTCGTCGAGCAGGAAGCCGAAGGTGCGGGCACCGTAGCCGTGGCTGCCATCGGCCGGCCAGTTCGGCGGTTGCGCCGCCAAAGATGCCGCCACCGCTTCGTGGTCGGTGATGGACAGGCCTTGCTGATCGATCGCGGCGAGACCGGCCTGATGGGAGAGCAGGTGCGCGAGTGTGATCGTGTCCTTGCCGGCGGCGGCGAATTCCGGCCAGAGTTTTGCGACGGCGGTGTTGAGAGGAATGCGATGTTCCTGCAAGACGTGCAGAGTGCAGGCTGCGGCAACTCCCTTGCTCGCCGACCAGATCAGACAGGGCGTCGAAGCGGTCCACGACCGTCCGGCTGCCGCCTCGCCGCCGTGCAGCGAGAGCAGAGGCTGTCCGTTCCGCCAGACGGCGAGCGACGCTCCCCCGGCAGACACGCCAGCGGGCGTCTGCCCCGCGATGGCCGCAAAGGCCTGCTCGAGGCGGTCGAGGGCTGCGCCCTGTGCAAAGCCATCATCCGCATGCGGGACGCTCAAGCCTAGCGGCACGCCTGGTTCCATGGCATTTTGGCGATAAGCATGGCCATGCCGCAGGTATCCGTGACACCTGCAAACACGAGGCCGCACCCAATGAATCCGGCCAGTCCGATGCCGATCTGTCGCCACATCGGGTCAGGCCCAAACGCGGCGAGAGCGGCTCCGGTGGCCACCAACGCCCCGGCCGCGATGCGGACCTGCCGTTCGAGCGACATCACTTTCCGCCCGCGCACGACCGGCACTCCGGCGGACTCGCAGGCTGCCGTACCGCCCTCGACGCTGATCATGTCCTTCATTCCCGCAGCGAGGAGTTTTTCGCAGGCCTTCTGGCTGCGGCCACCCGACTTGCAGACAAAGTAGACCGGCCGATTGCCGGCGAGCGACTCGATCTCTTTCGGGTCGAGTCGGTCAAGCGGAATGTTATGTGCAAAATCGACGTGCACTTCGCCAAACTCGGCGGGCGTACGAACGTCAATGAGCGTCACCTTTTCGCCGCGGCGACGAAGATCGGCAAGCGTCGAGGGAGAGATCGTGGCAACCATGGAATCCTCCTCTGGTAATGAATCAGCCAGTACCAACGTCCCTGCACTATATCGGGACAGTCCGACACGTGAGCAAGACCGATTCCCTGTTTTTCCATCGACCACGCGAAATAGGCTGCCTTGGAACCCTGAGTCGCCCTGGCGGTGAACACAAGGGCTTCACTGCGGCGCTGGAGCCTGTTTCCACACCGTCTTTCCCTCCTTGATCGTCTCATCGACACGAATACCACGAATCGTGGCCGGTGGCACCGTGAGTGGATTATCGGAGAGGATCACGAGGTCGGCGAGTTTCCCGACTGCGATCGAACCCTTCTTCGCCTCCTCGCCGTAGAGTCTTGCACCGTCGATCGTGACGGCCTCCAGGGCCTCAAGCGGCGTGCTCCGCTCGTCGGCCCCGATCGTCTGGCCCGAGCGAGAGGTGCGGTTGACTGCCGTGTGGATCGTAAAGATCTGGTCGAGCGGCGCGACGTTGAAGTCGGTGTGGTTGGCTGGCCGCAGGCCGAGCGAGCGGGCGGACTTCATCGGGCTGATAAAGTCCGCCTGCGCCCTGCCGCGGTTGGCCACGTGGGTGTCGCCAAAATAGAAGCAGTGGATCGTGAAGAAGGAGGGCGTGATGTTCCACGCCTTGTACTTCTCCAGTTGATCGCGCCGGATGAACTGCGAGTGGACGCCGACCGTGCCGCGCGGCTTCGTCGGCTCGCCGCCCGAGGCGAAGCGATGGGCCTCGAGCAACGCGTCGATCGCGGCGTCGCCGTTGCAATGAACAAAGAGCGTGGCGCCGCCATCGTAGACCTTCTTAACCCAGTCGTTGAGCACGGGCTGCGGAAACGAAAGGTCTCCCCGCCAATCCTTCTGCCCCGCCGGCCCGTCGGTGAGGTACGGCGTGGTGAAAGCGGCGGTGCGGCCCTGTGGCGAGCCGTCCGTTACGACCTTCACCCCGCCGATGCGGAGACGGTTCCGATACTCAGGCTCGTTCGCGGGCAGCTTGCCGGCGAAGACGGCATCGATTTCCGTGATGAAAGGAAGCATCACCACGTCGAGCTTCAACTCGCCGCGGTCGGCGAATGCGCGGAGCAGGTCCACCTGGTGCTTCATCGTGGCCCCCTCCTGCGCCGTCGTGATGCCCTCGCGCAGGTAGAGTTCCTGTCCGGTCTTCAGGAGTCCGATCGCCTCATCGCCGTCTGGACCAGGCACCTTCGAAAAGATCGGGAGAAAGGCAGTCTCAAAGAGGAGACCGTTCGGCTCGTTCGAGCCGGTCTCGCGGCCGATCACACCGCCCGTCGGCGTGGGCGTGGCGGCGGTGATGCCATACATGGCAAGGGCTTTCGAGTTGAGCATCGCGCCGTGGCCCGACACGTGCACCAGAATGACGGGGTTGTCGGGGAAGGCGGCGTCGAGTTCCTGTTTCGTGGGTGGCCGCCGTTCCGCCAGCAGTTCGGGGTCGTACCCGAAGCCCATCACGAACTTCCCCGGCCCCAGCTTTCGCCGCTCCTGCACCCGCTTGAGCGCTGCGATCACATCGGCCACGTTGTTGCAGGTCCCGGCGGGGGGCGAGGCGCACAGCGCCTGCGTCTGCACGTCGATGAGCGAGAAGAAATGGCTGTGGCCGTCCACGAAGCCGGGCACGAGCGTTCTGCCACCGAGGTCGATCACCTCGGTCGCCTCGCCCTTGTGCTTCATCACGTCGGCCTCGCTGCCGACCGCCACGATTCTTCCGTCCGCGATTGCCACCGCCTCGGCGGTCGGCTGGGCGGGGTTCACGGTGACGATCGGTCCGCCGCGGATGATGCGGTCGGCCGGCGCGGCCGCCACGATCCGGGTGATGGCAAAGAGCATGGCAATCGCCGCGACGGGGGCGGCTTGAAACAAACGACGCATGAGAAGCTCTCATTCGGGGCAGGCGGATGGCGGTGCGACGGGTATTCTGTGGCTGAATCACTCTCGCGTAAAGAGTCGCGGAGCGATCGGAGGAGACGAAGCATGACCACCGTCCAGCCTGGCCGGTACCGACACTACAAAGGCAATGAATACACGGTGCTCGGCGTCGCCCGGCACAGCGAGACGCTTGAAGAACTCGTCGTCTACCGGCAGGAATACGGCGATCACGGTCTCTGGGTGCGGCCGGCGGCGATGTTTGCCGAGACCGTCGTGGTGGACGGCGATGCCGTGCCGCGCTTCCGGTTGACGGGGTGACAAGTCAACGCAGCGGACGGGAATGCGTCTCATCACAGGAGACACTGTCCGCAGTTCAGTAGCGTGGCCGCCTTGGTAGAGCGGCCGCATAGCCTCGCGCATGGAGATGTCCAATTGCGATGGCCATGCGCCTGCCCCATCTACGTGCTGCCTCAAGTGTCTTGCATTCAAAACGCATGGAGGGCGAAGGAAAGTGCCGATCGCTCGGCCGAGGAGGGCAGAGCGATATCGTTATCCCCGCAAGACGCTCTATTCAAATTCGACCAAGAGGTAATCGCATGAAAATTCATTCGTGGATGCTGCTCGGTGCAGCAGTTCTTCTGAACGGAAGTGGCTGCACGGAGGCTCCGGTGGAGCACACGGTGCGAAAAGTCACGATCGATGATGTCCGTCGTGACGCGGATACGGCGGTCGATACAGCCACGGCGGCTGTCGTCCAGGCCAAGAAAGACTTCGAGGTGCGTTTTAAGACCAGTCTCGCGGAGATGGAGGTCGAAATTGCAAAGCTCTATGAAAAAGGGGTGGCACTGAAGGACGAGGCTGGTGTTCGATGGAGCGAGAAGATGGCCGAACTGAAGGCAAAGCAAAAGGTGGCCCGCGAGAAGTTGGATGAGATTGGCACATCCACCGGCGAGGCGTGGGTCCGTATGGAGAAGGGGGCTCAGTCAGCGCTGGATGATCTGCGGAAGGCCTTTCAAGAGGCCGCCAAGGAGTTCTGAACAGGCGCCGCAAACTGAGGAACGGAGTTTCTTTAGAAAAGCCCGTCGCTTCGTAGCTTGGCCTCGACGACGTCCGCCATGTCGCGGGCCTGCTCTTCGAGTTCTTGCACGAGTTCCTCGTCGTCAGCGTCGACGGCACGGCGGGCGAGATACAGCAAATACAGGGCTTCGTTGCGCCACGCCTTGAGCCAATCCGGCCGCGTGGAGACCGGGCGGTAGATCATCCGCTCCAGCCTGTCGAATTCGTCGTTTGTGAGACTCATAGGGAGTGAAAAGTGTGAAAAGGGGACGCAGCTCTTTCCCCTACGAGTGCCTTCCAGAACTCCTCCGGGCCAGACACCGAGTTGTGATTGGTGCCGTCGATCACCCGGAGCGTCGCCACGCCGGGCTGAAATGCCTCGACAAGTTTTTTCGTGTCGCTCATTGGCACGATCTCGTCATGCGACGCCGCGAGGATCAGCGTAGGGCAGGTGACGCGGGGTGCATACCGCCACGATTGCCAGGGATCGCGAAGCAGCAGCCGCATGGGGAGAAAGGGGGCGACACGGCTGGCGATAGCGAGAATGCTCTCGAAGGGCGCGATGAGCACGAGCCGGGAGATCGGGCCATCGGCTGCGAGTTGGATGGCAAGGCTACTCCCAAGGCTGCGGCCGACGGCCATCACATCTGAGTGGCGATCGTGCACCATCTGGAAGAGTACCCGGGCGTCGTTCCGCATGGCCGCCTCGGCCGGTTGGCCGGAACTCCCACTGTAGCCCCGGTAGTGCAGGGCATAGATGGCGCGGTCGGGAAAAGCGGCTGCCAGTTCTGGCAGCGTGGAAGCGACGTCTTCCGCATTGCCACCGAAGTAGACGAGGGCCTTCGGGCCGTTGAGCGGGCGGACGGAAAGCCGTAGGCGTGCACCGGGCACCTCGAGCACGGCCGCCGCGTCGTGGGTCGGCGTCGCCGGTGTGGGCATATAGATGAATGACCGCTGGAAGATCGCGAAGAACAAACAGATCGCCCCATAGACGCAAACGGCAGTCGTTAGGAGGATCCAGAGCATGCGACGGAATCTCATGAAAAGCCAGAACCGGTGGACCACGACGAGGCGACGAGCCGCCGAACGATCGTGCTTACCACGAACCCGCCGAGCGTCTGGTCCTGGAGAAACACCTCCCAGAGGTGATCGGCCGAAATCCTGCTGCACACCGTATCGCTTTCGGCGATAACCGTCGCGGACCGGCGGCTATCGGCCGAGTCAGCGGTGGATTCGTCCGCCGCATTCCGACACGTGCCGGTCCTCGCCTCCCCGTAGTCGAGGCCACGTCTAGGATACGGGTTCTGAGTGGCAGCACGACCCGGGAATCGGTGAGTTTTCCATTCCCGTCAAACTTTTTTTGCGTGATGAAATAAATCTCAGACTTGTGCCGGGTATTTCATCGCGGCATGGAAGGTTGCAGCCATGACACTCCATGTAAAAAAGGGCACCGACTGGAAATCCGTCTACGCTCAGGCCAGGTCGTTCGCGCCAGAAGCCTTTGAGACGGATCGCATCAACAACCTGATTATGGGCGAATGGGCTTCGGTCGG
>JBBAVO010000085.1:0-10991 GCA_040397635.1 Pirellulales bacterium
CCGAACGTCGCCAATCCACCGTTGGTGCCCATCCAGCGGTGACGCATCACGCCGTCACGATGCCCAGGCGAACCAGTTCGGGTAGGCTCACGCGGATGAATGCCTGACATGCCTCCTCGACGAGTTGGCTCCGCTTGTCCGCATCGTTGACGGGTTGGCCGTTCTGCTGGAGCGTGCGGCCGCTCGCTTCCAGTCGTTTTGCAACCCGTGAGGCCAGCCCGTCGCGGCCGCGTGCGGAGAGTTCGTGGAGGATCGCCGCATCGAGATCACCGACCGAGTGACCGGTGCCGGTGAGCGTGCTGGCCAACGCCAGCGACCGGCCGCCCAACGAATCGGCCTCGAGCAGGGCGCGGTTGAATGGGTTTGCAATCGAGACCGCATCTGACGGAGCCGCAGGGGCCTCCCCGATCGCTCCCGCGGTGATGTCAAACATGCCCATGGCCACGCCTGCATCCACGGCCCGGACGATGTCGGCCGGAGGCGTGCCACGCAGTTCTTCGGCCGCCACGATCTCGGAGAGTCGCAGGCTCCGGCCCCCCAGAATACCCAGCAGCGACTGGTAGAGCGGTCCCTGCACGGTCGAGGTGACGACGCCCAGATTCGCCTGGTAGGGCAGCGCAATGTCTGGCCTCGCGATACGGTAGTGGAGATCGTCCACCTCCTTCAACCGCTCGCCCAGGTCACGCATCAGCCGCGGCGACTTCGCGTAGATATCCCAGCGGAATGCCGTGTTGGCACAGAAATCCTTGTGGGCCTCGGTAACGAGCCGGTTCGTCGTTGTCCGAAACAGTTCCTGAAACTCCGGCCGCACGCAGAGGTCCCAGAAATTGGTGAACACCGGCAGGCTGCCGACGAAGGAGAGTCCTTCCTGTCCAAATGCCCCTGCCACCTCGGCAAAGTAGAAGCTCGTCCAGTGCTCGTTCATGTACTCGTGAACAAGGTACCGGGGATCCTGTTGCAGCAGGGCATCAACGTACGCGGCGGCGCGGGGATTGTCCTCGAAGTATTTTGCCTGCTTCTCTCGCATGAAGACGAGATAGGCCACCGCGTCCCTGACCCGCTGCTCGCTGCCGCCCTGTCGCAACGCTGCATACTGCCGCAGGATGCCGCGGATTGGCTGCAGATGCGCCCAGCCAGGCATGGCGTTGTAGCTCACCAGAAGCAAACCGCCGGGAGCGAGTCGTTCGCGGGCGATCGCAAGAAGTTCCTCGCGCACGCTCGGTGCCACCCAGCTATAGACACCGTGCAACGCCAGAAAATCAAACGAGCCCAGATCGGTCGGCAGATGGCCGAAATCGGCTGTAATGACCCGCGCGTTCGCGAGTTCGCCCGCTTCGATGTCGCGGGCAACAGCTGCGGTGTGGTCGGGATTCAGATCCACGCCCACGAACTCGCCGCGGGGATGGGCGGCGGCGAGCGTGGTGAGGCAGCGGCCGAGGCCACAGCCGAGTTCGAGAAACCGGAAGCCGTCTGCGGTGCTGGGCGGCACGACGCCGTTGAGTGCGGCGACATACCGCATCGCCACAGGCGACATCTGCGGGTAGAAGCCCGGAACATAGGCGACGTCGGTGACATAACCGGAAGCTGTCATGGGTGGGTCCTCCTCGGAAGAGGGAGTATGCGGTATGCCGGCCGATCAGGCAATCGCCCGCATTGTCATGCGTTCCTGGTGATTTTCCAGTATTTCCGGCGGATCCGCCGGTGGATGCTCGCCACCTCTGCGGGCAGGCGGTCGATGCCCAGCAGGTGGCTGACGCTGCGACTACGGGCGACGGGTGCGACGGGCATGGAGAAGATACGCGTGAACTGGTCGAGGATCTGCCTGCTGTCGGCACAGGTCGGCACCCGGTTGTCGCGAAACCACGGACGGCTGAGCAGTTCGAGATGGAGGGCGGGGTTGCGGTCCACTTCGATCACCCGTTCAACGAGGTCATCGAGCGAGGAACAATCGTGCGCCGAGAGAAAACTCCGTGTGTCAAAGTCTCGGCCCACGAGGGGGTCGCCCCAGTAGATCGGAATCGAGTTGGCCAGCATCGGCTCGACGATTTTTTCCGTGGTGTAGCCCGGGTGCGACTCGTTCTCAAAGGCGATCGTGAACTTGTAGTCGCGCAAGAAGGCCTGCTTGTCCCCCACCCTGTGCCCGAGCGTGTTGAGCACCTTGCCACCGGAGTCGACGGGCTTGTAGCGGGAGAGTCTTCTGAAAAAGTCGTTTCGAGTCCGACACAGCGGATTGGAGACGACGAATGCGCAGAAGCGTTGCTTGCCGGCCAGAACAGTGGCCGGGTCTTGGTCGGGCGGCTTCACCAGCGCCATCGGATCGACATAGAACGGCCAATGGGGCATGCGAAAATGGCGGGGATCGGCCGTGTGTTCGAATGAAAACGCCCAGTCGCACGCGCTCCAGTCGGGCGGGATGTTCTCACCCGTGTAGAAGATCCGCACGCAGTTCCACCGGCGATAGTCCCGTCGCCGCTCGCCGACATACGAGAAGATCACGAAGTCGGGATCGTCGCAGAGTTCGAGGCGGTACCGTCGGCCCAGCAGCCGCGTGAAGAAGTTGTCGTGCGTGTCGAAGCCGTCCCAAAAACCGACGAACTTCAGCCGGATGGTCGGGCGTGCCTCGACGACCACCGCCGCAGACGCGGTGCTGGTCTCACTCACGTGGCCGCCGCCCAACCGTAGGGCACGTAGCGACGTTCGACGGTGCCGTCGTCAAACAGGTCGACGACGGCATAGCCGAAATCGGTGTCGCGGTTTCGGCCCTTCCACCACCCGGCCGATACCGCGCCGTTGCAGAGGTAGCGCACACCCTGATAGTCGAGTTGCTCGATCAGGTGCATGTGGCCGGATGCGCAGGCCTTGATGTTGCGGCGCCGGGCAAACAAGTTTTGAAAGCGGTCGCCGTCAACGTGCATGAACTTGCCCGGCACCTGGATGCCAGTGGTCCCCGGCGCCGATGGCCCCGCCACCACCAGCGGCGTGGCGGACAGAATCGGCATGTGCGAGAAGATGATCACCGGCGTCGCCTGATCGATGGCAGCCAGATCGCGTTCCAGCCAGTCCCACTGGGCGTCGTCCACCCGGCCGATGTAGCCCTGCTCATTGGGAAAGATGCTGTCAATCAACACGATGTGCCAGCCGCCGCGGTCGAAGCTCGTGTAGGGCAGATCGCGGCCAAACTCGTCACATACCCAACGCTTCCCATAGAGCGGCTCGTCGCCGGTCGTGCCGGCCTTCGCGCGGGCCCAGCCCCAGACATCGTGGTTGCCCACGACGCTGTGCATCTCGATCCCGCAGTGGTCGGCCTTCACCTTTCGCCACAGTTCCCACTGCAGCTTCGTGCGGGCCATGTCGGCCTCGAGGGCGTCCATGATCGTGTCGCCACCGGTGATGATCAGATCGGGTGGGCTGCCGTCGACCCCATTACCCGCCACGCCTCCGCTGGTGGCGACCGGCCGCGCCTGCACATGCGCGAAACAGGTCGCGAGACCGCGGGCAGCCTGGAGTTCTGGCTGGAGATGGATGTCGGTGAGGTGCGCGATCCGCAGGCGGCGCGACCGCGGAGAATCGGCGTTGGCCGAAGAGGGCATCATAGCGGCGGCCAGGCATGTGCCGGCTGAGCCCGCAAGCAGGAAATCACGGCGAGAGATCGGCATGGCGGAAGTCCTCGGAAGCAGTCAGCGCATTATAGACCGACACAGACCGACGCCGTGAGCCGCTAGACGATCGACTTCAGGATTGCGGCGGCCTTTTGCCACAACGTCCACATTCCCAGCATGATGAATCCGGCCGAGCAGACCCACAACAGCAGATCCCAGGCCCGCGACGGCGTGAGCCGGGGATCGAAATCACGGTGGCGGAAATAGAGTACGGCCACACCGAGGGCCGCCAGCATGATGGCCTGGGCGACTCCGCTGGCGAGCACCATCGCCACCGGTTCGCGGATGATCAGCGCGAGCGTGAGCGCCACCAGCGGCCATGCCACCGAGAGCCGCCGGGACCAGGCGGCCCGCGAGGCATCGTCCGACGGCAGCCAACCGGCGAGGATCAAGCCATCGACCACCATCCGGGCGTTGCCCGCTGCGGCCACGAAGAGCGTCGAGTAGAGCACGGCAAACGCCCCGATCAGGAACACCCCCCGCGCCCATTCACCAAACACCGGCGCATACATGGCGCCCAGCGTGCGGACCATCTCACCGCCGGCGGGCCGGAGGCCGAGCCGGCCGAGCGTGGCGGCGCCGAGGAGGTAGAAGCAGATCGTGACGGTCGTGTAGACGATCATCGATCCCCACGCGTCGAGCTGCATCACCTTCATCCAGCCGCGGGCGCGGGCTGCCCAGGCAGGCGAATCGTCTCGCGGGCCGACGGCCAGACCGTAGCCCTTCTCGAGGCACCAGTAGGGATAGACCATCAGTTCGCTGGCACCCACGCCGATGATGCCGATCGTGGCCAACGCCGTCACAAGGGGCGACCGTCCGCCCACCGCGGGCGGGATCGAGGGGATCAGGCCGCTGATGATGTCGGCTGAAGTGATCGCCCACACCGGGTCGTACTGGAGCAACGCGAGGGCCAGCAGCGTGACGAGCGTGAAGGTGCCGACAAGCAGGATCGACACAAATTCGATGAGCCGGTAGCGACCGATTGCCAGCAGCCCGGCCGTAACGACTCCCGTGATGATCGCCCAGATCGTCTCGTCGGCGGGCGCCGGCAAGGCGTTCATCTCGCGGGTGACCGTGTCGAGGCGGGCCTTGAGCGTGTCTGCCTCCGCGGCATCACCTCGCCGCCGAACGGCCGCCTCCGCCACGAACATGTCAGCAGCCTCGTCGTGCAGACGGTTCCACTCGCGGCCGGCCGCCGTGATGGGCACGCCGCCCGCGAGCGACTGTGCCACTCCGGCGAGGACCCCGCCCTGTTGCACGACGACGAGCGCCGTCATGAGCACCCAGGCCCAGTAGATCCAGCCCAGACCTGCGAACCGGGGACCTGGGACGCGATTGAAGGCGTCGAGCGGCGTGCGGCCCCACGTCAGCGTCGTGCGACCAATCTCGATCTGGGCCGCAACCTTGATGGCACATCCCAGGATGATCAGCCACAGCAGCACGAATCCCGCTTCGGCGCCGACGATGGTCGTGGCGATCAGTTCGCCGCTGCCCACGATTGAACTGGCGAGGATGATCCCTGGTCCGAGATGGGAGAGCGACTGCCAGAGCGTCTGCGGCGGCTCGGAAACTGATGGTGCACGTGCCATAAGAATGAACTCCCCGCCCAATCTACCGGTATGAAAATCCAGACGACTATTCGCCAGACGGCTGTTCAGTTGCCGAGGTCAGCCCTGACTTCCCCGCGAGATCCCCTCGAGCCAGTCCGCGAACCGTGCATAGGTCTTTTCGCGGTCAAACTCCGACTCTGCCAGCCTGCGGGATCCCTGCCTCATGTCGAGCAGCCGATGCCGATCGCCCGCCAGCAAGGCGATGGCACGTGCCAGCGAATCGCCGCTGCCGGCGGTGTACGGCATGCCTGCCCGATAGTCCGACACAAACTGCTCCAGTTCGCCGGGCAGCGAGTTGACCAGCGCCAGTCCGGCGGCGGTATAGTCGCACACCTTGTAGGGCACCGCCACGAGCGACTCCGGCTTCACGAGCACCAGGCCGACGTCGCATTCGGACAACAGCCGCACGTACGCGCCGCGTTCGAGCAGACCGTGCACCCGCACCGAACATGATCCGCGGATGGTCTCAGCCGCCGTCCGCAGGCTCGACTCCAGCCGCCCCGTGCCGGCCACATGGAGCGTGGCTGCGACGCCCTGCGCAGAGAGGAGCCGCGCGGCAGCGAGGAGCGTGTCGAGATCCTGGCCCGATTCAAGCGTGCCGGAATAGACGCAGGCGAGCGGCGTAGCGGCCGACGCGGAGGCCGGCTGGTCGGCGGGGGACGCAGTGGCGTCTGTATTTGGGACCTCGTCGATCACTCGCGGCGGCCCGGCAAACTCGGCCAACCAAGCCCCGAGATGACAGACATGCCGGGGCTTGTCGCCGGCCGTGGCCTCCGGCATGGCGGCCAGATAGCCGTGCGCAGATGACGAGACCGCGTCGGCAGCCTCGAGCAGGGCCCGCCGCCGCGCCGCCATGCGGCCAAAGAGCAGTGGATATATCGCCTTGCGGAGCCACTTTGGACCAGGCAGGAGTCGCTCGAACGTCTCGGGCCAGACGTCCATCAGGTCTACCACCAGATTGGCGTCGAGGCGTTTTGCGAGACGTGCCGCGGCCTCTGGTCCCTCCAGGGGTGGCAGGCTGGCGAGAATGACGTCGGGACGCTCGAGTTGGCCCGATGCGATCGATTCGTTGGCCAGCCGCTCGAACGTGCGGCCGAAGTCGCGGTGGCTGGCCAGGCGGGCCAGGGAAACATTTTTCGTGTAGGGCCGCACCGCCACCAGCCGGACGGCAAATCCCTCGTCGTCGCGGGTATGCAGCGGGGTGGCTCGGGGGGCCTTGCGACGGTGGCTCCAGGCCGCGGTCCACCACGTCACGTCGTGGCCCCGGCCGGCCAGCACGCGGGCCAGCGACCAATACCGCAGCGGGGGCAGGCCCTCGCCGGGGATGTCATCGAAGGGATTGACGATCCAGATGGACAGGGGGAGGGGCTCGGATCGATACATAATCAGTAGGGTAGCAGATGGCCTCAGCCCGGCAGAGAAGGGAGCGCCTGGGCCGCTGTTTTTGGGGGTTTGGTCCAGAGTCGATTCGCCACCGGCCAGATGCCGACTACAACAGACACAGGCGGAGCAAGCCTCGCCCACCACCCCAACGGACATTTCACCATGCCCACCACGAATGCCGCACCGCTCCCCATGGCTGCCGATCTGCCCCCGTGTCCATCACCCAGGACCGAATGTGCCATCGATCTCGGGGAGACCCGTGAGCGGCTCGTCCACCATCCGATCTACTCCCTCATCGACCGCCCCGACCGGCTTCGGCTGTTCATGGAGCACCATGTCTTCGCGGTGTGGGATTTCCAGAGCCTCTTGAAGGCGATGCAGCAGAAGCTGACCTGCACCAGCATCCCCTGGCTGCCCACGCCCGATCCCGAGGCTCGGCGGCTCGTCAACGAGATCGTGCTCGACGAGGAATCGGACGAACTGCCCGACGGCGGCCATGCCTCCCACTTTGAGCTCTACCTCCAGAGCATGCGGAAGGCGGCCGCCGATACCGGGCCAATTGAACGGCTGATGGGCTTGCTGGCCCAAGGTGGCCCTCTCTCGCAGTCACTCGCCGCGTGTGGTGGGCCTTCGCCCGCCTGTGACTTCGTGCGTCGCTCATTCGACGTGATTCAGTCGGGCTCCACCCACCGGATCGTTGCCGCCTTTACGTATGGCCGCGAGGACGTCATTCCCGACATGTTCCGCCACCTGGTCTGCTCCCTGGCGGCCGAGGATCCGGCAGCCTGGGTGCCGTTTCGGTTTTACCTGGAGCGGCATATCGCCCACGACGACCAAAAGCACGCCCCCGTCTGCCGGCGGATCGTCGCGCGGCTGTGCGGCGACGACCCGGCTCGTTGGGCCGAGGCATCTGCGACGGCCCGCGAATGCCTGGAGTCGCGGATCACGCTATGGGACGAAATTGCCGCGAGGTGGCAATAGCGGCCACGCTCGGCCACGCCTTGCCAACCGCCAGTGACGTGGCAGCTGCTGACTACTTGGCAGCCGCCAGCTCAGCCTTCTTCCGCTCCTCGACGATTTCCTTCTGGATGTTGCCCGGCGTCGGCCGGTACTTCGAGAATTCCATCGTGAACACGCCCTGGCCCTGCGTCATGCTCCGCAGGTCGGTCGAGTAGCCGAACGTCTCCGCCAGCGGCACCTCGGCGATGATCGTCGAGGTCTTGCCCACCGTCTCCGTCGAGACGATCAGGCCGCGACGCTTATTGAGCTCGCCCGTCACCGGCCCCTGGAAGTCGGAGGGCACCTCCACCTCCATCTTCATGATCGGCTCGAGCAGCACCGGCTTCGTGTTGAGGAACGCCTCGCGGAAGCCCTGTCGGGCACAGACCTGGAAGGCCATGTCGGAGGAGTCAACGTCGTGGTAGGAACCGTCCACGAGCGACGCCTTGACGCCCACGATCGGGAAGCCTGCGATCGGGCCCTTGGAGAGCACGGCGCGGAAGCCCTTCTCAACCGACGGGATGTATTCACGCGGCACGCGGCCGCCGACGACAGCATCCTCGAAGATGAAGTTTTCGGTCGATTCCTCGGGAAGCGGCTCGAGCGCGCCGATGATGTGGGCATACTGGCCCGAACCACCGGTCTGCTTCTTGTGCTTGTAGTCGTAGTTGGTGGCCTTGGTCGGCGCCTCGCGGTAGCTCACCTTCGGCGCACCAACCTCCACTTCGACCTTGAACTCACGCTTGATCCGCTCGACGTAGATGTCGAGATGCAGTTCGCCCATGCCGGCGATCAGCGTCTCGCCCGTCTCCTCGTCGGTGGCTACGCGGAACGTGGGATCCTCGCGGCTGAACCGCTGCAACGCCTTGCCGAGCTTGTCGAGGCCGTCGCGGTTGGTCGGCGTGATCGACATCTTGATCACCGGCTCCGGCACGAACATGTTTTCGAGCGTACAGTATTTGTTGTCGGCGGCGTAGGTGTCGCCGCTGGCGGCATCGACGCCCATCACGGCCACGATGTCGCCGGCTTCACCAGAGTCGATCTCCTCGCGCTTGTCGGCGTGCATCTTCACGATCCGGCTGAACCGCTGCTTCTGGCTGGTGCGCTGGTTGATGTAGGCCTCGCCCTTGGTGATCGTGCCCTGGTAGATCCGCATGAAGGTGAGCTGGCCGTAGGGGTCGTCCACGATCTTAAACGCCATCGCCACCAGCGGCTTCTTGGGATCGGGGGTGAGGTCGAACGCCTCGTCGGGCTTGTCCCACTTCTTGGCGATCACCTTTCGCTCCAGCGGGCTGGGCAGATACCGCACGACGGCGTCGAGCAGCTTTTGCACGCCCTTGTTCTTGTAGGCCGAGCCACAGAACACGGGCGTGATGCTCTGGCTCTGCATGGCCGCCTTCACGACGGCGTGAATCTCGTCCTCCGATACCGGCTGCTCGCTGAGCAGCTTCTCCATCAGCGAGTCGGAATACATCGCGAGCGCCTCGAGCATGGCATGCCGGCCCTCGGCTGCCGCCTTGGCCAGGGCGTCGGGGATCTTCTCCTCGCGGACGGTCTCGCCGTTGTCGCCATCAAAGTAGGCGGCCTTCATCGTGACGAGGTCAATCACGCCCTCGAGTTTGTCTTCCTTGCCGATCGGGATCTGCATCGGGATCGCATCACAGCCGAGTTTGTCGCGGAGCTGGCCAACGACGCGCTCAAAGTTGGCGCCGGTGCGGTCCATCTTGTTGACGAACGCCAGCCTAGGCACCTTGTACCGCTTCATCTGACGATCGACGGTCATCGACTGGCTCTGCACGCCGCCCACGGCACAGAGCACGAGGATGGCGCCGTCGAGCACCCGAAGGCTGCGCTCCACCTCGACGGTGAAGTCAACGTGGCCCGGCGTGTCGATGAGGTTGATGTCGCAGTCGTGCCACTTCACGCTCGTGGCGGCGCTGGTGATCGTGATGCCGCGCTCGCGCTCGAGATCCATGTAGTCCATGGTCGCGCCGTCGCCGCCGCCCTTCACCTCTTGGATGCGGTGGATGCGGCCCGCGTAGTAGAGAATCCGCTCCGAGAGCGTGGTCTTACCGGAGTCGATGTGGGCCGAGATGCCCATGTTGCGGAGCTTGGACAGGTCCATGGACGAAAACACCTTCGGGAGCGGAGGGCGGGAATGGAGAGAGAACGGCAGGGAAAAGGCCTGTCGACCGGTCGGAATATACTCAAGCCGGCCCCAACGCGACAGACCACGCGACAGACCGGCAACGCCATGCAGTATCCAGACCCGCCGAAGACCGTAGACAACGAGGGCCCGGACCGGCCGTGGGAGGCCTGTGTCGTCCCGTTTATCGTCTTTTTGGCAGCTGGGATGCTCGAGCCAACCCGCAGCGGAGACGGGCTGGCGGGGATCCTGGGAATCCCGTTCTCGGCCTATCCCGTCATCTACAGCCTGCGAATCGTCGCCACGCTGCTCGCGGTCGCCCGTTCGTGGACGCCGATTCTCCGCTGGCTGGGCCGGCCGACATGGTGGCCGCCGCTGGTGGGGCTGGCACTCGTCGTGCCGTGGATCGTGCTCGCGTCGCTGCAACGAGAGGCCGGCTGGACTGGGGGCACGGCCGCGCGGGCGGGGTTCAATCCCTTTGCTGATCTTGCCGCAGGCTCTGGATGTTCCTGGGCATTTTTCGTCATCCGCGCGATCGGCCTGATCGCCGTGGTGCCACTGGTCGAGGAGCTCTTCCTCCGCGGATTTCTGATGCGGTATGTGATCCGCGAAGACTTCTGGACTGTGCCGTTTGGCATGCTGACATTCCCAGCGGTTGGGGCCTGCCTGCTCTACGCCGCCGCATCGCATCCCTCGGAGTGCGTTGCCGCCGTCGGCTGGTTCGCCGTCGTCACCGGCATCACGGCGGCCACGCAGCGGCCGATCGACGCGATTCTCGCCCATGCCGCCACAAACCTTGCATTGGGTGGCTACGTGTTGATGACAGCCAACTGGTGGCTGCTGTAGGAACGGCGAGGAACGCCTGCATGGCTCCGTATCGACGCGGCCGACTCGCACCGACGCCCACCGGTTTCCTCCACGTTGGCCATGCGCGGACATTTGCGGTCGCAGCGTCGCGGGCCGGTTCAGCTGGCCTCGTTCTCCGGATCGAAGACCTCGACCGGCCGCGGTGCCGCGAGGAGTTTTGTCAGGCGGCGATGGAAGACCTCGGCTGGCTGGGGCTCGAGTGGACCGAGGGGCCCGATATCGGCGGGCCGCACGCCAGCTATCGGCAGAGCGAACGCAACGCCTGGTATCTGGAGATCTGGCGACGGCTGGAGGCAGCGGGCGTGATCTACCCGAGCCCGCATTCCC
>JBBAVO010000086.1:0-10943 GCA_040397635.1 Pirellulales bacterium
GAACTGATCACACTCGACCGCGGCGAGATGCCGATCGATCTGTCGGTGGATGGCGACCGGATCACGGTGCGATCGCTGAAGGTCTCCTCGCAGCTGTTCAAGGCCGAGGCCTCGGGTCGGATCCGCCTGCCTGCCGGAGGGACGTGGGACTGGGCCGAGGCACTCGTGGGGGAGAACTTCGCGGTCGCCGCGGATGTCGATCTCGCAGCCGCCGCGCGGGCCATGCCCGGCGGACTCACCGTGCGGCCCGATGTGCGGGTGACGGGCGGGCAGTTGCAGGTCACCGCCGTCGCACGGGCCGATGGCAACGAACGCGTGCTGGAAGTTCGCGCCAGTTCGCGAGACCTCGCTGCGGTGCAGAGCGTCGTCGCGACGGACCCGGATCAGCCGGAAGGCGGCGGGCCACGCGTGGTTGCCAGACGGCAGGAGCGATTGCTGCGGTGGAACGAGCCCTTCTCCGCCTGGCTGCGGGGCCGACGTGGGGCGACCCGCGGCGATCGGCTGCGAATCGAAGAGGCGCGGATCGCGTCTCCTGCGGTGGAGGTATCTGCCTTTGGCACCGCAGAGTCATCGACCGTGCAATGGACACTCGACTTCGACAAGCTCGTGGCCGAGGCGGGTGAGGTGCTCGAACTCGAGGGCGTGCAGCTTGCCGGCACGTCCCGTGGACGGATCGATCTCGCGCGGGTGGCCGCCACCGCGGCATCCCATGCCAAGGTCTCGGCCAGCCTGTCGAATTTCGAACTGGTGCGACCGGGCAGGCCCCCCTGGCGTGATGCAGAACTCTCGCTCGAGGCCGAGGGCACAGGCGGTATGGCTGGGACCACGCTGCTCATCGATCAGGGCCACGCGACCGTCACCGCGGCCGAAGACACACTCGAAGTGACGCTCACGGGCGGGGCGCTCGTGAATCTGGGGTCGGTTCTTTCTGCTGATGGGCGGCGGCAGGGGCCGTGGCTGCGGGCGGCGCCGGGGTCGCAGTCGATCGCGGCCGACTGTTCCCTGACGGGTGAACTGGCCCGCTGGCAGCCGCGGTGGGAGGGTCTTGTTCCCTCGATGGTGCTTGCGGGCGTGGAGCTGGGTGGCTTTGCGAAGGCGTCGGCGACGCTGGCGGCACATGGTGGCAGCTGGCAGATCACCCGGGCCGGAGGCGAGGTCGAAAAGCTGACGGTGATGTGCGACGGTCGGCAGATCCGTGAGCCACGGGCCGTGGTGAGTGCTGCGGGCCAGTGGAATCCCGCCACGGGTCAGGTAGACATCTCGTCGGCCGAACTCCTCACGCCGACGCTCTCGCTGCGGACCGGCGGGCTGGCCATGCTGCCGGCGCGGGGAAGCGTTCCGTTGGGGCCAGGCCTCGGCGTGGCTCGTTCCGACGTGGACCGTGCAGACATAGATCATGCAGGCATGGACCATGCAGACACGCACAGCCGACTGAGAGACAGCGTCGTTGAGAGGTTTCGCGGCAAGCTGCAGTGGCAGGCCGACGTGGCGAGGCTGGAACGCTGGCTCGTGCCGCCGGCGACTGCCAGCCGCTGGCCGGCGGCTGGCCGGGCCTGGGGCACCGCCGAGATTCTCGACACGCCGATTGGTATGAACGTGCTCGTGGAGGCCACGGGCAGTCAGCTCGCCATTTCGAGCACGCAGCCGGAGCCGCGAGCGGAAGCCGCCGGAGCGGGAAAGAGTCGGGACACCGCCGCGGCAGTGCCGCTCTGGAGCGAGCCGCGGGCCACGCTCGTGCTGGAGGTGACCTGCCCGCCGTCCCAGTTCCCCGAGCGGATGACAGTGAACCAGCTCAAACTCGAGTCATCGACTCTGGCTGTCGCGGCCGCGGGCAGCATCGGCGAACTCTCGTCGCGGCGGATGGTGGAACTGGGCGGCAACGTGGCCTATGACTGGGAGCAGGTGTCGCGGCTGCTGACACCGTGGACCGGCGGGCGGCTGCGGCTGGCCGGCGCCGGTGCCCGGCCGTTCACGCTCCGCGGCCCGCTCGGCCAACTCGTTGCCACGAGCATGGCCGCGTCAGGGGAGTCCGGAGAGCAACTCCTGCTCCCGGAGGACTGGCTGCCATCGGCACGCGGTGGGCAGTCTGAAAAGGTCTCGCGCGTCGCGCTGCCGCTGCCACTCCCGACGACGCGGCGTGCCAGCACGGATCTCACCGAACGGCTGCGGGCGGTCACGATCGATACCTCGGCGGCATGGACTGCCGCGGAGGTCGCCGGCTTCCAGTTCGCACCCGGCGAGATGCCGGTGCGGTTCTTCGAGGGACAACTGGCACTGGGGCCGTTTGACCTGGCCGCTTCCGGTGGCCGCCTCCGCGGGTCGCCGTGGCTGCGGCTCCTGCCGGCGCCGGGCGAGCTGATCGTGCCCCCCGGCCGCTGCCTCGACCGTGTGCTCCTCACACAGCAATTGTGCGATCGCTGGGTCAACTGGCTTGTGCCGCTGATCGGCCAGTCTACGCAAACGCAAGGATTCATAAGCGTCGATCTGGCCGGTGCGCGGCTCCCGCTGGCAGATCCCTTCAGCGGCGAGGCGTCGGGCCAGGTGATCTTTGAAAACCTCGAATCGACGCCGGGCGAGCGGGTGCAGCCGCTGGTGAACCTGATCGTTAAACTCCAGACGGCGATCGATCCGCGGTTTGCCTTTGGCGACAAGGCGGTGCTGTTGCGGGTGAGGCCGGAGCCGGTCAGCGTGCGGCTGGCGGACCGAAAGCTCTGGCATGAGGGACTCGTGATGGACGCGGGCCAGCTCGTGATCCGTTCGGCCGGCAGCGTGGCCGCTGACGGCACGCTCGCGATGATGGTCGAGGTGGCGTTTCGCGGCGACATCATGGGGGCCACGCCGGTGGTGGGAAAGCTCTTGCGAACGCCGCTCGTCATTCCACTCAAGGGCACCGTGAACCGGCCGCAGTTCGATGCGCGGTCGATCGATCTGATCATTGGACGGATCGTGGAGAACACCACCGAGGCGGTGATTGGCCCCAAGCTCAGCCGCGACCTCGAGACGCTCTTCGGCAATCCGCCGCCGCCGGAGACCCCGTCACCGTCAGGCCCGGTGCGAGGACCGGGGCCGGGGCTCGAGTTCCCGCAGCCACCGGCGCGGTAGCGGTGCGGGGATGACCAGTCAGACGCTCATCGGTGTGAGCCGACGATCGGCCGGCCGTCCGGCCTGAACTGGGCAGGTTGGGTGGCACAAGTTGTTTGGGCAGCGGCCTGATTACTCCAGCGGGGGGGTCAGAGTGTTAAATCCTGCGCAGGCCGCAAAACCTAATGCAATTTGCGGCGGGATACTCCGATCGAAGGGTTTGTAGCGGTTGCGCAAGGGTTGCTGCTGCTGCTGCTGGGGTAACCCCCCCCCCCCCGAGGTTTCGGCATGTCCAAGCGTCTCCGGTGTGCGTTGCGATTGAGAATGTCTTGGTGTCGCCTGGCTGGACTGGCAGCCTGGCTGGCGGCCGCCCTTGTCTGCCCGGCTGTGCCGGCCGTGGAGTTTGCGGCGCTCGTTGAAGAAGCCGCCGAACAGGAATATGAGCCGACGCCGCGTGTCAATTTCGATCCTAATCTGTCGCTCGCCCAGGCGATTGGCGACCCAGCGATCGAAACGGTCGAGGAGATGACCGTCGGTGCGTCGCCGGGCAGCGGCCGGACGGTCAGCCCCGGTGACAACTCCTTCATGAGCCAACTCGGGCAGCGGATGGCCAACATCCAGGATCCTGCCATCGAGACGGTCGAAGAACAGACCGTCGGTGGCATCGACCACTCCGGCGAGAAGCATTGGTACGACAAGATCAACATCCGCGGCTACACCCAGATGCGCATCAACAGCACGCTCTGGTACGACGAGGACCAGGCCGGCCCTTATCATCCCAACGACAAGTCGGTGGGGCCGAACAACAACTTCTTTCTCCGCCGTGTCCGTCTGATCTTCTCCGGCGACATCAGCGACCGGCTCTACATCTACATCCAGCCCGACTTCGCCTCGAGCCTCGCGGGCGTGAGCGATCCGGGAGCGATTAATTACGCCCAGCTCCGCGACTGCTATGCCGACTGCTACGTCACCACCGACAAGGTGCACCGTGTCCGCGTTGGCCAGTCGAAGGTGCCCTACGGCTGGGACAACATGCAGTCCAGTTCCAATCGTCTGCCCCTCGACCGTGCCGATTTCATCAATGCCACCAAGAGCGAACGTGGCCTCGGCGTCTTCTACTACTGGACCCCCGAGGAGTCCCAGGAACTCTACAAGTATGTGCTCGAAGAGGGGCTCAAGGGCTCGGGCAACTACGGCAACTTTGGCGTCGGCTGCTACAACGGCCAGGGCAACTCGACGCTCGACCAGAACAACAATCTGCACTTCGTGATGCGGCTCAATCAGATCTACCAGTTCGACAACGACCAGGTGATGGAGGCGGGCGTGCAGGCCTACTGCGGCAACTACGTGCCGACGCTGGCCGACATCAAGATCGGCGGCAACACCTATAAGCCGGTCGTGGTCTCGCCGTCCAACGGTGTGCTCGACCAGCGGATCTGTGCCACGTTCGTCTACTATCCGCAGCGACTCGGCGTGACGGCCGAATGGAACGTCGGCCTCGGCCCTGAGCTGTCGAGCTTGAACAACGTTTCGAAGGCGAACCCGCCGACGATTTCCAGCCAGCCGCTCTCCGGCGGCTACGTGCTCGTCAACTACAAGGCAGACACCGAAAACTATGGCCGGCTCTTTCCCTACTTCCGCTGGCAGACCGGCCACGGCGGCTACATCTGGGAGCGGAACACGCCCAACACCTACCTTGGCGAGTTTGACCTGGGCCTCGAGTGGCAGATCACGCCGCAGATGGAGCTGACCTGCGAGTATGACTGGGTGAATCGGACGAACACCTCCGGCAAGGCACCGATTCGGCCCGACGGCCAGTTTGCTCAGTTCCAGGGCGACCTCATGCGGTTTCAGTTCCAGTTCAACTACTAGGACCGTCACTTCGGCATCCCATGCGAATCACCTTCATGCAGTCGGGAGGGTTTGCGGGCATGCTCAAGGGCTGCACCATCGACGCCACCGATCTTGCTCCTGAAGAGCGGCAGGAACTGGAGTCTCTGGTCGCCGCCAGCGGGCTCAGCGAGTCGTTCGAGCGGTTTTCCTCCACCGGCCGCGATCTGCGGCAGTACGAGATCGTGATCGAACAGCATGCGACCGTGCAGCGAATCGTCTGCGATGATCGTTCCGTGCCGGACGCGGCCCGGCCGCTCCTGGCCTTTCTGGTGGCCCGGGCCCGGCCGCAGCCGCCCGGCGGCGGCTGACACGCGTCAGCTCACGTGGACGCGGAGCCGGCGATCGATCGACGCGATCAGCCGCTCGAGCGACCGTCGATAGGAAAAGTGCTCGACCTCGAGGCGGTGCCGGGGCGAATCGACGTAGCGGACCGAATGAGATTGCGATGGTCGGCACCGCGTCCGATAGAGCCAGGCCGCCGCCCTTGGTGACTGTTTCGCCGCAACCGCCATCCGGGCCACGAGTTTCCCCTGCAGATCGGTGAGGCCCCACTGGCCGCTGTCGGGCTGGATCAGCCCCACGACCGCGATGTCGTCGCGGGTGGGATGCAAGAGATTCATGAACAGCCGTGGCACACCCTCGGCATCGCCGCAGAGATGCTCTGGAGCGATGAAGGGGAGCGTGACGCGATAGCCGGTGGCGCAGATGACGATGTCGAACTCCGCGCGGCTGCCGTCGGCGAACACGACCGCATTGCCATCAAAGCGGGCCACGTCGCCCGCCGGTCGGACGAGCCCTGCGTCGATCCGTCTGCAGAGGTCGCCGTTGATGACCGGATGCGTCTCCCAGAGCCGGTGGTCGGGCCGTGGCAGGCCATGCCGCCAGGGCAGGCCGATCTCGCGGTCGATCGCCCGCAGGCTCACGAGCCGGCGGAGCCAGAGCGGCATACCCATTTTCAGGAGCCGTTCGCCGCGGAGATCTGCCGGCCGGCCGAGAAGAAATCTCGGCACGAAGTAATAGCCGCGGCGGGTCGAGAGCACGGTCGTGGCCGCATGGCCCGCAGCGTCAACCGCGATGTCGCAGCCGGAGTTGCCGCCGCCGATCACCAGCACCCGTTTGCCCGCGATGTCCACGGGCTGCGTGGGCGACTTGTAGTGGCAGGCATGGAGGAGCGTGCCGGTGAAGGTGCCGGGAATATCGGGCCATCGCGGCTCGCGGTTGTGGCCGGTGGCGATGACGACACCGGCGTAGTGCCTGGCTTCACGGCCGGTCGCGTGCACCATCCAGCCGCCGCCCGGGGCCGGCTCCATCCGCTCGACGGCCGCGTGCGTGCGGATCTGCGGCACGAGACCGAAGTGCCGCGCATAGCCACGCAGATAATCGAGGCACTGCGTGTGATGGGGATAGGCCGGCCACTCCTGCGGCATCGGGAAGTCGGTGTAGGCGGTGAGCGACTTCGAGCTGATCAGCCGCGTGGATGCGAAGACGCTCGACGCGGCCGAGCCGAAGTACCAGTTGCCGCCGACGTCGTCTTCGCGTTCGAGACACTCAGCCGGAATGCCGGCGGCCAGCAGGTTCTTGAGTGTCGTCAGGCCCGAGGGCCCGGCGCCGATGACGCACCACGTGTCTTGTTGCGGTCGCATGGGCGGCATCAGGACTCGGCGCGGTCGCGGAGAATGGACGTGATCGTGCTGGCAAGCCGGTCGAGATCGGCAGCGGTATGGTGCCAGGAAAGGCTCACCCGCACGAGGCTTTTTCCCTCTGGCACGCTCGGCGGCCGGATCGCAGGCACGAACAGGCCAGCCTCGGCCAGCCGCGACGACACCGCCACGGCCTCTGGTGCTCCGCCGACGACGATCGGCACGATCTGCGTCGTGGCACCGGCGACATCGAGGCCCTTCTGGAGCAGTGCCTGCCGAAAGTCAGCCGCACGCACGAGAAGCTCCCGGCGGCGGTGCGGCTCTTGGGATACCAGCGCGATAGCGCGGGTGGCCGCGGCGGCCACGGCTGGCGGATGGGCCGTGGAAAAGATCCATGCCCGCGCCTTATGCCTGAGCCAGTGGATCATGTCGGCATGGCCGGCGACAAAGCCGCCGGCCGCCGCTAGCGCCTTCGAGAGCGTGCCGACCCGGACATGCACGCCGTCGGCGCAGCCGGTCTCCTCGACCAGCCCGCTGCCGCGGACGCCAAACACACCCGTGGCATGCGCCTCGTCCACCATCAGGATCGCCCGGTGCTTTCGCGCCAGCTCGCAGAGGTCGGCCAGCGGCGCGACCGTGCCGTCCATCGAGAAGACCGTGTCGGTGACGATCAGCCGACGGCGGGCGGAGGCTGCCTGCGAGAGGAGCGTGTCGAGTGCCGCCATGTCGCGGTGGGGATAGATGCCGACGCGTCCGCGGGAGAGCCGACAGCCATCGATGATGCTCGCGTGGTTGCGGGCGTCGCTGGCGATCACATCGTCGGGACCGACGAGCGCCGCGATCGTGGCGGTGTTGGCGGCGAAGCCGCTGGGAAAAGTGAGGGCGGCATCGACCGCGAGCAGGTCGGCCAGCGCCCGCTCGAGGAGTTCGTGGGCCTGAGAGTGGCCGCTCACCAGCGGGCTTGCGCCTGCGCCAAACCCCTCGGCGCAGGCGGCCTTCGAAGCGGCCTTCGTGAGCCGCACATCGCCGGCGAGCCCGAGATAGTCGTTCGACCCAAAGTTGAGCAGCGTCTGCCCGTCGAGATCGACTTCCCTGCCCTGCCGGCCGGATCGCACGCGGTGCGGCCGCTCGAGCCCCGCAGCACGGAGGGCGTCGAGATCGTCGGCGATCCAGTCGAGCGCCGCCGGCAGCGGCGCGGCGTCGCCGGGCGACTGGCTCGGCTGGGGCGGAATCACGGCGGCGTCGAGGCGGCAGGTCATGCCGAAATAGTAGACGAAACGTCAGGCCGGACGGTGGCTGCTTTTTTTGCCGAGCTTTTCAATGGTGCGAAACTGGGCGGCTGTCACGGGCTGGACTGAGAGCCGGCTGCCGCGGCGAAGCAGTTCCATGCCCACGAGGGCCTTCACCGTGCGGAGTTCGTCGAGCGGGATCTCCCGCGGAAAGATCTCCACGAGCTTCACGTCGACCATCGACCAGATCGGATTCTCCGGTGAGGCCTTGGGGTCGTGGTAGTCACTCGACGTGTCCCAGGCCGTCGGATCGGGATAGGCCGTGCGGGCGATCTCGACGATACCGGCCGCGGCCGAGGGCGCGGCATTGGAGTGGTAGTAGATCGCCAGATCGCCCACCTGCATTGCCCGCAGGAAGTTCCGGGCCTGGTAGTTGCGGACGCCCTCCCAGTGGGTTGTCTGCCGCTTCGCCTTGGCGAGATCGCGGATGGAGAAGACGTCGGGCTCGCTCTTGATCAGCCAGTGGTTCATGGTGCGGTCTACGTGGGGCAGCGGGCGCCGAAATAGCCGTTCTGCTCGATGTGAGCGGCGACCTCGGGAGCCACCAGCTCCTTCCAGGATGGGTCGCCCGAGCAGATCCGCGACCGCACCTCCTCGCTGGAATACGTGCGGAGCGCCGACTCGTCGCAGGGCAGGCCGCGGATCAGCCCGTTGACGCGGAGATGTTCGAGCAGGTGCGTCAGATGCGGGGCCACCGTCACGGTGTCGGCGGTAATCACCCGTCCGTCGAGCATGTCCCGCGTCGGGTGCACGTAGAGCCGGACCCGGTGCGTGAACAGCCTGCCGAAGGCCTCGAGAATGCCGCCGTCGAGATGCTGGTAGTGGCTTTCGTTGAAGAGTTCCCGTAACAGCGGCACGCCGAGGACGAGGCCGGTCTGCTCGACGTGACGGTCGGCGAGATATTCCCCCAGCGTGTGAAAGGCGCCAATGTCGGTGACGAGCACCATCTTGCCGGCGGCGGAGAGGAGGTCGACGCGGGCCAGGAAATCGGCATCTTCCGCGGTGCCGCGGTCCCGCAGGTTGTTCATGGTGATTTCCATGATCTCGCGGATCTCTCCCTTCTTGCCGGTCGGGGCGGCCGTAGATTGCGGAGCGAGCTGCGCCGGTTCTGCCTCGAAGCAGGCCCGCGCGCGGTCCATCATCTCGAGGTTGAGTTTGGTGACCGGCGCGAACCGGCCACGCTCGACGAGCACGCGGGTCTTCCGGATCGACTCCGAGGCCAACAGCGGCGTGCCGTCCACGTCAAAGAGGAGCGCCGGCGTGAAGCCGATCCGCACCAGATGGAGGCTCAGCAGTCGGTTGTCGATACCGCCGAAGGCCGGCCCGCGCATGTGGATCCAGTCGATCTCAAGCCGCTCGCGGCCGATGGCATCGAGCAGACTTTCAATCAGTGCCCGCGGATTCTGCCAGTGGTGGAAGGCTGCATAGGTCAGGTTCACGCCCAGCCGGCCCACCGCCTCCTGCTGCAGGGCGTTGGTGGCGTCGAGCATCCGCACGTGGAGAAGGATGTCGCTGGTCGGCGACCGCACGGCGTGCTGGAACCGCAAGCCCAACCAGCCATGGCATTCGTTGCCACCCTTGAAAGAACGGGCTGCCGCGGTGTCGGCAAAGACGAAAAACCGCGTGCGATCGCCCCGCACGCTGTCGAGACGTTCGCGCAGGAGGTCATACTCATGGTCGAGCATCTGCTCGATCCGCTCCCGTGAGACATACCGCTGCGTCTTGCCGTAGATGGCATCGCTGACAGTCATGTCGTAGGCGGAGATTGACTTCGCCACCGTGCCCGCCGCGCCCCCCACGGCGAAGAACCAGCGGGCCACCTCCTGGCCGGCGCCGATCTCGGCGAAGTTGCCGTAGATCGAGTCGTCGATGTTGATGGCGAAGGCCCGCTGCGCCGTCGGATCGACGGCCTGCATCGGGCCTGACATGGCGAGCGGTGGCATGGTGGGCTTCCTGGGGGTGACGCACCTCATCCCGGCGGGATGCCGATGATACGCCGTCGTTGGCTCCCGTGGCAGGGGGCCGGTCAGGCCGCGGCCCGTTCCGACAGGCCGGATCGACCCGAGAGCAGCGACTCGACCACGTTCCGCAGCTCCACGGGATCGACCCGCAGGTCGGAATCCCCGACCGCCGTCTGGGGATTGAAGTGTCGGATTCGCGTGGGACTGGCCATGTGGAGGTGGTAGTCGAGCTCGCGGTGATGGGCGATCTCGTAGAAGCAGGCCCAGGGGCGGTAGGGCGTGCCGATCTCGATGACCTGCGTGCGGGAACGGCAGAACGCCAGATTGGTCAGCCCCGCGCCGTGCGGGCCGATCACACACTCGGCCCTCGAAAAGACCGCGATCTGCTCGGCCAGCGGCATGCCCTCGAGCCGGAGCCGTTCGAAGCCGAGCGGACGCAGAGCCCGCAGCACCTCCCGCTCGTTCACGATCGACCGCGGGCCGCGGCGGGAGATGAAGATCCGCGGCGCCGGGCCGGCCCAGGGGCCCACATCCGCAGTGAGCCGGCGGAAGAGAAAATCGGTCTTCGTGCGGGAGAGGCTGCCGTGGAACGAGGAGACCACCAGGCGGGCCGGAGCCAGGTGCGCATGACGGGTTGCCGGCACGATCTGCTCCCGTGGGATGCCCAGGAGCGCGAGGGTCTCCCGCTGGAAGCGTGTCTGGATCGGCGCGTAGAAGCGGTCGATGGCGATGCCCGACCGCTCGTAGAGATCGAGCCTGGGCAGGGCCTCGATGAGCCAATGGTAGTAGTTGTGGTTGGGGCCGGTGGTCAGCACTGCCACGGTGTCTTGTGTCTGGCGGGGTCGCGGCAGATGGGACAGGCGGAGCGGATTGGTGGGGTTGTCACTGGCAAATCCGAGGCCCGAGACATCGACCAGCACGTCGTCACCGGCGTGCATCACGACGCCGGCATCGTGGGTCACGCTCGCATGCGTCAGCGCCGCCACGAACGACTGCACGGCCGGCTGGATCACGGTGCCCCGTAGCAGCCGGTCATACTGTTCGCGAGCCACCGCATTGTCGATCCGTGACCGGACCTG
>JBBAVO010000087.1:0-10877 GCA_040397635.1 Pirellulales bacterium
GTCGGTGACGCTGATCCGCAGGTCGGTGTGGACACGGCCGAAGCCGTCGACGAGCACGGCCTGCTGTTCGGATTGCACATCACCGGCAGAAGGCGTGCCGCTGGCAGGATACAGCTCGCTGTCGGAATGCAGCCTGCTGTCGGGATGAACCCCACTGTCGGGATGAACCCCGCTGTCTGGATGAACCCAGGTGCGGTCGCCGTCTGCCCCTTCCTCGCACTTCCAGATCGGCGCCTCGCGCTTGATCCGTTCCATCAGCCACTCCGCCGCTGCAAAGGCCTCGCGGCGATGCGGGGCGCTCGTGGCGATGGCCACGCTCGTTTCACCGACCGCGACCTCGCCGAGCCGGTGGATGATCGCGCAGGCAGTGAGACCGTGCTTCGCCACCGCCTCGTCCCGCAGCCGGGCCAGCACGGCAGAGGCCAGCGGTTCGTGGGCCTCGTAGACGAGCCGCGTGGTGATCTGACTGGTGATCACGCCGGCCGTCACGCCACGCGTGGTGCCGGTGAACAGCACGTTCGCCCCGGCCGCATCATCTGCCACCGAATCGAGCAGGCGGGCTGTGTCGATCGGCCCCCAGACCAGGAGCGATGCAACCGATTCGCGTGTGGTGTTCGTGCCCGAGGCGGCCACGTCATCCTCCGCTCACCGGGGGAATGATCGCCACGTCGGCACCACAGGGCACCCGTGCATCATCGGTGACGTAGCCATCGCCAATCGCCACGGCACTGCGGGCGAGGAGCGGCGCGATCGCGGGAAAGTCGGCGGCCAGCCGGCTGCGGAGCGAGGCTGCCGTGCCCCCATCCCAGGCCAGTTCCAGCGAACGGCGGCCGATCGCCGCTGCCATGCCGGCGAACAGGCTGACGCGGAGCGTGTCGGCGCTCGTGGGCTGGGCCGAGGTGGAATGCGAAGCGTGCATGCGTCAGCTGGTGGTGAGTGGACCGCTCATGCCGGTGAGAAGGGTGTCGAGGCCATCAGGGCCGGGGCCACTCACGAGTCCGTACGACTTTGCCAGCAGCTTCACCGGATGCACCGTCGGCTTGGAAGTGCCCTGCTCCATTTGTATCCGGCAGCCGCTGCACTCGGTAGCACCAGCCCCGATGCTGCTGCTCCGCATGGCGGACACGAGCCCCAGGCCCACCCGCAGGCTCGTGCGGTAGTTTTGCCGCGCGAGACCGAAGGTGCCGGCCATGCCCGAACAGCCGCGATCGGTGGCGTCCACCGCGAGGCCGGGCACGAGCCGCAGGAGGTGTTCGGCGGGGCTCTTGTCGCGGCCAATCCGCGCATGGCAGGGGGCGTGGTAGAGGATGCGGGTGGCAGGCTGCTGCTGGGCAGCGTCCGGGTCCAGCGGTTGGAAGTCGAGCCGCAGGCGACCCTCACGATGGAGTTCCCAGAGGAACGTGGCCGCGTCGGTGGTGGCCGCCACCACGCGAGCCATCTCTTCATCCTCCAGCAGCAACGGATAGTCGTGCACGATGCAGGTGACGGCCGACGGCTCGGTCGAGACGATCCGGTAGCCCAGCCGCACCGCTTCCGCCAGCACGCGGAGGTTCGTGCGGGCCAGCCGCCGCGCCGCATCGACATCGCCCGCGGAGACCAGCGGCATCCCGGCAGAGACCTGCCGGGGATCGATGAAGACGCCGATGCCGTTGTGTTCGAGCACCGCCACGAAAGCCTTCACGAGCAGCGGATCATGGCGGCGGGCGAACGTGTCGAGAAAGTAGAGCACCCGCGGACCGCTCCGCCGCGAGGGCCGCGTCAGTCCCCGGCGGGCTGCCCAGCGGATCACCTGCTGGCCGGTGAAGGGGGGCAGCTTCCGGCCGCGGGCCACTCCCAGCATTTTCTCCATCACCCAACGGGCCTGCGGATTGGCGATTGCCCTGTTGGCCAACGGCCCGCACGCGCCGCCCACTGCGCTGAGCGTATCGACCCGCGAGAGCAGCCAGGCATGCAGATCGAGGATGTTGATGCCGACATGCGCCGCCTTGAGCTCTGTGACGAGCGCCGGGATGTCCACACCGGCGGAGCAGTCGGTGCGGCATTGGTGGCAGTTGAAACAGGTGTCGGCGATGGCGCGAACGGCGTCGTCTCCGACCGCCTTCGGGTCGAGCCGCGCGGAGAGAAGGGCCGCCATGACGTTGGCCTTCGCGCGGGGCGATGCCTCCTCTGCCGGATTCTCCCGGTACATCGGGCACATCCGCATCGTGGGCGACTGGCTGCGACAGGCGCCGCAGCCGTTGCAGGCATCGACCTCGTCCGCAAGTTGCTCCGTCGTCCACGTCAGCACGGGCAGCGGTGGCGGCGGGGGCTGCGACTCAAGCGCCGGCCGCCATGCGTGTGCCGTCGTGTGTGGGCCGGCAGGCGTGCCGGGATTGGTGACGGGATTGGTGACGCTGTGGGGATTGCCGACCATGTCAGGATTGAGGATGCCGAGCGGATCGAATACCCGCTTCACGGCCGCAAACACCCCCGCCAGTTCGGGGAAGTGTGTCGCGAAGAAGGCGGCACGCGAGAGTCCCAGGCCCTGTTCGCCGCCGATCGTGCCGCCGACGGCGACCACCTCGGCGTAGATCGCGTCCGCCAGTCGCTCCAGCCGGGTCCGCTCTGTCGGATCACGCGGATCGGCGTAGGGTCGCACGTGCAACTGGCCGTGGGCGGCGTGGGCGAAGAGCATGGCGGTCACATCGCACTGCTTGAGCACCGCCTGCAGCCGCCGGAGAAAATCGGGCACCGCCTCGGGCGGCACGACCACGTCTTCCACGAATGGCACCGGCCGCACGGTGCCGCGGACCCCGTGCAGCGTGGCCACGGCGCTTCGGGACAGTTCCCACAGCACCGCCTTCTCTGCGGCATCCTCGGCCCGGCGGACGTCGATGCACAGCGGTCGCGGGCCCAGCATGCGCCGCGCGGCCTCGTCGAACCGCACGGCGGCGGTCTTTTCGTCGGCATCCGAAAACTCCACGAGCAACGCGGCGTCGGCGACCGGCGGGATGAGCTGGTCGAATGCCGGCTTCGCGGTGCGGGCCAGCGTGAGGTGTCGCTTGTCGAGGAGGTCGCAGGCATCGGGAGAGAGCGATCGCAGCATGATCGCCGCTTCCGCCGCGCGGTCGAGCGAGTCGAAGAGGAAGAGCCCCACGGCGGTCGCCTCGTCGGCCGGCACCGTGACGAGCGTGGCCTCGGTGACGATTCCCAGCGTGCCATCGGCGCCGCAGAGGAGCCGTGGCAGATCGACGAGCCCATCGCGGTCGAGCCTGCGAACGAGATCCTGAAGCTGGTAGCCGCCGTGCGTGGCGCGGGCGGTCGGCTGGGCCGCTGCGATCAGCGGTCGCGATGCGTTCAGGATGTCGGCCACGCCGGCGGCGAGTTGGCTGAGCCTCTCGGCCGCGCCGTCGGCATCGGGAGAGACGGCCAGCCCTGGCGAAGCGGGAGCCGTGGGGGTCATTTCCACGATCGTGCCGTCGGCAAGCACCACCCGCGCCGAAACCAGCCGACCGCTCATCGCACCGTATCGGGCGAAGCGGCTGCCGGAGGAGTTTCTGCCGATCATGCCGCCGACGGTGGTCACCCAGCTGTTTGTCGGATCGACACCGAGCGAACGCGACCGCCTTCCGAGGTGCTCTTCCAACTGCGCCGCGACCACGCCCGGCTGCACCCGCACCTCGTCACCATCGGTCTGAAGGATTCGACGCAGAAAGCGGCCGCAGTCGATGACGATGCCGGGGCCGAGCGAGCCGCCTGCCACGCTCGAACCGGCACCGCGGGCATGCACCGTGATCTGATGTTCCGCGGCCCACCGCACCGTGGCCGCCACGTCGTCTGTCGTCCGCGGCCGCACGACCGCCAGTGGCCAGACCTCGCTCAGGCTCGCGTCGGTGGCATAGAGGCTGAGGCTGGCGGCGTCACAGAGCACCTCGCCCGCGACGATGCCGCGAAGGTCTTCCTCGATCCTGCCACGCTGCTGCTCGCGATCCATCGCTCACCTCACGGGTGCGTTGGATCGGAACTGAGCTGTTTGGTACGGGCGACGAGCTGCCGGTGCTTCTCGTGCGTTTCGAGGTCAAACGCCCCGAACTGGTGGCCGCCGTCTGCGGGGTCGTCAGCATCGCTGGCGACGCCGTCGCCGGTGTAGCGGGCGCCGCAGCGATAGCAGCTGAGGCAGTTGGGCATGAAGAAAAAGAGCAGCACGTCGAGCAGGGCTGTGCCAAAGAGGATGCCAAACGTGATCAGCAGTTCGCGGTTGGCCCAGGCCACGCAGCTCGCCGCGAGGCCCGCCACCACGATCGCCACGCCCAGCCGCTGGGGGAAATTCTTGCGGACGAAGAGCTCCAGACTCGGGCAGGCCAGGCAGCGTTGCAGTCGCGGCGGCCGCGTGTCGCCTTCCTCACGGCCGGCAAAGGCATCGGGCGGCATGGGGAGCACCGCGTGGCAGGCGGTGCATTCGAGCGAGTCGCGGCTTTCAATGCCGTCGATCGACGTGGTCGCGTGGCAGGCGGGGCAGGCGTAGGTGATGCGCATCGAAGGCTTTCGCGAGGAGCGGCCGGATTATGCCGCCACGGAGAGCAGCTGGGCCGTCAGTTCGCCGAGGATGGCGGCGAGGCAGGCCACATACAGGATACCCGTGGCGCTCTGGGTGTTGGGAATTTCGAGGGTTTTTCGGCTCAGCCAGAGCAGCATGGGCAGTCCGGCGAGACCGGCGAGCCATCGCAGCCAGATGAGGGCCATGGTCGTGGGGCTCCCGGCAACGCCGGCAGTCAGCGTCCCTGCCGGCACCGCCGTGGCCGTCGCCACCACCAGTTGCACCGCCCAGGCGACAAGGGCGATGTCGATCATCCGCCGCAGCACGTCAACCCGCATGCCGGGGGCGTTGAGATACCAGTGCCCAAGCAGCATCGCGTGCACGGTGAGCCCCGTCACAAGCCCGGAGAGCAGTGCGCTGCCGACGCTTGCCCAGCCGCTGGCGGCGTTGGCTGTCGAGCCTGCCACGCCGCTCCCCTCTGGCGTGAGTTGCACGATCGCCGTCGCGGCTGCAAGCAGCAACGCCGTGATCACGCAGAGCAGGATGCCGGGACGGGTCCGTTCGGCGAACCAGGCGATGCTCGCCATCCAGGCGGTGACGGCAGCAACCGCCGGCAGCAGCCACATCGGGCCCGGGAACGCCTGCCCGCAGAGCAGCGCTGCGAAGGTCGCCAGCCCGAGCACCACGAGCATGTTCACGCGGAAGAAGCCGGCTGGCACAAGTGCCGAAGGTGTGAGCACGAGCGCCACCGACAGTCCCCAGCCGAAGCGGCAGAGAAAATCGACGAGCAGCCTCATCCGCGCGACTCCGCGGCCGACGCAGAGAAGGTCATTGCGATCGGCCCCCGTATATGAGCGACATCACCTCGGCGCGGCTGGAGATGTTCGACCGGAAGAGGCCCTTCATCGCCGACGTCACGCAGACACTGCCGGGCTTTCGCACGCCGCGGATGGTCATGCAGGTGTGCGAGGCCTCGACCACGACAGCCACGCCCTTGGCCCCGAGGTCGTGCACGAGCAGGTCGGCGATCTGTTCGGTCATCCGTTCCTGCACCTGCGGGCGATGCGACAGGGCCTCCACCACGCGGGCCAGTTTGCTCAGGCCCAGCACGCGGCCGTTCGGCAGGTAGCCGATGTGGGCGTGGCCCATGAAGGGGAGGAGGTGGTGCTCGCAGACGCTGTTGAAGGCGATGTCGCGGACGAGCACGATCTCGTCATATTTTTCGGTGAATGCCTTGCGGAGATGCACCTTCGGGTCAGTGTGCAGCCCGCTGAACATCTCGGCGTACATGCGGGCCACGCGGGCCGGCGTTTCCAGTAGGCCCTCGCGATCGGGATTTTCGCCCACCGCCAGCAGAATCTCGCGAACGGCCCGTTCGATGCGGGCATGATCGACGGGGTGGTCGGCCCGATCGGGGGCATCGGCATCGCACGAAGGGGATCCAGTCTTCATGGACTCCATCCTACCACACCCTAATTCACGCTGAAGTCGGGCGGAAATGTCCGGCCACTGCCGGCCGCGGCGCGGGCGTCGATGGACTCCATGAGGAGGCGGACGCGGCGGAAGACGTCGCATTCCGCCAGCAGTCGCAGCTTGGTGTCGAAGTCGAGGTCGAGCGTGTAGGAAACGATGTCGCTGAGCATGCCGAGCGTGATCTGGCTGCCGAGCAGCTGGTCGAGTTGTTCGTAGGCCTGCGGAATCTTCGGCATGGATCGCTTGAACGCAGCCAGCAGTTGTTGCTGCAGGCCGGCGGCCGCCGCACCCGTGGCATCGTCGGGCTCGTGGTCGTCGAGAATCTCCGACTCCACCACGCGGAACGGCTTCGTGGCGGGCAGTTCGCGGATGAGCCGCAGGCGACGGACGCCCAGAAGCAGCACGTTGTAGGTGCCCTGCGGCGTCCGCTGGTGGGTGGCGATCCGGCAGAGGCAGCCGGTGGGATGCAGCTTGGGGCGGTCGTCGTAGTGCTGCTCCCAGCCTGGGGCCAACAGCCCCAGCGTGATCAGCCGATCGTCTTCAATGGCCTCCTCAAACATCGCCAGATACCGGGGCTCGAAGATGTGGAGCGCCTGCATGACGTGCGGAAACATCACGAGGTTCGGCAGTGGAAAGACCCGCGCCAGTCCGGAAAACTGGTCGGGGGAGAAGGCGAGTGGTTCGTCAGACATGGTGCGGATCACTCGGCCGGAGGTGGTGGGTCGAGGTGAATTTCGGGCAGCAGGTCGGGGTTGAGTTCGATCGAGGGGAAGTCTTCGGTGCTGGCGGCCACGTCGGCGAGGCAGGTGTCAAAGGCCGCAAGGAAGCCGACGACGTCGAGACCCAGGTGATGTGGCCCGTAGGGCTCGAGGTAGCCGTGCACGCTTTTGTGGAGTTTACGGGCCCCGCGGATGTTGCCGTTGCCAAAATGATAGAGGGCCACGGCGGCCTGGATGAGTCCCTGATAAAACTTTCGGGAGTCCCCCCGGTATTCCGTCCAGAGTTCTTCCCAGACCTCATGGCTCTCGTAATAGTCGCACTCGTTGAATTTCTCGATCCCTTGAAGATAGAGGGGCTCGTAGGCGGGGGCATCCATGGGGGGCTCACGGGAGGTGCATGTGAAGGCGACTAATAGTAGCAAGCGTGGCGGAAAACAGTCGGGGCAGGGGGGCGTGAAGCAGGGGGCAGCCGTGGCGAGGCGGCTGGCCAAGGGCTATCCGGGCGCGCACTGTTCGCTCGATTTTGCCAGCCCCTTTCAGCTGCTGATCGCCACGATCCTCTCGGCCCAGTGCACCGACAAGCGGGTGAACGCCACGACCGGCGACCTCTTTGGCCGCTGGCCCACGGCCGCCGCGTTGGCAGCAGCGAGTCAGGCGGAGGTGGAGGCCGTGATCCGTTCCACGGGGTTCTTTCGGGCCAAGGCGAAGAACATCCGCGGCTGTTGCGAGGCGCTCATGGCACGGCACGGCGGGGAGGTGCCCCGCACGCTCGAGGAGCTTGTCCGGCTGCCGGGCGTGGGCCGCAAAACCGCCAATGTCGTGCTCGGCAGCGGCTTCGGCGTGCCGTCGGGGGTGGTCGTCGATACCCATGTAGGCCGCATCTCGCGGCGGCTGGGGCTCACCCGCCATGCCGACGCTGTGAAGGCCGAACGCGACCTGATCGCCGCGATCCCGAAATCGCACTGGATCGCGTTCAGCCACCGTCTGATCGAACACGGACGCACGGTCTGCACCGCCCGGCGGCCGCGTTGCGAGAACTGTCCGCTGGCCGACCTCTGCCCGTGCGTTGGCGTCAAGCCCGCCACAAAGAAACGCTGAAAATCGTCGGTGGCTGCCCGATCATGCGGCGAGAAAAATCTCAGACGTCGGGTCATGGGCACTCAGGCCCACAAAGCTTACAATCGCGTTCCTCATCGATAGCGTGTGTGGCCTGCTTCGCGTTTCTGATTACTCCCGGTCCGGTGCGCTCCTTCCCAGGGAACCATCCATGATCCTTTCCGGCAACGAGATCAGGCAGCAGTTCGGCACCAACATCATCATCGAGCCGTTCGACGAGGGCCGGCTCAACCCCAACAGCTACAACCTCTCCCTCCACGACGAACTGCTCGTCTACGAAGAGGTGGTGCTCGATATGCGGAAGAGCAACCGCGTGGAGCGGATCCGGATTCCGGAGGATGGCCTCGTGCTCACGCCCAACCAGCTCTATCTGGGCCGCACGGTGGAGCGGACCGAAACCCACAACTACGTGCCGATGATCGAGGGCCGCAGTTCGATCGGACGGCTCGGCCTGTTCGTGCACGTGACCGCCGGCTTCGGCGACGTCGGCTTCTGCGGCTACTGGACGCTGGAGATGTTTGCCGTGCAGCCGGTGAAGATCTATCCGGGCGTGCCGATCTGCCAGATCTTCTTCCATGAGATCGCCGGCGACATCACCGAATACTCCAGCGAAAAATACCAGCACAACCGCGACATCCAGCCGAGCCAGCTGTTTCGCGAGCTGGGCACCACGCCGGATGGCAGCCAGCAGTTGCATCTGGAATTCGCGAACGACCGGCACGGTGGTGCGGCAGCGCCGGTGTCGGGCCGCACGGTCCGGACCGCGGCACCCACGGGCGCGGTGAGGTAATCCAGCGATGCTGCAGAAAGTTCTTGCCTGGTCGGCACTCGCCCTGGCCCTGCTCTTCGTGGTGCTCTCGCTCACGGTCATGTTCGCAGCCGAGTCGCTCGGGGCATCGGCGCTGACGCTCGTGGCGCCGATCGCCATCGGGGCGTTGGCCGTTTCGATTCTGCTGGCCGTGGCCATGCTCGTGATGTCGCTGGTCCAATGACCGCGGCTGTGCGACACTGATCGCCCGCTCCCGCTCACGTTCCATCAGAAAGAGGATCGACCCGTGCTGAGAAGTCACACCTGCGGCCAGTTGCGACCGGACAACCTCGGCGAGACCGTCTCGCTCTGCGGCTGGGTTGATCGTGTCCGCGACCACAAGGGAGTGATCTTCATCGACCTTCGCGACCGCTGGGGCCGCACGCAGGTGGTGGCGGGCCCCGACAGCCCGGCGGGCGTGCTTGCCGCGGCCCGCGCGGTGCGGCCGGAGTGGGTGATCCGCGTGCAGGGCAGGGTTGGTATGCGGCCCGAGGGCACCACGAATCCGAAGCTCGCCACGGGCGGGATCGAAGTGGCCTGCCACGAACTCTCCGTGCTCAACGAGGCCGAGACGCCGGTCTTTCAGCCGGGGGCGACCGACCTGCCGGGCGAGGAGGTGCGGCTCACGAACCGCTGGCTCGATCTCCGCCGGAGTGCGATGCAAGAAAACCTCTTCCTGCGAAGCCGGATGGTAAAGATCATGCGGGATCACTTCGACGGTCTCGGCTTCATCGATGTGGAGACGCCGATGCTCGGCCGGAGCACGCCGGAGGGGGCGCGGGATTACCTCGTGCCCAGTCGGCTCGACCACGGCTCATTCTTCGCGCTGCCGCAGTCGCCGCAGCTCTACAAGCAGCTGCTGATGATGGCGGGCTTCGATCGCTACGTGCAGGTGGCGCGGTGTTTCCGCGACGAGGATCTGCGGGCCGACCGGCAGCCGGAGTTCACGCAGCTCGACGTGGAGATGTCGTTCGTCGAGGCGGACGACGTGATGGGCGTGATCGAAGGGCTCGTGCAGCGGACGGCCCGCGAGATCCTCGGCCTCGACGTGACGCTGCCGCTGCCGCGGCTCTCGTGGGACGAGGCGATGGAGCGGTTTGGGCACGACGCGCCCGATCTTCGCTACGGTCTGGAGATCGTCGACCTGACGAGCATCGCGGGCGAGAGCGACTTCCGCGTCTTCCGGGCGGCGGTGGAGGCGGGCGGCCGCGTGCGTGGCATCCGCGTGCCGGGCGTGGCGGAGCGATTCTCCCGCAAGGATCTCGACACCCTCACGGCCGTGGCCGTGGAGGGCGGGGCCAAGGGGCTCGTCTGGCTGAAGGTGGAGGCTGAGGGCGGGTGGGCCGGGCCGGTGGCGAAGAACCTGGTCGGGCCGGTGGGCGACAAGCTGCGTGAGAAGCTGGCGGTGGAGCCGGGCGATCTCGTGCTGATCGTGGCCGACTCGTTCGACGTCACCTGCAAGGCGTTGCACATGCTGCGGAAGCGGCTGGGTGCAGAGCTCAAGCTGTATGACGCCGACACGATGCACTTCTCGTGGGTGGTTGACTTCCCGATGTTCGCCCGCGACACGGAGAGCGGTGGCTGGGCATCGATGCATCATCCGTTCACGGCGCCCCGGCCTGCCGATCTCGAGCTGCTCGAGAGCGATCCGGCGGCCTGCCGGGCGGTGGCCTACGATCTCGTGATCAACGGTTCCGAGGCGGGGGGCGGCACGATCCGTATTCACGACGGCGGCACGCAGGAGAAGGTATTCAACCTTCTCGGCATCTCGCCGGAGCTGGCCCGCGAGCGGTTTGGGTTTCTGCTCGACGCGCTGCGGAGCGGGGCCCCGCCGCACGGCGGCATTGCGCTCGGCATCGACCGCTGGGTGATGCTGTTTGCGAAGCTCGACTCGATCCGCGACGTGATCGCCTTCCCGAAGACGCAGAAGGCGAGCGACCTGATGACGGGCGCACCGGGCGGGGTGGATACAAAGCAGCTGGTGGAGCTTGGCATCCGCGTGATCGTGCCACCGCCCAAACCCGAATCTGCTCCCGCTGGAGACACGAAATAAACAAGGTCGGTGTCGCTGGCTGCCACGTGTTGCGGCGGCTCGCGATCCATCCGGGCGACTAGCTCAATTGGTCAGAGCACCTCGTTTACACCGAGGGGGTTGGGGGTTCGAGTCCCTCGTCGCCCACTACTGTGGTCTGCAGCGATCATCGGCGAGACGGAAGAGGCCAGGACGCTTGGTCGGGTCACCGAA
>JBBAVO010000088.1:0-10873 GCA_040397635.1 Pirellulales bacterium
ATCACCGGCCGATGATGCGGCCACGGCACGCACGATCGCCGCATCACCGGGAAGCTCCGCCACCGCGTCGTCGAGCCGGGCTGCGAGGCAGTCGAGTTCAATGGGACGTCCAGAGACCACCTGAGAAGCCTGCTGGAGCGACCTTGCCCGCTCCAGCAGACTGGCCGCAATGGGAATGTTCCGCCGGTCGGCGGCCGCTGCCGATCGTTGCACGGTCGAGTAATACGCCTCCTCCTCCTCGCCCGCCCGATGCCGCTGGGCGAGTTGCTCCTGATGCCGCGCCCGACTCACGAAAAAGGCCGCCGCGAGTCCGGCCGCGCAGACCAGCACCGCAGCCGCAACTGGCAGCCGGTGACGGCGTGCGAACCGCCACGCCTGCTCGGCCACGGTCGCCGGCCGGGCATGGACTGGCTCACCCGCCAGCCACCGCGCAAGCTCGGCCTCCAGTTCATCGGCAGAGGCATAGCGATCGGCCGGGCGCTTCTGCAGGCACTTCACGGTGATCGCGGCCAGCCGGCGAGCGTCCGGTGCATCCCCTCCGAATTCAGCACGCAGCCCCCGACACAGAGCCGCCACAGATGGCGGCTCCTGCTCCCGAATGATCCGCGCCGCGACAACGATCGGCTTGCTCCGCACGTCATAGGGAAGGCCGCCGGTGAGCAGCTCGTGCAACACCAGCCCCAACGCATAGACATCGGTCGGTGCGTTGATCCGGGAGGCATCGGCATCGAATTGCTCCGGGCTCATATAGCGGAGCGTACCGACGAGCTGCCCCGCGTCGGTCTGCAGAGTGGTGAGGGCGAGGTCAGCGTCGGTGGACCGCGCCACGCCAAAGTCGATGACCTTTGGCTCGCCATCCCCTCCCACGAGGATGTTGCCCGGCTTCAAATCGCGGTGCACGATCCCCAGACGATGACCGTAGGCCACCGCCGCGGCCACTCGCCGTAGGAGCGTCACACGCTGCCGCGCCGACAGCCGATGCTCCCGGGCAAAACGATCGATCGGGAGCGCATGCTCTACCAGCTCCATCACAAAGAACGGAACCGACACGCTGCCGTGTTGACAGGTGCCGAGCGTGTGGACCTGCGCAATGTGGGGATGCCGAAGCCGCGCCAGCAGATGCGCTTCCTGCTCGAAACGCTTCATGACCGCCCGGCTGGCAAGGCCGTCGCGCAAAACCTTCACCGCGACCGGCCGCGCGGGAGCCTGCTGACGCCCCTCGTAGACGCGGCCCATGCCCCCCTCGGCCAGCATGCGGACGATCGTGACTCCGCCCAGATCGCTGCCAACAGCCAGATCGACAATCTGTTGCTGTTCCAAACCAAACGAATCAGCCTGACCGGAGAGCTGACCGGAGAGCTGACCGGAGAGGTCGTCCGCCACGACCTCTGTCGCGGGATCGCCCGATACAGGAGAAAATGGTGCGGAATCCTGTCCAGCAGAGCGTTCCATAGGCCGGCGGTTATACCGTCCGGCTGAGGGATTTTCTCGCTCCGATAAGTGCCTCCCGAGCAGCGACGATCGCCTGGATCCGCCGCTGAATTCGGTCGGGCGGCTGCCCCGGTTCGGCCCGTCGCCAGCGCCGCAATTGAATGTGGGCCGCGAGAATGATCCGCACCGGATCGGTTTCGTGCCGCGAGATCCGTAGCAACCGATGGGGCGGCAGCGGCCCCGGGCTGGGGCCTGCATCGTTCGTGAGTTGAGGCCAATCTCCGCGGGAAACAGCCAAATTCCTGACGATCACCATTGATAGTTCCCGAATAATAAATCCCTAACACTTCGCTTCACCGCCGTGAGTTCTCTATGAGCTATGGCGAGAGCCGAGCCCCTCAGGGGCAAAAGCGGATAAACTTTTCTTATCCAGACACCCTTATCCAGACGTCCTTACCCGGCTGTGCCTCGCCGACCCCAAGCCCCCCGGCCTTCGAATGGATACCGACGACACGTTCTCGGCAGCCTTGGCAGAGTGCCTCCAGCGGCTCGAACGGGGAGATCTCTCCGCTCGGGATCGGATCATCGAACTCTGCAGCGACCGCCTCCGCGATCTGGCCCACCGGATGCTCGGCCGCTACCCCGGCGTCCGCCGCTGGGAAGACACCGACGACGTCTTCCAGAATGCCGCGATGCGGCTGCACCGGGCGTTGGGCGACATGCAGCTCGAGTCGCCCCGATCGATCATGGCCCTGGCGGCCACGCAACTGCACCGTGAACTGATCGACCTCGCCCGGCGGCATGCGGGCCCATCGTCCTACGCCGCCAACCATGGCACCAACGTGATGCCCCTAGCGGCTGCCGACGACGGCCCCAATCAATACATCGATCACAGCCCCTCCAACGACACCAACCTCGACCGCTGGACGCTCTTCCACGAGGCGATCGGCAACCTGCCCGAAGAGGAACGCGAGGTGTTCCATCTCGTCTGGTATCTCGGTGCCGATCAGAAGACGATCGCCACGCTCCTGAACTGCTCCGAGCGGACCGTCAAATACCGGTGGCGGTCGGCCCGCGAGGCGGTCCGCGCTGAGCTCGAAGGCAAGCCGCCACAGCCCTGACCGCGCTCACGGCCGGGCGGGGGGCATAGGCACGAAGCGCACGTAGTCGAGACCGAACATCCAGGCCTTCGTCGCCGCTGGATTCTCGCCGACGATCTCCACCACGAGCGACGACACGCCCGGCTCGAGGTCGAAGACCCCGAGTGACAGTTCCGGGGTGATTGTCACCGCATCCTTTTCATAGAGATCGACAGGGCTCCTCGCCTTGCCGCCGTTCCAGGACAGCGTCACTGTGCCGTAGTCGTGCGCCTTCGAGCAGACGGCCACGACCTCGTGCCTCCCCTTCACCGTCACGGGCACCTCCAGGACGATCCGTCCGCCCGGCCGACCCCCGGTCCACCAGAGCTGCGAGTCGCCGCTCCAACGGGCTGCCTTGAACCCCGCCATGCCCTGCGGACGAACGTCACCGGCCGACCGCGAAGCGACCCGCATCGACTCCCCCTCGACGGCACCGGGAATCTTTCGTTCGGCATTGAACGGCGGCGGCCCTTCGCCCGGCAGAGGCACCTGCGTGGGATGCCGCAGGTAGGCGATGAGATCGCGGGCGGCCGTCGGCGCGAGCTGCGCGAGCTGGTTCTCCGGCATCAGCGACTGCTGGGAAAGCACCCGGGTCTCGATATCGTCGAGCGGCACCGTCACCTGCTCGGTCGGTGTCTGGAGCGTCACGCTCGTCGGCGTCTCCTTCACCACGATTCCGGCGATCGATCGGCCGTCGTCGGTCACCACGATCGTCGTCTGGTAGTCGCGGCCCACGACGGCACTCGGGTCGAGCAGATTCGCCAACAGGTATTCGAGGTCGGCCCGATTCGATCCCGTCAGGTTTGGCCCAATTTGTCCGCCCTGGCCATGCAACTGGTGGCAGGCACCACAGGTCTTTGCGAACGTCGCCCGGCCGTGCGAGAGATCGGCCTCCTTCATGGCTGCCGGCTTGAGCGCAGTCCGCCACCGCTCGAAGTCAGCTTTTCGGTCGGCGGGGGTCACTCGGATCGTGCCCCAGACCTCGTTGAGCCGCGCGAGCACCTTCGGGTCGGCCGATTGGGCGAGCCGGCCGACGGTGAACGCCGAAAGGTCGCCACGGGGCACCGCGTTGGCAGCAACCGCGTCGAGGAGCGCGAGCGTCCAGGCGGGCCGCGACGTGAGCGTGGCGATCGCCGCCTGCCGGCAGTCCGCCGGCAGGCCCTCGTAGGCGGTCACAAGTGCAGCGGGTGTGCCGTCGCTGGGAACGGCGGCGAGGCCGTCGATCGCCTGCTTTTGAATGGCGGGATCGTCCACGAGCCGCTGGAGCACCGGCGGCAGACCCTCGTCGCGGGAGCTGACGAGCGCCTGCAGGGCCTCGAGCCGCTGGCCGCGGTCAGCATCCGGGTCGGCCACCAGTGACCGCAACTGCGGTACGACCCGTGGATCGCCAAACCGTACCGCGGTCAGGTCCGCCAGTCTGCGGACCGCGCCGTCGGGGTCGGCGCGAAGCCGCTCGTAGCCCTGCTCCCAGGCTGGCGGTGCCGGCATCCGGCCGCGGGCGGCAAGAGCGGCCACGATTTCCTCGAGCATCCACTTCCGCGTGGCCGAGTCGCTGGCGGACAGCTGCGCCACCAGCGGCTCATAGCACTTCTCTTCAGACGCGGCGCGGCGGACGATGAATCGCGACACCGTCGGGATCCGGCTCGCCGCGGCCAGCGCGACGGCGCGAACTGGATCGACCGGCACGAGTGGCTCGATCGCATACCAGTTCATCAGCGGGAGATTGTGGTCATCGGCATCCTCCGCATGCGCGACGAGCGCCGCCGCGATCGGCCAGCGGTCTTCAAGTGGCAGCCGTTGGAGGGCCGAGCAGATCGCCAGGCGAACCACCGGCGATGGATCGTCCGCGGCGAGCCGCTGGAGCCGCTCGAGCAGAGGTGGCGATGCGTCGCGCCGCTCGACGGCCAGCTGAATCACCCAGCCCCGGACCGCCGGATCGGCGTCGTCGAGCAGCCGCTCGACATGGGCAGCCGAGAGTTGTCCGGTGACGTGCATCGCCCAGATCACCCGCAGCCGCTTGGGCACGGTCGTGGCGGCGGCGAGCTTCGCTTCAAGCAGCCGCGGAGTCTCGGTGGCGAGCCGGCCGGCAGCGGCCCGCTCATGCAGGAGCCGACGGGCATGACGCACGAACCAGTCGTTGTCATGACCGAGCAGATCGACCAGCGTTGCGTCGCTCTCGCGGCCGAGGTTGACCTTCGTCGGCGCCGGTGCCGCCCGATCGTAGATCACCTTGAAGATCCGGCCGTTGCCCCGATCGTGCTTGTCGTCCTGAGGGGAATGGCATTGAGTGCGGTCGTACCAGTCGATGAGCACCATCTGCCCGTCCGGCCCGACCTGCAGCGAGATGAACTGCGACCACGAGTCGTTGGCGAAGAGAAAGTCGGGCTCGCCATCCCCCACGTAGCCTGAGCCCGCGGGCGTGAGCCGGTCTTCGTTGATTCGCGCCCCGTGGATGTTGTTCATGAACAGCCGTCCGCGGTAGCGATCGGGCCATGAGCCACCCAGATAGATGCAGGCGCCGGCATGAGCGTGGCCGCCGCCGACCGAGTCGTCGGCGCCCTCGCTGCGTCCGCGGGGGTTCCACGTGGCGCCGGTCCAGTGCCGGTGACGGGCGATCGTCTTGATGTCGTCAAACGAATAGGGATTGAAGTGCTGTCCCGCCTGACGCTGGTACCGCGCTCCTGGAATCACGTGGTAGAGGTGCGGAATCACGCAGGCCGTCTGGAACGCATGGCCCAGGTCGTTAAAGTCCACGCCCCACGGATTGCTCGTGCCCTCGGAAAAGACCTCGAAGACGTGCCGCACCGGATGGTATCGCCAGATGCCGGCGTTGATCCGCGTGCGGTCGGCCTCGGGCGTGCCGGGTTTGCCGACGGCGGAGTGCGTAAACACACCGTGGCAGCCGTAGAGCCAGCCGTCGGGACCCCAGATGAAGGCGTTGAGCGTCTCATGGGTGTCCTGCGCGCCCCAGCCGTCGAGCAGCACCGTCGGTTCGCCGTCGGGGACGTCGTCGCCATCGGCGTCGGGAATGAACATGAACTCGGGGGCTGCGCCCACCCACACGCCTCCAAACCCGACCGCCAGACCGCTGACGAGGTTGAGCCCCTCCTTGAAGATCTTCCGGGAGTCGAGCACGTGATCGCCGTCGGTGTCCTCGAAGATGAGGATCCTGTCACGGGCATCCTCGGCTGCGACCTTCTTCGGATAGGCGTAGCACTCGGCCACCCAAAGGCGGCCGCGGTCGTCGAAGCACATCGCGATCGGCTGGCGGACCTCGGGTTCGGCTGCGAGGAGTTTGACGGAGAATCCGGGGGGGCCCGACATCGCCTTGGCCGCCTCCTGCGGCGCGAGGCCATTGGCCATCGGCTTCCTTGGTCTCGGCTGGGCCTCCTCCCATCGCGCCAGTGGCGCCTGCTCCCGCTTCTGTGTGTGGACGAAGATTCCCTTCTTGTTGGCGACGACGATGTCGGGCAGACCGTCGCCTGTCGCATCGGCGGCGGTCACCTGCACGCCAACACCGGAGTCGTCGTCGATCAAGTGTGGTACGAACTCCACCTCGCCGGGAGCCGGCCGCGTGCCACGAAACCAATAGACCACCGCCGGCGCCTCTGGCTCGGGATCGGCTTTGGGTCCGTGGGCCCAGTACCGCTTGCCAGCAATGATGTCGTCGATCCCGTCGCCGTCGATATCGGCCACGTCGATCGCGTGGATCTGCGAGAACGCCACCCGGAAGGGACTGTCGGAGGGCTTCTCGCCGATGATCGGCCGGTATGTGAACGACCGTCCGCCGTCCGCGGCCTTCACCTGCTTCCACCAGCCCAGCCCCCAGCCGTGGGCTGCGAGGCTCGTGATCACGTCGTTGAGCCCGTCACCGTCGATGTCGCGGACGTGCATCTGCGCGCCGCCGGGGCCGGAGAAGGCAAACGCATGCTCCTCCCACTGCGGATCGCCGGCAAGCGACTCGGGCTGCCGCCACCAGCCGCCCTTGGCGAGGATGTCGGCCCTGCCGTCGCCATCGACGTCGCCCACCCCCAGCCCGTGGGCAAACTTCCCGCCGGCCACCTCCCGCGAGATGCGGTGGAACGTCCAAGGCTGTGCTGCATCAGGCCGGCCGATCGTCGCATAGCCGAAGAATCCGCCGACCGAGCAGACGACTTCGGGCCGACCGTCACCGTCGATGTCGGCGAACGTGGGCGATTCGTTGTCAACCTGCGAAAGGACGACATGCCGCTTCCAGTTCCCGTCCACGCCTCGCGGGTTTTCGAACCACGATGCATCGTTGCCCGGGAAACCATAGACAAGAACATCATGCCAGCCGTCGCCATTGAAGTCGTGCCCCCAGGCGAAGAAGTTGTCCGAGTAGCGTTGGGGGTCGAATGGCTTCGGCTCGTAGAACGCGTGCCGCTCGGAGAAGGTCGGCCCGGCGAACCAGAATGGCCCGGCGACGATGTCGGGCACTCCATCGTGATTGAAGTCGCCAACGCCGGCGCCTTCGGCGAAGAACCGCTCGTCGAGCCGCTGTTTCGCAAACGTGACGAGCGGCTTCGTGCCGCCAGCCGCAGCCTCATCCGCGCCGCGGGCGGGGGCCAACCAGACCAAAACAAGGGCCATGAACCCGGCAGTAACGCGCAGTCCCAATGAGAGAGACACAACCAGTGGGAGAGACATAAATCGCTTCATGAAGGAGCCTCCTGCAACAGGTCGTCGGCCTGATCGACCGCCTTCGTGGCGGCTCAACAGCACGAGCACTGAAAAGACTGTAGCGCGGGCAACCCCTGGAGTCCATGATACTCTGCACCGCTGGCTTGAGATAATTCACCGCTCCAGGCCAAGTGGCCGCGCCGTGGCAGATCGCATCAGCGCACGCCTCGACAGTGCGCTCGCACAGATATGCGATGCCGCCGAAAAGTCACGTGTATTGTAAATCGTCCACACGCTCGATCCGCTGCTGGCGAATAGGGCAGGCGACGCCGACGTATCAGCCTGCGGGTTTCGCCAGCTTCTGCTCGATTGCCGCGGCCGCTGCGTTGGCCTCGGCCTCAAGCCCCGGCATCGTGGCAGCCTCCTTGGCGACGGCAAGCGCGGCTTGGCTCGGATACCGCGGCAGGATCTCGAGCACGGTCTTTTGGTCGGCCGGATCCTTGGCAGCCTTGATCGCGTTGCGGCAGAGTTCGGCCCGCTCGGCGTCTGGCAACGCCATCTGCCGGGCAATCCGGATATAGCCGCGGATCGCACGGGTCTGGAACTTGCCGTCCGTGAACGACTTGGAGAGTTCCAAGAGCACTGGGGCTGCGTCGGGTGTCATCCATTTACCCAGCAATCTGGTGGAGCCGTCCTGCAGGGCGGGGTCGTTCGACTTCGCCGCGGCAGCGACAGCGGCGAGTGCCCGCGTGCCGCCGACTTCACCCACCACGTCCAGGAGCGTCACCTTCGCCTCGGCCGGCGCGGTGTCGATGGCGACGGCAAGCTTCTCGGCACAGGCCTCTCGATCGGGCATCCGGATGCTGGCTTCCATGATCGCCTTCTTGCCGACGTCGCCTGCAACGGAGGGATTCACCACCTGGTCGATCAGAATGCCCAGGTTAGGCAGATCGACGACGCTGCCCAGGGCCGCAACCGTGGCGGTGCGGACGGCAACGCTGCTATGGTGCACCAGCGGCTTGAGTTCCGCCACGGCAGCGATTCGGCGATCTCCAATTGCCCGCACCAGTGTCGGCAGGATAGTGGCATCCGCCTTGGGCAGTCGGGCCACGATCTCTCGATCAACCTCCGGGCCAGCGAGACTGGAGATTGCCTTCCTCGCGACCAGAGCGATGTCTTCATCGGCGTCTTCGCCCGAGGGGAGCAGCGAGCTCAGGGCCGAGGTGTTGCCGATCCGGCCCACCGCGGCGATCGCTGCCACACGGATCGGCTTGGCACGGCCGGTCGCGGAGCTGACCACAGCTTGAAGAACTGCATCGCTGGCACCGCCGTCGGCGTTTCGGTCAGCCAGAACGTCGATGATCTTCACGACGCGATCGGCCGCGGCGGCGTCGCCCGGCGGCTTCGCCATTTCGGTCGCCAGCGCGAGATCGACTGCGCCCGCCTGCGGGCCGTCTTGGAGTTCACGGGCGGCATAGAGCGCCATGTTCGAAAGCCGCAGCGACGGCGACCGAAGGGTCTCAATCAGGAGCGGGATTCCATCGAGCGCCCGCGCCAGGATCGCGCCCCGTGTGGCTTCCGCGACCCGCTGCTCGGAGACGCTCGCCTTGCGGATCGCGTCGTAGAGGGCCACGGCCTCAGCCTGTTTACCAGCGTCGAGCAGACGTTCGGCGCAGACGACGCCAGCCTGTGCCGTGGCGTCTTGGGATCCACCCGGCGTGGCCATCGCCTTGGTGAGAATGACGGCCGCCTCCGTGGTGCCGATGACGCCAATCGCGTGCCTGGCGGCGGCAGCCACTTCGGCATCCGAATCAGCCAGCTTCGCCTGAAGCATCGGCAGCGCGGCCGCGTCCCGCCGCACGCCGATCGAGTTGATCACGCCGACAAGCCGCAGGCCCGAGAGTGAACCGGCCGCGTTCCGCAGCGCAGCATCGGCCTCTGGCCCGGGAATCGCTTCCAGTGCGATCCGTGCCCAGGAAGCGAGCCGTTCATTGTCCAACAGTTTCGCAAGCTCAGCGACCGCGGCGGGCGAACCCTTGATCGCCAGTCGCTTGCAGGTGATCGCCTTGTCGGCTTCGGGAGCATCGGAGCGAAGAACAGCCAGCAGGTCGGGCTCGCTCGGCAACGGCTCCGCCGCCAAGGACGTGATTCCAAGCAGGACGGCGACGAAGGCAACAAGGAAGCGATGGGCAAATAGCATGGGATGGGATTCCAGAAAGTGTTTCACCACGGCTGACGCATGCCCTACAAAAAAGGCACGCTGAGATGGAATGACAGAGACAGGACGACAGAAACAGGCTGACAGAGACAGGACTCGGCATTACAGACGCCACGGCTCACGAAGGGCTTCAGACCGCAGCCGGTTGGCCTCGACGTCGCCAACGAATGTGTTGGTGGCGTTGTCGAATTTCACCGTTCGGTCGAGGGCAATCGCGATGTTGGTCGCGTGGCAGGCGATGTGGGCATTGCAGGCCGCGTCGGCGTTGCCCTTCGGCCGGCCACGCGTCTTCACGCAGTCGAGGAAGTCGCGGACGTGGAACGTGGCCGGATAGCCAGCGATATTCTCGACCGTTCGTCCGGCGAGCAGCGACGGCGAACTGAGGACGAGTTTGCCGCTGTCGCCAGCCTCCACCCAGCCCGTTTCGCCTTCGAAACGCACCGGGCACGATCCAAGCGGAATCCAGTCCTTTTCGCGGAAGATCAGTTCCACGCCATCGGCGTAGGTGGTCACGATCTGGCCATCTTTCGGCGGGTTGTATTCCACCGGTGGAGCGCAGTCGTTGACGGCCCACTGGCAAAGATCGACGCAGTGCGAGCCCCATTCGAGCACGCCACCGCCGACGAGCCCGCCACCCTTTTCGAAATTAAATCCATCCTGAAGCGTCTTGGCGTGGAATGGCCGCCAGGCCGCCGGACCGAGATACCGATCCCAATCATCGACGGCGGCATTGGGCAGCGGCTCTGCGGGCAGCCAGCCGCTCATCAGGGCCTGCATGCCGTTGGGATGCGCGAACACCTTCTTCATCTTCCCGAGCCGGCCCGTCCGTGCGAGTTCACAGGCGAAGGCGAAGTGGGGCAGGTTCCGCCGCTGTGTGCCCGCCTGAAAGACGGTGCCGCAGCGACGCATCGTGTCGCGGAGGATGAGGCTCTCGCTGATGTTTTTCGTGCAGGGCTTCTCGCAGTAGATGTCCTTGCCCGCCTTGGCGGAATACATCGAGGCGGTGCCATGCCAGTTGGGACCGGTGGCGATCAGAACGGCATCGATGTCTTTGCGGTCGAGCAGTTCGCGGAAGTCGCTGTATTGAGCGCAGTCCAAGTTGCCATACTTCGTGTCGGCCATCTTTTTCACGGCGTCACGGCGGCCCTTCTTCACGTCGCAGATGGCAGCGAACACCACGTCGGGCTGTGTGAGAAAGCACCCGAGATCGTATTCGCCACGCCGGCCGATGCCGATGCCACCGACGACGATCCGCTCGCTCGGTGGAACGGCGCCGTCGAGGCCGAGGGCGGATGACGGGATAATCATCGGCGCAGCTGCCGCGGCCAGGCCACTCTTGAGCAGTTGTCGGCGGCCGAGTTGAGTGCGGAATGCAGCCATGGGAACACACCTCCTAAAGAAGAGACACGAAATATTTCCACCCGGGGCCCGGGTCGGAGTTACA
>JBBAVO010000089.1:0-10654 GCA_040397635.1 Pirellulales bacterium
CCGTGGCTCGACGGCGACGATCTTCCTGCCTACGCCGACGGTGTCGCGATCACCGGCGAGCTCCGGGCCGCCAGGAACGCGGGCGTGTTGCCCCCCGGCGCCAGTTGGTTCTCTCGCACAAGCCGGCCCGCGGACGAACTGTACGACATCACTGCCGATCCCGATGAACTCGTCAACGTCGCGACCGACACCCGCCACGCGGCCGATCTGGAACGGCTTCGCGGGGGCGTCCGCCGGTGGATGCGGGAGACAAAAGACACTGGCATCCTGCCTGAGCCGATCCTGCGGCGTGAGGCCGAAGCGGCTGGAAGCGAATGGGCCATCTTCCATCCGCAGGCTGCGGTCGATGCGGCCGCAGCCCAGACGCGGTACGACACGATTCTCGCCGTGGCCTGGGACGTCGCCGAGAACCATGATGCCGAGCATTTCAGCAAGCGACTGACCGACACCGATCCGGCGATTCGATACTGGGCTGTGGCCGGCACAGGGTGGGCCGCGAAACGTGGCGGCGACCCCGCCCCAGCGTTGCAACCGCTGCTCGCTGATTCCGACCCGACGGTGCGGATCGCCGCGGCGAATTGGCTTGTCCGCTGCAACACCCCGCTGGCCACCGACGCAGCGCTCTCTGTGCTCGTGGCGGAGTCGCGTGGCGGCGATCCGGAAATCCGCCTGGCGGCACTCGTCGCCATCGATCAACTTGGCGATGCCTCGCAGACCGTGTGGCCAGATGCCGCTGCACTTGAGCCGGGAAAAGACGAGGAATACGCACTCCGAATCGTCAAACGCCTGCGCACGAAACGCCTTTCTTCGGCGACACGATGAGTGACGCGATCAGTTGATCGTAAGCAGCACCGCGCTGGTGATGGGCACCGTCACTTCGCAGCTGCCATCCGCGCACGGCACCGTCTCTCCCGGCTGCGGCGTCCATGTGCCGTCGGCGGCCACCGCGGTGCCGGCCAGCGTGATGCCCTCGGTTGACGTAACCTCCGGCGCGGTCAGGCGGATGGCCTCCACTCGCGTCGCCTTGGAGCCGAAGGTCACCGAGGCCACGACCGGCCGGGTCAGATCTTTGTTGACGAGCACCACTCGCAGCGTGTTGTCGGCATCGACAGCGGCGTACGAAACGAGGTTTGCCGTGGTCGTGCACTCGGTGGGCACGAGGCGGCCCTTGGCGGCCTGGCGAAAGAACAGCATCCCGTAGTAGATGACGGCGGGCTCGTAGACCTCCTGCTTGTTGTCGAAGACGATGGGAGAGTATTTACCCGGCCTGAAGCTTCCGTGGATGTTGATCCCGGCGGCGCCGTGCTGGGCGAGGTCGAACATGTAGTCGATGCACCAGAGCGCTGAGGCGAACGTGTCGCTGACGCCGGACTTGCCGCCGCCGGAAGCCGTGTTGCACTCGCCGACTCGGTAGGGAACGCCGACGGCCTTCGACGCCTCGAGCTTCGGCAGCCAGTCATCAGGAAATTTCGAGGCGAGCAGATTCTCGATGGACGGGAAGCGAGGGGCCTTCGGGTCGTTTTCCTCGGCCGAGAGCGGGTAGGTGTGCGATGTCGATACGGCAATCTCCTTCTTGAAGTCGGCCATGAACCGCTCCATCCAATCGGTTGACTTGGTGGTCGCCGGCCCGGCGATGGGGGCTTTTCGGTGTTTCGCGCGAATCGCGGTGGCGGTGCCGATGAACTCCTCCTTGTACTCCTTGTAGCCGGCGCTCCACGGTCGGATGCCGGGGCGGTTCGGGCCCTTGGGGTAGAGGTTTGGCTCGTTGCCGATTTCGAGGGCCATGACCTGCCGGCCGCCGACCTTCAGCACGTAGTCAGCTTCGTCCGCCGCCATGGCTGGGTTGTAGGTGCCGAGGTTCAAGCCATAGATCACGCGCCAGCCGCTGTCGCGGGCGAATTCGAAGAGGTTGTCGACCGAGACCGGGCCGATGGTCATCGGTTCGAGCGAATACCTGTTCTTCTGCATGCTTTCGAGCGCCGGCGCCTCCGTGCGAGACCAGAACGTGCTGTCAACTTCGTTGCCACCGATCCGCAACACGCCCGGCCCCAGGGTGCGGCAGAGCGACAGGAGCGTGGGATTCTTGGGCCCGAAGCACTCGCGGCCGAGAATTTTCTTTTCGCAACTCAGTCCGATGAAGTCGACGGGGATCTTCACGCCGGGCTTTCCGAGATGAACGGAGACACTTGCCTTCACGGGGGTGGGAGTATCGTCGGCATGGGATATGCCCGAATGCCACGCTGCGACCGCGAAGCAGAGCGTGAGGAAACAACGAGATGCTGAAGAAGCGAACAGGGTTTTTATAACGAGGAGCGTTCTCATAATCGGATGAAGAGCCAGGATTGCATGGGGGAACCTCCGCTCGCGATCGCCTTACCCCAGCCTCATGGTAGTCATCACGACCCCCTGGCGGCTCGCAGAAGCAGGAACGTCTTGTAGCCGCCACCGAGGTTCGCGACGTTGAATCCCTTCTGCAGGAGAATCCGCGTGGCGATGTAGCCCCGCATGCCCACCTGGCAGTAGGCCAGAATCGGTCGATCCTTGGACAGTTCGCCGAGACGGCCGCGGAGGTCGTCCACCGGAATGTTCACCGCCCCCGGCAGGTGCCCCTCGGCGAACTCTTTCGGGGTCCGCACGTCGAGGAGGGTCGTCTGTTCATCAGGTGGCCCATCGAGGGTTGTCGCCATGTCGGCCTGCGGATGGTCGCCGCGAACGAGTCCCGCGGCCACGAAGCCCGCCATGTTGACCGCGTCCTTCGCCGAGCCGAACTGGGGCGCGTAGCAGAGTTCCATCTCTTCGAGGTCGAAGACGGTCATGCCCGCCTGGATGGCGACGGAGATCACGTCGATCCGCTTGTCCACGCCATGCCCGCCGACGGCCTGTGCCCCAAGCACCCGGCCTGTGTCGGGGGCGAAGAGCAGCTTGAGCGTCATCTGCTCCGCGCCGGGGTAGTAGCCGGCATGGTCTGCCGGGTGGACGTAGATTTTCCGATAGGGCACGTTTGACCGTGAGAGGACTTTTTCCGACGCGCCGGTGATCGCGGCGACGCGATCAAACACGCCCACGATCGACGTGCCCTGTGTGCCGCGATAGCGGGCTGCAGGCCGCGAGTCGCCGCGAAGAATCGCCGCCGCCGCGATCCGGCCCTGGCGGTTGGCAGGCCCGGCGAGCGGCACCTGCGCCGCCGCCCCGGTCACGAAGTCACGAATCTCCACCGCGTCACCGACGGCCCAGATCGATGGATCGCTCGTCTGCATCGACTCGCTGACGCGGATGCCGCCACGCTGGCCGACGTCGAGCCCGGCGTCAACTGCCAGTTTGTTCTCGGGCCGCACACCCACGCCGAGGATCACGAGGTCTGCCGCGAGCGTTTCTCCGGACTTGAGCTTCACCGACGCTCCGTCGCCGGCCGCCTCGAAGGCGTCGGCCGAGTCACCGAGGATCACCCGCACGCCCCGCGACGTGAGTGCCTCGACGATCGGCACGGTCATCTCGGGATCGAGTGGCGGCAGCACCTGCGACTGGAGTTCGACCACCACCGTCTCCACGCCCCGCTTGACGAAATTCTCCGCCAGTTCGAGGCCGATGAAGCCGGCGCCGACCACGACCACCCGCTTTGCGGCCGCGTCCACCCGGGCCTTGATGCGGTCAACATCGTCGAGGTTGCGGAGCGTGAGTACGTTCGGCAGGTCGATGCCCGGAATCGGGGGCCGCAGCGGCGCGGCTCCCGGGGCGAGGATCAACGCGTCGTAGGCTTCGTCATACACGCGGCCCGTGTCGAGCTCCTTCACTCGCACCTTCTTGCCCTGCCGGTCGATCGCCTCCACGCTCGACCGCGTGCGGACATCAAGGCGAAACCGCTCCCGCAGCAGCTGCGGCTTGGCGACGAGGAGTTTGTCACGCGGGGCGATCTCGCCGCCCATGTAGTAGGGCAGGCCGCAATTGGCGAACGACACGTCCGGCCCGCGTTCAAGCACCACGATCTCCGCATCCTCTGAGAGCCGCCGCGCCCGCGCCGCCGCCGATGCCCCTCCTGCGACGCCACCGACGATTACCAGCTTCATCACATTTCTCCCTTCACCGGGTTCCTCGCCATCGCGAGGCGACGCGTGAGAGAGGATAGCATTCCGATAAGGGGACGCAGCCTGTCCTATTCGGCACGACATGTGCTGCCCCCCGTGGCGGCAAGTTTTGAACTTGTCAGTGTCCCCGGCATCGATTCCACAAGTTAAAAACTTGTGGCCACGGGCCGAACTCCTTCGCGTCCCAGGGATGGCAAAGAGTTGCGTCCCCTTTTTGGGGTCCGGGGACACCGGGTCGACGATACTCAATCGCTACCGCGACTCGAGGCCGACCGTGTTCACGGCGATCACGCGGTAGTCGTGCGGCGTGTCGGCAGCGGCTTGAGCATCGGTGAAGGTCATCGTGGCCAGCGGTTGAACAGGCGTGTCGCTGTACTGCAGCCCCTGGAAGAGCGGGCGGCCGAAGGGATTCGCCGGCTTCTCGGGCAGTGTGGCGACACGCTTGCCATCGCGTTCGATGATGAACGCCGCGAGGCCGCTCTCCGGATCGGCGACGGCTTCCCACGCGACGACGTTGCCGGTGACGCGGAGATTCGTCGGCGCTGGTGGCGGCGTCGTGTCGGGGATCGCTGTGTCGGCGATGTAGTATTTCCATGCGCGGGCGACCGCGTCGTTTGGCAGCCAGATCGCCTGCTTCGGATCGCCCTGATACTCGGCTACGGGCACGGCTGTCGTGCCGTCGATCGCCGCGAGCCAGGCGGCCTCGGCGGGCATGGTGCGGAGCGGGCCGCCGCTCATCTCGGGCAACCGGGCAGCAAGGCAGGCATCAAGCCAAGCGATGGCCATGTATCGCTGGTTGCCGCATTCATGGGCCGTGAGGGGATCGACCGCGACGCCGATGAGCCCGCCCTGCGACCGCACCGCCTTGAAGAAGGTCTCGTTCGCGGGCCAGACATTGGCGAAACGGCCATCCTTTACCGTCACGCCCTCCTTCGTGCCAGGGTTGCACATCATCGGCACGGCGAGCGCGGCAGCGGGCAGTTCGTGCGGTTTGATCTGCGGCCGTTTGGGATCGGCCTCGAACAGGGGCACGCCCGACCGCAGCCACGCGGCCACGACGCGGTCGGGGTGGGTGAGCAGCATGCCGCCGGCCCAATGGCCGCCACCGCTGTGTCCCCACAGGGCCCACGGCACCGTGGCCAGTTCGGGATGGCCGCTCTGCTTGGCGAGATCGGCGAGGCACCGTTGGAAGACGGCATCGGACCCGTTTCGCGGATCGCACCAGAGCTGGCAATCTTCCTTCTCCGGCTGCTCGTAGGATGGGGCGATCAGAGCACAGTCGTGCTTTCGGGCCAACGCCTGCCAGTGCAGGTCGAACGCACCGGTGAGCCCCGAGCGGCAGGAGCCTTCGCCGCAGCCGTGCTGATGCACGATCACCCCGCGGAGCGTCTTCACGCCGGGAGGAATCCACGCCGTATGGATCACGGGGAACCGCAGGCCGCCCGGCTCGGCGGAGGCTTCGTAGCGGATCCGCTCGTACGGCGGCGCGACAGGAGGAAGATCGTTGCCGTCCGCCAAGCGGATCGGCAGCATGGTCACGATCGCGATCAGAAAGAGAATGCGGGCTGGCATGATGTTGGGTGAATTCTGCTCCCGCTCCTACTTCCGGCGGCCTCGACGCTCCCGGGCCCGCTGTTCGAGCAGGCCCAGCGAGCCGAGCAGCAGCGCGAGACCGCTGCCGAAGGAAGCGGGATCGATCTCGGGAACTGACGAAATGGCGTCCGAGACGATCGCGATCTGATTGAGGCCCTGGTAGTAATAGTCGACGTACCAGCTCGGGCCCGGCAGGCCGTTGATCGTGGCGAACGTGCCGACCAGCGTGCCGTAATGGGCGATGATGTAAGCCAGTCCGTGGTCCTGCACGCCGACGTTCAGGTCAAGCGTGGAGTTGGCGAGCGAGAGCGTGCCCGACACGTCGATGAAATCGGAGGTGCCCGACGCGCCAAGACCGATGGCGAGCGTGCCGCCACCATTTTGGGAGAGGTCGACGTTGCCGAGGAACGAGAGCGAGCCGAGGGGAAGCCCAAGTTCGGAGATGCCTGGCGCGATCGTACCGCCCGCGCCAACCAGCGTGTCTCCCTTGATCGTGCCATCGAAGCCCAGGATCTGCCCGCCATTGCCGACGAGCACTCGGTTGGCGTCGACCACGCCGCCGTCGGCGACGGCGAGGAAGTTGGAGGAGCTGTCGCCCGTGGTGCCTGTGACGTTGGCGGAGACGACGACGTCGGCACCGGTGGCCTTCACGCTGAGCGTCGAGCCGGTTCCGGAGACGAACACGGCGTTGCCTTGGGCCGACTTGTCGTAGCCGACGTAGAAGTTCTTGCCGACGCCGGTGAGCGTGGCCGTGCCGCCCGAAGAGATTAAGAAACTATTGCTCGTGCCTTTGTCGCCCACGCGGACGGTGCCGTTCGTCGTGAAGTTCGAGCCTCCATAGACGCCGAATTGATTGCCGTCTGCGCCGGCATTCACGCCGAGCCTCACGCCGCCGCTTGTGGCCGTGCTGCCGTTTCGGAGTTCAAAGGTGCCGTTGGCACCGTCGATTCCGACGACGATGTTGCCGTTGGCCGAGAGCGAGCTGGCGAGGGCAACTACGACCTGGTTGTTATTGGCCGTGCTCCCGGAGCCGATGACGAGGTCGTTCGACCCCGTGAGGAGCAGCGTGCCGTTGTCGGTGGCATAGCCGTCGGCGTAGCCGACATACACGGAGTTGTTGCTACCGCGGACGCCGACTGCAAACGCACCCGTGTTGATGAACGTTCCGCTGTCGGTGATCGTGAGGTAGTTGCTGCCCGAGGTCGCCAGGTCGGCGAGCGACGTGTTGACGATGTTCCAGGTGCCACCGTAGTTGTCCGCACCGCCCTGCTGGCCGCCGACGCCGAGGACGAGGTTCGTGGCGTTCACAGAGTGATTGGAATTGTAGGTGCCGATGTAGTTGTAGTCGGTCTGCCCGGCGGTCGAGTTTCCGCTCAGTTGGATGGTGCCGGCCGTAATCGAGACCGATCCGCTGGCGGTGCCGGTGCCGATGAAGGGATAGGAGTAGACGTAGCTGCCGCTGCCGTCGTAGCCGATGTTGAGCGTGTTGGTGACATGGAGCGACACATTGCCGCCCGCACGGCTGTCGAGAATGATGGCCCCCTGATTGCCCGGATCTGCTCCGAGCGTGACGTTGTTGGCCGTGACCGACACGGGAGCCGAGCCGCCGTCATAGAGGCGGAGGGGCACGGCCGTGCTTTCCGCGGTGCCGGTCGCGATGTTGATCCAGAGTTGGTCTGCGAGCGTGAGGTCGCCTGCGCTGAGTTGGCTCTCGCCGCCTTCGGGGCCCTGGACGAAGAGGGTATTGGCCTGGGCACCGGTTCCCAGGAGGATGTTGGCGCCACTGCTCGTGGTGTAGGCGTTCGTCGTGGAATTTGGCACGCCGTTGTCCCAGTTGCCCGCAACACCCCAGGAGTTGGAGGTGGCGGTGCCGGAAATCCATTGTGTCGTCGGGCTGTCTGCCTGAGCTCGTGGTGCCACGACGAAGACCGGACCGCCCGCCATCAGAAGAGCCAGTGCAAACGCGGACCGATGGGCGAAAGCCTGCCGACGATTCATACTGCCAACGCCACGCATACTCAGACAGAGGTTTGCGACCGAACCGGCACCGCACGCGATCCCGAATGGCCGGCTTAATGGGCGAAAGACTAGAACCGCGACAGGCCGATTGTCTACACCCCCTCACAACGGAGGTGGTGCGCACCCGACCCGAGAGCCTGATCCCCGAAAGCCCGCAGAGGTGCGATGTGATCCCTGTCATCGAGCATTCCAGCCTGCTGACCATCCTCGACTGGCTGCGGATGATTCCGATCGCAAGCCCAGCCCACCCATTCGCGGTCAATACGGCCGGAGACCGCCACCCTGCCGCTGCCCTCCCGAAACCCGCATTTTCGGCCATCTGCCAGGCGGTGTTGTCGAAGATGGGGCAAGATGGTAGCCTCACCGGCCAGTACGACTGACCTCGTCAGCACTCCAGTCCGTTCGGGAGCTTGGGTTTGTGCATCCGGCGATGTCGCTCCAGTCGAATTTGAGTTGGTTTGAGCTCCCGATTCTTTGAGGTTCTTTTTATGTCCCGGAAGATTTACGTGGGGAACCTGCCCTGGTCGACCACGTCCGCCGATCTTGAGGCGATGTTTTCCCCCCACGGTGCCGTGCGGGCTGCTGAAGTGATCTCCGATCGTGAGACCGGACGTTCGCGTGGTTTTGGTTTCGTCGAAATGGAAACCGACGAAGGTCTTCAGGCCGCGATCTCGGCCCTGAACGGCCACGAGGTCAACGGTCGTCCCCTGACGGTCAACGAAGCCCGTGAGCGGACTCCCCGCGCAGGTGGCGGCGGCGGCGGCGGTGGTCGCGGCGGCTACGGTGGCGGTGGTGGTGGCGGCGGTGGTCGTGGTGGCTACGGCGGCGGCGGCGGTGGCGGCCGTGGTGGCTACGGCGGCGGCGGCGATCGTTACTAATCGCTCCGTCCTGCGTACTGCAACTTGCTGAAACACGCATCACGGGAGCCGGCGTCTGGTAAAGATCCGGCTCCCGTGATCGTCTCTCGGTAAAACTCTTTTCGGGACTTTTTCAAAAGAAGCCTGAACAAAACAGAACAAAGCACAACACACCCAGCTCAAGACACTGAAGGAAGCCGATGAGTCCCCCCCCAGCCAGAGGCAAGTTCGCTAAAACCGCCCGTAAGAAGGCCAAGCCGCGTGCGAAGGTCAAGCGGCGCGACCCGATCTTCATCGACGGCGAGCGTCCGCGGCCGATGTTCGTTGACTACAAAGATCTTGAATTGCTGGGCAAACTGGTGAACCGTCAGGCCAAGATTCTGGGCCGTCGGAAGAGTGGCTGCACTGCCGCCAGCCAGCACGCCGTGACGCGGGCCATCAAGCAGGCTCGGTTCATGGCTCTGCTGCCCTATGTGGGCGAGTGATTAGGTTGCCTGGTGACCAGTTGGCCGCGATGAACAGGTGAGCGGGCGTGAAACGCGAAGCCGCCGGTGACCGTGACGTTTCCGGTGGAGGCGAATCCCAGCGTGCCTGGAAGGGTTCGCTCAAGACTCGCCGTCGCGTTGAATTCCGTGATACCGACGCTGCCGGGATCGTGCACTTCTCGGCGTTCTTCTTCTGGATGGAGTCGGCCGAGCACGAACTGATGCGTTCTGCCGGCCTCCATGTGTTCGAACGGCATCCTGACGGCAGCGAATTCAGCTGGCCCCGCGTCTCCGTCTCGTGTGACTACCGCTCGGCCGCGCGGTTTGGCGACGAACTCGACATCCTCATCGGCGTGGCGGCCATTGGACGGACGAGCGTCACCTATGAGTGCGTGTTTGAGCACAACGGGCGGGCCGTGGCGGAAGGACGCGTCGTGGCCGTGCGGTGCCTGATGCGGCCGGGAAGCAAGCTTGAGCCGGTCGGGATTCCCGCCGACATCGTTGCCCGCCTGACCGCGTCTGATGCGGAGCGGAAACCGCATCAACCAGACTGGGCGTCCTGACTTTCAGACTCAGCTTCCTGACTTTCTCACGCGGTCATCATGCTCGAGGTCGATCGCATCTCGAAGTCGTTTGCATCGCCTGCTGGCGAGCTCCGCGTGCTTGATGGCGTTTCCTTCCTGCTCGCTCCCGGCGAGCGGATGGCGATCATGGGGCCGAGCGGTTCGGGGAAGAGCACGCTCCTCTCGATCCTCGGGGGGCTCGAGGAGCCGACCAGCGGCACGGTGCGGCTCGACGGCGCCGACCCCTCTTCCATGACGGCGGATGCGCGGGCCAGCTACCGGAATCGGCGGATCGGATTCGTCTTTCAGGAGCACCATCTGTTGGCCGGCTGCACGGCGGTTGACAATGTCGTGCTGCCGGCGCTCGCCACCGGCAGCGTGCATCGCGACATCGAGGTGCGGGCCCGGCGGCTGCTCGAACGGGTGGGCCTTGGCGATCGGCTCGGCTCGCTGCCCGCGGAACTCTCCGGCGGGGAGCGGCAGCGGGTGGCTGTGGCGCGGGCGGTCGTGCTCTCGCCGCGGCTGATTCTGGCCGACGAGCCGACCGGACAGCTCGACGCCCATGCCGCCGCAACGGTGACCGAACTGCTCGTCGAACTGACCGCCGAAGCGGGCGGCATGCTGGTGGTCGTCACGCATGCAGAGGCTGTTGCCGCCCGCGTGGGAACGGTCCGCCATCTCGTCGATGGGCGGCTCGCGTCATGACCGCGGCCGGCCAAGACCGTCGGGTTCCCGCAGCTCCCGTGCGGAGTGCCGTGGGTCTGGCCCTGCGGCTGACGCGGCAATGGTGGCCACACCTGCTGTCGCTCGCGGCAGCCTGCGGCATCGTGGCAGCGACCATCGCCGGGGCGCTGGGCGTGGGGGACGCGCTCACGCAGGGACTGCGGCGGCTGGCACTGGCCCGCCTCGGTGGCATCCAGGCGGCGGTGCTCTCCGATGGATTCTTTCGCGCCGAACTCGCGGACGAGACGACGAACCGCCTGCGGTCGCAGGCCGAGGCGGAAAATGCCTCCGCCGCTGATGTGCTCGTGCCGGCGATTGTGCCGGCGATTGTG
>JBBAVO010000090.1:0-10603 GCA_040397635.1 Pirellulales bacterium
TTGCGGCCCACCAGGTGCAGGTTGGGATACCGCGATTCCAGCTCGCGACGGATGGTCGCCACGTGGGTCGCGTAGTCGTCGTCGTAGACCGGATAGGCCTTCGGCTGCCGCACGACGTGGCCGTCGATGACGTCGCCCTGATTGGCGAGTCCCAACTGCACCAGTTCCCGCGAACCAAGCTCGAACAGTTCGTCATCCGACGAGTTCCAGAGGCCGTCCCCCTCGAAGCAAAAATATTCAAGCCCGTAGCAGGCCAGGTCGGGATCGGGCACGAGTTCAGGCGACCAGCTGGCGAAGTTCTGCACCCGTCCCACCTTCACGCCCGGCTCGTGGATATAGATCCAGTTGTCATCGAAACGGTGGCTCGGCCGCACGATGAGCGCCACCGTGAGGAAGTCACGGTATTTGAGGCTCTTGGCGGCGTGCCTCGCCGCGTCCGAAGCCGGCGGAGTGAGCCCATCGACCAATTCCTTGAGCGGCGCCGAAGAGATCACATGGTCGGCCTCAACAGTCTGACGAGTGCCATCGGCGGCCGTGAAGTGCACACGCCACCTCGGCGACGCGGCCACCCCGGCAGCGTCGTGCGACGCAGGCAAAAGCTCGGCGCCGGTCACGCGGCAGCCCATCCGGATGTCGCCTCCCTGCGCCTGTGTCCGCTGGGCGGCTGCCTCCCACATCATGCCTGGCCCCTTCCGCGGATAGCGGAACGACCCGATCAGCGACTTGATCTGTTTCGTTCGATCCTTCGGCTCCCGCTTCGGCAAGATCGCGTTCCAGATGGCGCTCGACAGGGAAAGCCCCTTGATTCGCTGCGCTGCCCAGTCGGCGGAGATCTCCTTGCAGCTCATGCCCCAGACCTTCTCGGTGTAGGTCTTGAAGAAAATGCCGAAGAGCCGACGGCCAAACTTGTTGCTCACCCAGTCTTCGAACGACTTTGGCTCGTGAACCGGAAAACAGCGGGCGTAGACATAGCTGGCAACGCACCGCGTCGCCTCCACGATGCCCAGGTTGTTGAGAGCCTCGGCCGCTTTGAGCGGATAGGCGTAGAACTTTCCACCGTAAAGAATTCGCGAACTCCGTGGCCGCACGAGCATGTCGTCGGCCAGGAGTTCCGTCCACAACTCCTCCACTTCGTGACTTTTCGAGAAGAATCGGTGGCCACCGATGTCGAAGCGAAAGATGTTTCCGTCAGCCACGGACGACGTGAAGGCGACGGTCCGGGAGATGCCGCCCACAAGATGAGGGTCGGACTCGAGCACTGTGACGTGCGCCCCGGCCCGTGTCAGGAGATAGGAAGCCGTCAGCCCTGCCGGCCCGGCGCCGATGATCGCCACATGCACATCTTGAGGCGAGTGTGCAGGGGAAGTTCGGCTGGCAGGCGTGTCGGTCATGAACGATCCTTTGGACTGTGACTACGAACTATAGCACCGGCTCGGGGATACAGGAGTTGATGGGGCCGGTGCTGTTGCGTAGCAGTCCGGGCAGGCCGCCGCATCTGACAGACCGCAGCCACCATCGTGGGGGGAAGAGAGCGCCCCTCTATGGACGCTTGGTTCCCGGAGCAGCGGTCGGCGGCGTCGCGGGACCGGACGGCTTTGCTGCTTTTGGGTCTGCGGCAGCGTCTGCTGGCACGGCCTTCGGTTTCGGCGCCGCCTTGATGGCGGCAAGTGCACGGCGGGCCGCGGCGTCGGCCGCGGAGGTCGTAGCGGCCGTCTGGGAACTGCTCCTGGCAGTCGTCTCAGCCACCGCCAGTTGGCTTGCCAGCAGGGCGTGGAGCGGTGCATCGGGATCGAATGCCGAGTCTTTGGCGGTAAGCAGTCGCTGTGCCTCGCGGAGAGATTCGACCGCCATCTTCGACTGGTCGCGTGCCGCGACTGCATCTTTCTTTACGAGGCTCCGACGTGACTCCGCAAACGCCACCTCCGCGGAGGTGATCAAGGGCCGCGCCAGTTCGGGATGGTTGGGTGGCTCCGCCTCGCGCAGGGCTGACAAGGCCGCATCAACACTGCTTCTCGCCGATTCCAGATCGTCGTCAAGCAGCGCCACTTCCGCCAGTGGAACCAGCCGCTCCGCGCGGGTCCGAGCCGCCTCCTGCTTGGCGGCCAGCAGCGTCTGCTCGCTGAATTTCGTGTCGCCGTCGGTCTTGGCTTCGTCGCTTTCCACCACCGCGAGGACCGGGGCCATCGCTTCCTCGGCAATGCTCACCGAGCGCTGCAGGTAGGCAGTCGCACGCAGCCGTTGGCTGGCTGCCTGTCGGAGACGCTCCTCGGCAGGCTCATCGACCGGTTCGGAGGCCGAAGCCTTGGTAGTCTTGCGGGCCCCCGCCTCATCGGGAGGCGTGTCGGTGTCGAAGGAGAGCGTCCATGGCAGTTTGCTCGCCTCGAGGTACCGCATGCCGACGTGGCGATAGGGCCGCGATAGCGAGGCCAACACCCGGGAATGTGGTGAATCGGCCAGGATCGCCTCTGCAGCTGTGTTGTCCTCTTCCCCCGGTTCCACAAACCGTCCGCGGAGGGCAGAACGGGCTGACTGGGACATCCGGATGAGGTCGTCGACTCGCCGAAACCAGCCGACGAGTTGGTCGCGGTCGTCGATCGCCGTAGCCTCAGCGCTCGCAGCGTCTGATTCGGCATCCGATCCCGCGGGACCGGCCTTTTGGTGCGAAGCCTGCAGGGAGAGCCGATGGTTGGCAGCACGGATTCTCTCCAGCAGCACCTCCGTTCCCTGATCGATCAGTTGGAGATAGGGCAGCTCGATGGCGAGGAAGTAGGAGGGCTGGTCCTCTTCGCTGGAGGGAGTGCCTCGTGCGAGGAACTGCTGAAAGGCAGGATCACTGAATTGCTTGAAGGCTTCGGTGAGGGCCTTGTCGGCGGCGTCGAGACTGCCCATCCGTCGCTCGATCGTGCCCTGATAGATGAGCAGATCGACATACACCTTGGTGGTTGGGCCGATCACCGGGTTTTTCTTGGCCGGTTTGACGATTTTTTCGATCCGACGGGCCTCGGACAGGGCCTGTTTGTACTTCCCATCGCGCAGCAGGTCGACCAAAAGTTTCTGTTCGACGCCGAGGTCAAACTGACCATGGGCCTGATTCCCGCCAAGAACGGTGGCGAGGGCGAGGATGACACCGATGGTAAGACCCCGGAGCATCACTCCCACAGACCGCGATTCCGATATTCCACGTGGCAGAGACATGAAGCACCTGGTGGGGGCGGTGGGTGACAGAACGTGATGACGACCGCGAAAAACAGCTTTTTATACAGGCCACATCGGCCCAGAACGTGGATCTCGACCTCCGTCGTCGTCCTGAAATCTTACACGTTTTTGCGTCTTCCCCGCGGCGGCTATTGTTAGAGTTTCGCGAGGCCGGGCCCGCGACGTGCAAATTCTCAAGTCTGCGGGGCAAAGCCTCATGGACATTTCCATTCATGGCTGGAATGTTTGGTGATGATCGGTCGCTTTCCAGAGGAAACTTTCCAGAGGAATTTTCTCCATGGTCCATCCTGACCCGTCCCGAAAACTTCGCATCGCCATTGTCGGCCTCGGCTTCGGTGCCGAGTTCATCCCCATCCACCAGCGGCACCCCCACGCCGAGCTGGTCGCGATCTGCCAGCGTTCGCGGGACAAACTCGACCAGGTCGGCAAGGCCTATGGAGTCGAGCGGCGGTACCAGGACTACGCCGACCTCCTCAAAGACAGCCAGATCGACGCCGTCCACATCAATTCGCCGATCCCCGACCATGCCGCGATGACGCTTGCGGCGCTCGAGGCCGGCAAGCATGTGATGTGCACGGTGCCGATGGCCACGAGCGTGGAAGACTGCAAGAAGATCGTCGATCTCGCCGCCAAGACGGGGCTCAAGTACATGATGGCCGAGACGGTCGTCTACGCGCGGGAGTTTCTCTTTATCAAGCAACTGTCCGATCGCGGTGACCTCGGCAAGATCCAGTTCGTGCAGGCCAGCCACCAGCAGGACATGGACGGCTGGCCGAACTACTGGCCCGGCCTGCCGCCAATGCACTACGCCACCCACTGTGTCGGCCCCTGCCTGGCACTCGAACGCAAGGACGCCGAGGAGGTGAGCTGTTTTGGGTCGGGGAGAATCCGCGAAGAACTCATCAAGCACTACGGTTCGCCTTTTGCCATCGAGAGCGCCCACGTGAAGCTCCGCGACAGCGACGTGGTGGCTCGCGTGATCCGCTCGCTCTTCGACACCGCCCGGCAATACCGGGAGAGTTTTGACGTGTATGGATCGAAGCAGAGCTTCGAGTGGCAGCTCTGCGAGAACGAAGAGCCGGTGCTCCACACCGCCAAAAAGCCCGAGCCAGAGATTCCCGAGCGGGTGCCGGTGCCCGACTTCGCCCACCTGCTCCCGGAGCCGATCCAGCGGTTCACGACCGGCGGCGTCTACGATGCCGACGACCACCAGCATCTCTCGTTCACTCAAGGCGGTGGCCACGGCGGCAGCCATCCCCACCTCGTGCATGAGTTCGTCACGGCACTCGTCGAGGGCCGCGATCCGTATCCGAATGCGAGGCAGAGCGCCAACTGGACCTGCACCGGCATCCTGGCGCATGAATCGGCCATGAAGGGGGGCGCGATCATGAAGCTGCCCGACTGGAGTTTTTCGTCATGAAACCGTTCCTACGGGCCTGTGTGGTGCTTGTCTGGGCGGTTGCGGCTCCGGTTGCGATCGCTGCCGAGCCGCCCATCAAGGTGCTTTTTCTGGGGGACAATGGCCACCACCAGCCCGCTGAGCGGTTTGCGCAGCTCAAGCCGGTGCTCGCGTCGCGGGGCATCGATCTGGTCTACACCGACCGGATCGGTGATCTCGCGACGCAGACGCTTGCCGGCTACGACGCACTGGCGGTGTATGCCAACATCGACAACCTTCCCCCCGATGGCGAGGCCGCTATCCTCGACTTCGTCCGCAACGGCAAGGGGCTCGTGCCGCTGCACTGCGCGAGTTTTTGTTTTCGCAATTCGCCCGCCTGGATCGATCTCGTCGGGGCGCAGTTCCAGAAGCATGGTACCGGTGAATTTCGCACGGTGAATGTCGCCGCAGAGCACCCGGTCATGCGGGGATTCGGCGGCTTCAAGAGCTTCGACGAAACCTACGTCCACACGAAGCACAACGACCGCGGCCGGACGATCCTCGAAGAGCGGGTCGAGGGGGATCATCACGAGCCGTGGACCTGGGTTCGCACCGAAGGCAAAGGCCGCGTCTTCTACACGGCGTGGGGCCACGACCAGCGGACCTGGAGCCATCCTGGCTTTCACAATCTCGTCGAACGTGGCATCCGCTTCGCCGCGGGCCGCGATCCTGCGACGGCGGGCGGCTATGTCGATCATCCCGTGATGACGCAGCCGCCTGCGGGGCTCGTGCCGTTCGAATACGAGCCGGCGAAGGTGCCGTTCTATGCACCGGGAGGCACACGAAAGGGAGACGATCATATCGCCACCATGCAGAAGCCGCTCAACCCGGAGGAGTCGCGAAAGCACGCGATCACGCCGGAGGGCTTTCATGTCGAGCTGTTCGCGAGTGAACCACTGCTTACGGGAAAACCGCTGGCGATGTGTTTTGACGGGGATGGCACGGTCTATGTCGCCGAGAGCGTCGACTACCCCAACGATCTCGTCGAACCGGCCAAGGAGGATCCCGCTGCTCCCGTGGAGGGGCACGACCGGATCGTGAAGCTCACCGACACCGACGGCGACGGCCGGGCGGACCGCCGGGACGTCTTCGCCGAAAACCTGTCGATCCCCACGAGCATGCTCGCCCACGACGGCGGCCTGATCGTCGCGATGGCGCCGAACATGCTCTTCCTCAAGGACACCGATGGCGACGGCAAGGCCGACCTGCGGAAGCTGCTCTTCACCGGCTGGGGCACCGGCGACACCCACGCCGGCCCGAGCAACCTCACCTGGGGGCTCGATGGATGGGTCTATGGCATGGTGGGCTATTCCGGGTTCAACGGGACCGTCGGTGGCGATCCACAGCGTTTCGGCGCCGGCTTCTGGCGATGCCGCCCCGACGGGTCGAAACTCGAATTTCTCCGCAGCACGAACAACAACTCGTGGGGTGTGGGCTTCAGCGAAGAGGGACTGCTCTTCGGCTCGACCGCCAACGGTAATCCCAGCGAGCACATGCCGCTGCCCAACCGGGTCTACGAACGCGTCCGCGGCTGGAGTGCCACGACGCTCAATGGCATCGCCGGCAGCCCCGACATGGAGCTGGCCCCAAAGGCTTCCGCTCCGGGTGAGCGTGTCGCCATCCGGCAAGTCGATCGCCACGGCCAGTTCACCGCGGCGGCTGGCCACCGTCTCTACACCGCCCGGGCCTATCCACGGGAGTGTTGGAATAGCACGGCCTTCACCTGCGAGCCGACGGGCCACATCGTGGCTACGTTCGAACTGTTGCCCAAGGGCGCGGCGTTCCGCAGCCGGATGGCCTGGGACTTAGTCGCCAGTGACGACGAATGGACCGCGCCGATCCAAGCCGATGTTGGCCCCGACGGGCAGGTCTGGGTGATCGACTGGTACAACTTCATCGTTCAGCACAACCCGACGCCGGCCGGCTTCGAGACCGGCCGCCGCGCCGCCTACGTCACGCCGCTTCGCGACAAAACGCATGGCCGGATCTGGCGGGTGGTGCATGGCATGTCGCCATCCACCTCCCGGAAGTCGCTCGCCAACGCTTCGGCCGATGAGCTCGTCGCCGCCCTGGCCGACGACAATATGTTCTGGAGGGAGCGAGCCCAACGAAAGCTCATCGAGCGGGCGGCGGGCCGACCCGACGGCGGCCGCGACGTGGTCCCCGCGGTCATCCGGCTCGTCGAGAATGCTTCGGTCGATGCCATTGGACTGAACCCCGCCGCCATCCACGCAATCTGGACGCTCCGCCAACTCGGTGCGATCGAAGGCTCGAACGCCGACCCGCTCGCGGTCGCGCGGGTGCAGTCGGCTCTTGCGCATCCGTCTGCCGGCGTCCGCATGAACGCCCTGAAAGCTCTGCCGCGGGACTCTGGCACGCTCGTAAAACTCGCAGGTTCGAAGGTGATCGATGATCCCGCGCCGCTCGTGCGGCTGGCCGTGCTTGAGGCACTCGGCGAGTGGCCGTCGTCGCCGGAGGCGGCGGCGGTCGTCACGACGATGCTCGCCGATCCGCGGACGCTCGCCGACCCCGTGCTCGCCGACGCGGCAACTGCGGCCGCGGCAGTCCAGTCGGCCGGTGTGCTGCCCTCCCTGCTTGCGGCCATACCAGCCATCACGCCGGCCATGGAGAAGCCATCGTCCGCCCGGCTCGCCCTCGTCGAGCGGGTGGCCGAGCACGTCGCCCGCGGTGCCGACGCCGCCGCGGTGTCTGCCCTCATCGTGCGGGTGCCCGAGGCGCCGCAGCCGGTGGCGGTCGCCGCACTCACGGGCCTGGCCCGCGGCTGGCCCAAGGGCACGCCCGCGGCGCTTGGGCCAGACGGCGACGCCGCCCTCGTGAAACTCGTCGATGCGCTGCCAGCAAACGTTCAGGGCCAGGTGGTCACGCTCGCCCAGCACACCGGCTCGACCGCGCTCGACTCGCAGATTGGCCGAATCAGTAACGCGTTGATCGCGACGGCAGACGATGCAAAGGCATCCGATGCCGACCGGATCGCGGCCGCGGAGCGGCTCGTGCAGTTGCGGCCGGCCGACACGGCGGTCGTGGAGATGGTCATGCAGCGGGTCGGCGGCAAGGCGAGCCCCGAAATCTCCGCGGGGCTGATCGCCGCCCTGGGCCGCTCATCGGCGTCCGAGGCACAGATCGCGATTCTCGATCGGCTGGCGTCCTTCACGCCGCCGGTGCGGGAGACAGCCGTGCGCACGATTCTCGCCAACCGCGACTGGGCGGCGACGCTCGTGGAGCGGCTGGAAAAGCGTCAGGTGAATTTGGGCGACATCCCGATCGTGGAGCGGGCGAAGCTCACCGACCACCCGGACTGGAAGATCCGCGAGCGGGCGAAGAAATTCCTCGCCGCGGGCGGCGGCCTGCCTGACGCGGACCGGCAGAAGGTGATCGACGGGATTCTGCCCGTCGTGCAGGCCGGTGGCGACGCCGGCCGCGGCAAGCTCGTCTTCAAGGAGCATTGCGGCAAGTGCCACATGCACTCGGGCGAGGGGGGCAGGGTGGGACCCGAACTCACCGGTATGGCCGTCCACCCGGCCCACGAACTATTGATCCACATCCTCGACCCCAACCGTTCCGTCGAGGGTAACTACCGGGCGTATACCGTATCGACCGACGACGGCCGCGTGGTCACAGGCCTCTTGGCCAGCGAGAGCAAGACCGCCATCGAAATCGTCGATGCCGAAGGCAAGCGGGTGGCGATCCAGCGGGATGAGATCGACAACTTTCAACCCTCGCCGAATTCTCTGATGCCGGTGGGCTTCGAGAAGCAGATCAAGCCCGAGGGCTTCGCCGACCTGCTGGCGTTTCTCACGAAGCGGGGCAAGTTCGTGCCACTGTCGCTCGAGAAGGTGGCGACCGCCGTGAGCACCAAGGGCATGTTCACCAACGAGAAGAACGACGTCGAACGGCTGATCTTCGCGGACTGGAGCCCAAAGACGGTCCAGGGCGTGCCCTTTTCGCTCGTCGATCCGCAGGGCGACCGCGTGCCGAACGTCGTCATGCTCCACGGCGGACCCAACGGCACCCGTCCGCAGAAGATGCCCAAGAGTGTCTCGCTCTCGATGGGGTCGCCCATCAAGACGCTCCACATTCTCGGCGGCGTCGCCGGCTGGGGATTCCCGGCGGGTGGCAAGGGGACCACGTCGATGCTCGTTCGGTTCACCTACCCGGATGGCGGTGTCGAGGATCACCCGCTCGTCAACGGCGAGCACATCGCCGACTACATCCGTCGAGTGGACGTGCCACAGAGCGACTTCGCCTTCGATCTGGGCGGACGGCAGCTGCGGTATCTGAAGGTGAGTCCGCGGCGACCCGAGCCGATCGTGTCGATCGACCTCGTGAAGGGGCCAGACGGTACGGCTCCGGTGGTGATGGCGTTGACCGCGGAGATGCCCTGAGGCGGCAGGGGCAGGGATGCCGAAGAGCTGCGGGCCGTGGCGCGATACAACGGTGGCATGCCAACTCCTTCCCGAACGAACCGCCGCGTGGCCATCGTCATCGAGGCATCGAATGCCTACGCCAGAGGTCTCCTGACGGGCATCCTGCGGCACGTGCGGGAGCATGAGCCGTGGACGGTCTTCTTGCCGGAGCATGGGCGGGGTACGCCGCCGCTGGAGGCGCTCGCGACGTGGACCGGCGACGGAGTGATCGCCCGGATCGAGACGGGATCAACCGCCAAGGCGATCGAGAGGCTGCGTCGGAAGCTCGGGATTCCGGTGATCGACGTGAGTGCGGCGCGGCTGATCGCCGAGCTGCCCTATGTGGAGACAGACGACGCAGCGATCGCGCAGGCTGCCGCCGACCACTTCTTTGAACGCGACTTTCGCCACTTCGCGTTTCTCGGGGACAACCGTTTTCAGTGGAGCGACAACCGCTGCCGGGCCTTCGTGGAGGCTGTGGCATCGAAGGGAAACGACGTGGCTGTTTTTTCCAGCCGCCGCACAACGGCTACCGCGGACGACGACGAGGCGGTCGAGGCATGGCTGACGGGGCTGCCCAAGCCGGTCGCGCTCCTGGCCTGCTACGACATCCGCGGACGGCAGGCGATCGACGCCTGCCGGCGGGCCGGGATCGCCGTGCCTGACGAGGTGGCGGTGCTGGGAGTGGATGACGACGACGTGCTCTGCGGCCTGGCAAGTCCGCCGCTCTCGAGCGTGATGCCGGATGCACTCGGGGCTGGCCGGCTGGCCGCCGAACTTTTAGAACAGGTGATGCGGGGCGAGTCGCTCGAACAGAGCGAGTGGCTCTTGCCGCCTCTGGGCATCGCCACCCGTCAGAGCACCGACGTGCTGGCCATCGACGACCCGCTCGTGGTGGCGGCCGTGCGGCAGATCCGCGACCATGCCTGCGACGGCATCAAGGTGACCGACGTCGTCCGGTCGCTGGCGACCACCCGACGGGCACTCGAGAACCGGTTCACAAAACGGGTCGGCCACACGCCGCACGAGGAGATCGCCAGGGTGCAATTCCGCCGTGTCGAGCAGCTCCTGCGGGAGACCGAGTTGTCGCTGGCCGCGATCGCGACGCGGACCGGCTTCAAGCACACGGAGTACATGACGGTGGCGTTTACCAAACGCCACGGCATGCCCCCGAGCCGCTGGCGGAAGCAGCGACGGTGACGGTTCAGAGCGTGGGGACAAGATTGCAGAGTGTCTTCTCCGTGGGGACAAGATTGCATCTTGTCCATGCCGCAACACGGATTCAGCAAGTTGAAAACTTGCTGCCACGGGGGACGGATTCAGCAAGTTAAAAACTTGCTGCCACGGGGGACGGTGGGTTCCTACCGCACGTCGAGCAGTTCCACGAGAAAGTGGAGCGTGGCGTTGGGGGGAATCGGGCCGCCCGGCGTGCCGCGCGGGCCGTAGCCGAGATTGCTCGGGATCACGAGCTCGATCATGCCCCCTTCGCCCACCAGTTGCATCCCTTCGGTCCAGCCGGGGATCA
>JBBAVO010000091.1:0-5986 GCA_040397635.1 Pirellulales bacterium
TTCCGCCGCGAAACGACTAGACGGCCACTCCCCGTGGCGGCAAGTTTTCAACTTGCCCGTATCCCCGGCTCCCCGTGGCGGCAAGTTTTCAACTTGCCCGTATCCCCGGCATCGATCCCACAAGTTAAAAACTCGTGGCCACGGGTCGAACTCCTTCGGCCACGTCGTCTTTCCCGTCTTACTGCACGACCGACTTGCTGCCTTCGGTGGAGCCGCCGATCGGGGCTCCCTCGGGCATCGGCCGGCAGGCCGTGGGAATGCCCAGCCGATGCAGCTCCTCGCGGATCGTGCGGTAGGCGTCGAAGCTGTCGGGATAGCACCAGAGTGTCACCGTCGCATCAGGCGTCACGGCGGAAAGCACCTGCCGAAACCGCGAATGGGGCGAGAGCGCGACGTCTGTCGTCTCGCCGTTGCCCGAGCCCACCGGCCGTACGACCCATTCCCGCGACCGGATCAACACCTGCCCGCGTGCCTGATCCACCTTCGCCTCGATCACGTAGTCGAGCGAGAAGCCCTGCACGGGGCCGACCGATTCGATTCGCGACGCCATCTCGGCAATGGAGTTGGAGTGCCGCCGCGTGTGCGCCTTCGCCAGTTCGAAGAGGTCTTCGATTGGGATATACGCAATCCGCCCCTCGCCAAGTCGGAAATGAATCTCCTCGCCGTTGACAGTGCGGCCGACCGGCGTCGGATAGGCCAGCACTTCCTTCGTCGTCGCCGGCAGGTGGGCGAGCCCCTCCGCCTCGAGCGTGCAGCGTTCGATCTCGGTCTCCAACTCCCTCCGCCGCGCAGCGGCCTCGGCGGCCTTTACCTTCGCAGCGTCCGTCTCCTGCTTGATGCGGTCGATCTCGATCTTGGCAGCCGACACCGCCGTGGCGAGGTGCAGCCGCGCCTCGCCGGCAAAGGTGGCGGCCGTCGCCACGATGCGCCCCTGAGCCGCGAGCTCCTCGACCTCGCTCTCCGCGAGGGCGACCTTCTGATCGAGCGTGTCCACCTCCTGCTCGAGGACCGCCACGCGTTCGCCGCGGGCAGGCATCGCATCCTGGATCACCTTCCGCGCCCGTCCGCCCACCAGCATCACGAGAATGATGAGGATACCGACGATGTTCGTGACGACGTCGAGGAACGAATCCTGACCGGCGGAGCTGATGTCTTCAGGTTTGGGACGGGGCATCGCACGGACTCCACTTTCTCAGCGGCTGGGCACGAGGTTTTCAGCGGGCGGGCAGAGCCGCCGTGGTGCGTTCCACAGGGGGCAGGGGACGAATCACATCGCGGACGTCGCTCGATCGCGTGTCGAGCCCGCTGTCGGCGAGCAGTCGCTCGAGATCCTCGCGCCGCGACCGGCCGTCGGTGGTCTCCGACAGCACCAACTGTGGCTTCCAATACATCCGGTCGCCGGCGATTCCCCATCGATCCACCCGAGCATGCACGGCCGCGACGAGCGGATCGATCGCCTCGGCGGTGTCGCCGGACAGCGGGATGCGCGTTTCCACACGACGACCAGAATCGTCGAGGATGCGAAACTCCTTGAGCGAGCATTCCAGGCGGATCGGACGCGTGAGCGGAATAGGGCGATCCCGCGTGGCGAGGCTGGCCCAGTTTGTGCCGCGAGACTTGGCCATTGATGCCGAGGCGGACCCGGAGGCCGAGGCCCCCGACGCACCGCCCGCCTGCCCACCCGCGGTGCCGCCCGCCTGCACGAGCCCCGGCATCGCCGGCCCGCCGCCACCAGCCGAGCCACCAGCCGAGCCACCAGCCGAGCCACCAGCCGAGCCACCAGCCGAGCCGGACGTCCCAGCCGCGACCATGCTGCCAGAAGCGCCGCCGCCCGCCGCACCCGCGCCCTCACCAAATTTCGACGTGCTGCTGTACCGACCTCCGCCAGCGGCCGCGCCGCCGCCCGGCCCTTGGCCGCCACCGCCAAACTGCCCTCTGCCGTTGCCGCCAGGGCCACCGCCAAGAATGGCGTCGCCACCTGGCCCATCAGTCCCATCGCTGCCCGGCGGACCGGCGGTGCCGGCGCGGCCGGCCATGTTGCTTCCGAGACCGCCCGGACTGCCGTTGCCACTGCCGTTGCCACTGCCGTTGCCACTGCCGTTGCCACTGCCGTTGCCACCGGCAGTCAGGCCGTCGCCACCGCCCGGGCCGGAGCCACCCCCGGCGGCAGCACCGCCCGACTGTTGTTGGTTCTTCCAGTCCCACCGCGACTGATCTCCAAGCACGCTCGGCCCGCCATCGGCAACGACACCACCTCGTGTCGGCGCAGCGCGGTACTGTGTCGCCGGCTTGGTAGGCTTCGTCGGCCGCACTTCCGCCAGCCAGGCCAATCGCGCCCTCGATTCCTCGATCGCCCGCTTCTCCACCTGCGCCAGCGTCGGATCGGCTGGCGGAAACGTGAGCGTCCAGTCCTCGTCGATGAGCTGGTAGCCGAAGTCGCTGCCCCACGACTGGATCGCCTCGCGGGCCGCGTAGTAGGCCATCACTCCCGACGGCCGCACGAGCAGGAGGGGATAGGGCTGCGCCGCCGGATCATTCGTGCCCCCCTGCGCCGCGACGACGTGCTCACGTGCCGCCCGCAGGGCGCTTGCCAGCGGATTGCCCGGGCCGGCCGGTCCCTCAAAATCGCCGGGGCTCAGCCGAATGCCCTCGGGCTGCAGAAAGACGCCGTCGCCACAGCACTCGATGTAGAGCGGCCGACGGTGCGTGCCGTTGCGGCCCTCGTAGGGAACGATGGCATATGCCGGCGGCTTCGTGTCGCGTCCTGCACGAGCCTTGTCGAGCGACTCGCGGGCACTGGTGAGCCGCTGCTCGAGTCCGCGGAGCGTCTCGTCGTCGGCCAAGACCGATCCGCTTCCGGCAGCCAACGCCGCCGCCGTGCGCTCGAGCGCCGCAAACTCATCCTGCAGGCTGCGGCTGCTCTCCTCGATACCCGCCAGCTGCATCCGCGCCTTGGCGAGTTCGTCGGCCGTCCGCTCCCGGACTCCCTCCAGTTGCTCGCGACGCCAGGCAAGGCTGTCGCGTGTCAGCTCCAACTCCTCGGAGAGTGACTCCTGCTCCTGGTCGAGCTTGGCGGTCTCGTTCTGCCGCACCGATCGGCTGAAGAGGACCAGCACGACCAGCAGCGCCCCCATCGTGCACAGCAGCACTGCGAGGAACGGAAACAGCGAGATCGTCGGCCCGGCAACGGGTGTTTTGCGGCTCATGCAACCTTTCCGGCGCGACGGGTCGCATGGAGCTCGACTCGGCGGGGGTCTGCCGACACGTCACCGGCGCGGGCAGCCAACAGTTGCACGGCCGCGGCGAGCGTCGCCAGCGTCTCATCAAACCGCCCGGCGGAGGCAAGCGTATTGAGATTGGCATCGAGCGACCGTTCGAGCGAGGAGATGTCGCGGGTGGCGTCAACCACCTTGCCCAGCAACACCGTCTGGTCGGCGAGGCTGCCATGATGCTGCTCGAGACCGCGAACGGCAGCGGCCAGCGAATCGGCCGCCTGCGTCCAACGATCCTCGCGTCGCGACAGCAGTTTCTCGTGGGCCTCGACGAGCGATTCGCTCCACCGGCCGAGCGTGCCGTCCAGCGATGCTGAAAGCGACTCGTTGAGCGTTCGGCCTGCCTCGTCGAGCGCCTTGGCCAGGTTGGTGGCCGCGGTCCGCTCCAACGCCCTCCACGAATGGGTCTGGGCCTCGATCAACTGATTGGAGCTGCGGCTGACGGTCTCGGCGAGCCGCGCCACGGCCAAGGTGGCACCACCGTCGCCGGTGAGCGACTGGAATCGGCCGGCCAGCGCCGACCATGCCGCCTCATCGACCTCGCCCAGCAAGCCCTGCTCGGACCGGTCAACGATGAACTGCATCAGCATCAGCACCATCGAGAGCCCCAGGGCGATTGCCGTGGTGTCGAACGCCGTGCCGAGCCCCGCCACGACGCCCGTCATGTTGTCGAGCTGCGAAGGCGACAGGCAGGCGATGGCGTCGGTGATACCGATCACGGTGCCCAAAAAGCCCATGATCGGAATGGCCCAGATCACGAAGCGAACGAGTCCATAGCTCTGCGCCGCCCTCGCTGCATCGAGATCGGAGAGATATTTGAGGTGGTCTTCGAGGGCATCGGCCGATCCCGTGCGGACTACGAGATCGATCGCCTCACGGAGCCGCCGCACGAGGTAGGAAGACTGCTCGCGGCCACCCTTGCCATCAACCTCGACCAACGACGCTGCCAGCGTCTGGGCATCGGCCGGATTCTGGCCACCCTCGGGAATCGGCTCGAGCCATTCGCCGCCGACCTCCCGCCGCTGGCTGCGGATCTCGGCGGCCTTGATGATCAGCGCCGCCAGGCCGACGAAGAACATCGCCACTTCGACGTATTCAACCCAGTGCCCAGCCAGATACCGGATCACCAGGGCGTTGGTGATGACGCCCATGTGGATCAGGCCAAAGAATCCGAAGCTGAGCGCCGCGCCCCACAGGATCGGCGAACGGATGAGAAAGGTCGTGAGGGAATTGAGCTTCGACACGTGGGTGGTCCTCCGAAACGACGGGGAACGACGCTGCCAAAGACGCATGGTCGTACCGACGTGCTCTTTCCATCGGTAGGCTTTGCCCGACCGATTGAATCGAAACATCCGTCACGGAGAAAGATCGGGCACACCGCAGTCGCGGGGGCAAGCCAGGCAGCCTGGGCAAGAAGACAGCCCGCTGGCAACTCGCTGCTTGCAACTCTTTGAGCGGTAGCCATAGACTTCCGTCGCTCGGTCCTTCAACCGTCAGGGGATTCATGCGGCAGCTTTGGAATCACTGGAATGCGCCCACTCGCCGTGGGCTTATCGCGGCAGGGTGCCTAGGCGGCGCTGTTGTCGCCGCGGCGATCCTCGGGAACGGCGGCCTGGCGGCACAGCGCGCCGGCCGGTCGCTCCCTCCCGTGGGAACGAACGACCAGACGGGCCCGCTCTGGACGCTTGCCACCCCTCTCGACGATGGCCGGCAGATGCTGCTGGTGGTTGACCAGCAGAACCGGACGATGGCGATCTATCACGTTGACCCGGCCAATGGCACGCTCACCCTGAAGAGCACCAGAGACGTGCGCTGGGACCTCATGGTGGAGGACTTCAACTGCCAGGAGCCGCGTCCCGCCGCCCTGAAAAAGATGCTGGAAATGCCGAAGTAACGGGCCACGGTGGCCTTGCGGGGAATATCGGCTGGGCCCGCGTGTACCGACCGCGTTGGACCCATATAATCAGAGAGACGACAACAAGGGGTGGACGCTTGTCGTCCGCCCAGCGTCTGCCCGCCCTCTTCGACGTGATTTCGGGAGCGGGTTTTAGGAATCCGAAGGCACCATGGCCGGTAAATTTCTGCTGCTCGAAGAGGCCGCACTCCGCCTCGGCATCTCCGCCGACGAGATTCATCGCCTCGTTGAAAAAAAGAGACTGTTTCCGCTGCGCGACGGCACGACGCTGAAGTTCAAAATCGACGAACTCGACCGGCTGGCAGCTGAGGGCGTGAACGCGGCTGGCACCGACACTCTGGAACTCGACCTGGACGACGCCGTACCCGAGCCGGCCGGCGGCCCGATCGACGTGGCAGACAGCATGGGGCTGAGCGACGTAGGGCTGGATGACGGAGTACTGGGCGATGCGATCCAGCCAGGCGAGTCGATCTTTGCCAAAGATCAAGCCGGTCAGGACGATCTCGCCCAGACCATGCTCGGCACCGCGGATGCGATTGGCGGACTCGATGCCATGGAACTCGATCTCGATTCGATCGTGGGGCTCTCGTCCCCCTCCGTCGCCGCGTCGGCAGCTTCCGCCAAGCCTGGCCAGCCGGCGGCCGCGGGCGATGCCGGCATCGAGGACTCCGGCACGCTCGACATCGATCTCTCCGGCATCGGCGTGGGTTCGCAGCCCAGTAACGCCGCCGGCTCGAATGCGACGGGCTCGTTGGTGCTGGGTTCAGGAACATTGGGTTCAGGAACATTGGGTTCAGGA
>JBBAVO010000091.1:6086-10586 GCA_040397635.1 Pirellulales bacterium
GGCGGCGATGACGACAGCGCCTCCGTGGTGGCCGTGGAGCCCGAGTCGGGTGATTCAAGCTTCTTTGCGACGGATGAGGGGGGAGAAAGCTCCGACTTCACCGGGGATATTCCCCTGGCTGCCGGAGCCGGCACCGACCTCGGCGATCTCACGGCCGCGGAGGTCGTTCCCGACACCAAGTTCAGCGTGTGGCAGATCGCCGGCCTTGTCTGCTGCGCCCTCCTGCTGCTCACCAGCGGCTTCGTGATGTTTGACCTGATGCGGACCATCGGCAGCCCGGACGAGCTGAGTCTGTCCAGCCCGATTCTCAACCCGCTTGCCTCGATCTTTGGCTGGCGGCAATAGGTCCGGGAATCCCCGACAGCGGGCGGTCGTGCTACCATATGAGGATGAAGTCCTCGCTGCACTGCTGCTTGGTCGTGACGCTCGGCGCCGGCATGACCGCGTCCTGCCGTCCTTCCGCCGACATCCAGCCCAACGACTTGCGAACCTACACCGTGCCGCGTCAGGCCAGCCCGACGCAGACTGGAACTCCGACTGAGGCGAGTGTTGGGTCGAGTCCTTCCCCGCGGTCCGCAGCCACCGCAATGGCTGCCGCAGCCCCTGGTAGCCCCGCGATTGCCTACGACCTACCTGCGGGCTGGACCGATATGGGAGCCAGTGGCATGCGGCTCGCCACCCTCCGAACCGGCCCCGACGACGCAGCAGACACCGGGGAGGTCACGATCATCCCCGCATCCGGCACGCTCCAGGGGAATGCCACCCGCTGGCAGGAGCAACTCACGCCGGGTGCAAATCCCGAGAGGGTCGCCCGCGCCATCGAGGAGAGTGAAACGCTCACGGTCAATGGGGCGGAGAGCACCATCCTGCTCCTTCTCGACGATGCGACCGAGAACCAGCAGGCGATTCTGGCCGCCATGATCCCGCTCGACGCCTCGACGGCGCTGTTCGTCAAATTCAAGGGGCCCGCCGCCGTCGCCCGCACGCTCCGCGACCCGTTTACTGCTTTTGTTCGCTCGATCCGCTGGAAGTGACTCAAGCCACGCCACCGCACGGACCCATCACCATGGCCACAGGCAGTTTCCCCTCGCACGGATTCGCCCCAGCCCTGCATTCGCAGGCCCGCTCTTCGGGCCGAACGGAGGCCTCGACGGCATGGCAGATACTGCGAGCGGCCGGATCGCTCAAGGTGACGGTGGTGATGTTTCTCGCTGGCATCTTCCTGCTCTTCGTCGGCACGCTCGCGCAGGACGAGAAGAACCTCCCGGAGGTGAAGCAGGAGTATTTCAACAGCTGGATCGCGCAGGTGCCGTTTTCCGACTTCTTTCCGGTGACGATCTTCGGTCCTTCAACGCTCACGGGCTGGTTTCCCTTTCCGGGCGGTGCCACGATCGGACTGGTGCTTCTCGTCAACCTGATCGCGGCCAAGCTCACCCGCTTTCATGTCCACGCCAAGGGCGCGCGGCTTTTGGCCGGCACGGCCGTGTCGCTCGTCGGAGGCCTGCTGACTCTGCTCGTGATCCTGAGTGGCCACTACGCCGACGGGCTGCAGGGCAGGCCCCCGATCGACTACGCAACCGTCTGGCGGCTCGTCCAGGGGATGGCGGTGATGCTGACTGGGGGATTGCTGTGGGCGGCAGTCGCCGGCCGCGACGTGAGCCGTCTGACCAGGATTGTGCTCTGGCTGGCCGCAGCCGCAGCGGCAGCGTTGGCGGCGATCAGCATCTTCGGGGGCGAGGGCTGGCGGATGAGCGAGCCGGGGCTGCGGATCATGTGGCAGTTGATCCAGTCAAGCGTGGCGTCGCTGATCCTGCTGGCGGGGATGGTGATGGTGTTCGGCAGTCGCGGTGGCAACGTGCTGATCCACCTCGGGGTCGGACTGCTCATGCTGGGGCAATTTGCCTTCGGCGACCGTCAGATCGAGGAGCGGATGGCGCTCGTCGAAGGTCAGTCGAGCACTATGGCCCTCCGCACCGACGAGACCGAACTGGCGGTGATCCGGCCCGACGATGCGGAGAACGACCGCGTGACGGTGATCTCGGGCCGTCTGCTGAAGGCCCGCGTCGGCGGCGATCCAATCGTCGCCGACGACCTGCCGTTCGACGTGCGGGTGCTCTCGTACTACCCGAATTCGTCCGCCATCCGCGTGGGGCCGGTCGCACCGAACCAGGCGACGACGGGACTCGGGAAGAGCTGGCTGGCGACGGACAAGGCCCCGGAAGGGGGTGCAAGTTCCCGGCCGAACATCGCCTCGGGCTACGTGCAGCTGCGCGACCGCAAGACCGGTGCCGATCTCGGCACGTTCCTCGTCAGCCAGTTCCTCAACGACCAGGCACAGCTCTTCATGGGTGCCGGTGGCGACGAACTCGACACGATCGACATGAACGGCGTGGCATACCGGCTGCAGCTGCGGTATCGCCGGCAGTACAAGCCCTACTCCGTCACGCTCACCGACGTGCGGCGGATCAACTACGGCGCCAGCGAAACGCCTCGCGATTTCTCCTCCTACGTGACGTTCACCGACATCGGCACGAAGGCGCAGCAGGATGGCCGCATCTGGATGAACAACCCCGTGCGATACCGCGGCGAGACCTTCTACCAGAGCCAGTATTCCCAGGTGGATCTCCCCAACGGTCAGCGCGGCGAGATGACCGGCCTCCAGGTCGTGGAGAATGCCGGCTGGCTGATCCCCTACGTCGCCTGCGTGCTCGCCCTCTGGGGCATGCTCGCCCACTTCGGCGGCACGTTCCTGCGGTTTGCCGATCGCTACGACCGCGGCCGGGCGGGTGCCCAGGCCGAGCACGAAGACCAGCCGCAGGCGAGCCGCAACCAGCGGCGGGCGAGCCGTCGGGCCGAGGATCGGATGGCGTCGACCGCCAGCGTGGACAGTCGCCCTGCGACAACGGCAGCTGATCTGATCCTTCCGCTGCTCGCGCTGGCTGTCGTGGGCTTGTTCTGCCTGATGGCCACCTATGAGCGGTCGGCACGCACGGGGGGCCATGACTGGCGTTCCGCGGCGGCATTGCCCGTGCTGCACGAGGGCCGCATCAAACCGCTCGACACCGTGGCCCGCAACACGCTCCAACTGCTCGGCAACCGCGCGAGCGTGAAGATGCCCAAACCGGCGGAGGCACCGCAGGGTGCTCCCGCCGACCTGCCTGTCGGCACGGTGTCGGCGACGGAATGGATGCTCGGCATGATGGCCGGGGCCGACTGGGTGGAGCACGCGCCGGTGTTTCGCATCGACGCCAAGGAGGTCACCGACCTGTTCGACCTGCCGCGGCGTCAGGGGCATCGCTTCAGCCATGCCGAACTGGATGCCGGCCTGCCCAAGCTCCGCAAGCAGCTGGAATCGATGCGAGACGTGCCGCCGGAGCAGTTCAGCTTCACGCAGAAGAAGTTCTCCGAGATCAACCAGAAACTGATGGCCTACGACCTGTTACGGTACAGCTACGAGACTCCGCGGCTGCCCGATCCGGGCGAAGGGGACGAGGCGAGGAAGGAACTGCTCGTCGAGATGGAGCGGGTGATGCAGATGGCTCGGCGGATCGAGGCGAGCCACCCACCAGCGGCGCTGCCACCGATCCCTTCGACAGGTGCCAGCTCATCGCGAGAAGGGGCAGGGGAGTGGCAGTCGCTCTATCCCGCATGGGTGTCGGCGATCGTGGGACGGCTGCTCTCCACCAGGCCCGGCCAGCCGGCCTTCGAGGTCAATCCAGGCCTGCTGCCGCTGACTGACCTGCTCGGGGCGGTGACCCGCACACCTGCCGACTTCAACCGGGCGCTCGACGCCTTCAGGGCGTCCACGGCCTCGTTTCCCGAGGTCCGCAACGTCGCTGAGAAAACCGCCTACGAGGCGTGGCTCAACCGGTTCAATCCCACCGATCTCGCCAAGTGGCTTTACGTCTTGGCGGCTGTCGTCTGCTTCTCAAGCTTCCTGGTGGGCAGGCGGCCGCTGAACCGCTTCGTCTTCTGGATGCTCGTGGGTACCCTGCTGCTCCACACGTTCGCCCTCGGCAGCCGCGTCTACCTCACGGGCCGGCCGCCGGTGGTCAACCTCTACTCATCGGCGGTGTTCATCGGCTGGTCCTGCGTGCTGGCGGGGCTCGCACTCGAGGCATTGCATGCCAACGGCATTGGCAATCTCGTGGCGGCGATCAGCGGAGCCCTCACGCTCATGGTGGCCTACGGCCTCGATACGGGCGACACGATGCATGTGCTGCAGGCCGTGCTCGACACGCAGTTCTGGCTCTCCACGCACGTGATCACGGTCACGCTCGGCTACGGCGCCACATTCCTGGCCGGAGTGCTCGGCATTCTGTCGATCGTGCAGCGGATCGCAGGCCGTTGGACCGTGGCGACCCCTGCCCAACGGCTCTCCGCCCGGAACGACCAGGACCAGCTCTATCGCATGACCTACGGCGTGGTCTGCTTCGCTCTCTTCTTCAGCTTCATCGGCACCGTGCTCGGCGGCCTCTGGGCCGACGACAGCTGGGGCCG
>JBBAVO010000092.1:0-10585 GCA_040397635.1 Pirellulales bacterium
CGGCCGTGCGGAGCGGCACCGATCAGATGCGGTGGGTGCATGCCTACGACGACCGCACCATCGTCTTCTTCCACAAGGAACCGCTGGCCACGAACGTCTGGAACATCAACTTCCCGGTGCTACCCAAGCACGTCTATGAAAAGACCTGGGAGGACGACCCGACGCTCAAGGAGAGCCCCGAGCACATCAAGCTCGAGGAGTCGCCCGTCTCGGGAGGGCCCTATGAGATCGTGGAGCGTAAGCGAGGGCAGCAGATCGTGCTGCGGCGGCGGGACAACTGGTCGCAGGTCGGCGGCCAGAAGGTTCGCGAGGAACCCTTCTTCAAGGAGGTTCGCTTCCGCATCATCGAGGATCCCAATACGTCGCTCCTGGCCCTCAAGGCAGGTGAGATCGACGAACTGCCGCTCACGCCCGAACAGTGGACGACGCAGACGACCGGCGACGATTTCTATGCCTCCACCACCAAGGTAACGGCCTCGGAGTGGGTGAGCTTCCACTTCGGGTGGAACATCGACAGCCCGTTTTTTGCCGACCGCCGCGTCCGCCGCGCCATGAGCTATGCCTTCAACCACGACGAGATGTTGGAAAAGCTCTGCTACGGCCTCTACAAACCGGCCGCCGGCAACTTTCCCGACGACTCCTGGATGGCGCCCAAGAAGAAGCTGCAGCCCTACCAGCAGGACCTCGACAAGGCCGAGGCGTTGCTCGACGAGGCGGGCTGGATCGACCACGACAACGACGGCATCCGCGACAAGGAGATCAACGGCCGGCTCGTGCCCTTCGAGTTTTCGATGCTCGTCAACCAGCAGCCGCTGCGGATCGCGATCTGCACGCTGATGAAGGAAAGCCTCGAGCAGGTGGGTGTGCGGATGAACGTACGGCCAACCGAAGCCACGGTGATCCAGGACCTCACACAGAAGAAGAAGTTCCAGGCCTACTTCGGCGGCTGGGGCTCCGGCACCGACCCCGATTCGTCGGAGAACATCTGGGCCACGGGGGCCGGACGCAACTTCGTCAGCTATTCCAATCCCGAGGTGGACCGGCTCTTCGCCGAGGGCCGCCGCGAGCTCGACCGCAGCAAGCGGGCCGAGAAATATGGCCGCATCCAGGAGATCCTCTACGACGACCAGCCCTACACCTGGCTCTACTGGCGGAACAGCTTCTACGGCTTCTCGAAGGATCTCCGAGGCTACGTGTTCAGCCCCCGCGGCCCCTACAACTATTCGCCCGGCTTTGGCAGTCTGTGGATGCCCAGGCAGGAGTGATCGATGGCCACCTACCTCCTGCGCCGGTTGCTGCTCGGAATGCTCACGCTCGTGGCGATCACGTTCATCGTCTATGGACTGGCGCGGAACATGCCAGGCACGCCGCTGACGGTGCAGATGGGAGAAAGCGATCCGAGCCGCAAGCTCAACCCCGAAGACCAGGAGCGGATGAAGCGAATCTACGGCCTCGACCGGCCGTGGCACGAGGGCTATCTCCGCTGGCTCGGCAACGTCGTCCGTGGCGACCTCGGCCGCTCCTTCTCGCGGAAGCAGCCGGTGACAACGCTCATCGGTGAGCGGATCGGTCCGACGTTTCTCATCTCAGGCACGGCGCTGGTGCTTGCCTGGCTTCTGGGGGTGCCGCTGGGTCTCTATGCCTCGGCCCGCAGCGGCATGGCCGACGAACGGGCCACGAGCCTTCTGCTCTACGTGCTTTATTCATTCCCCACGTTCGTGGCGGCGCTCTTCCTGCAGATCGTGTTTTCCGTTTGGCTGCGGGGCACCGCCTGGGAGCTTCCGCTCTTCGGCATGAGCGATCTGCCCGCCGACGCCAGCTGGGCAGCGCGGGCTGCCGACATTGCCCGTCACGCGATCCTGCCGGTCACCTGTCAGACCTACGTGAGCCTCGCCTACGACAGCCGCTTCATCAAAGCCAATATGGAGGAGGCGGTTCGGCAGGACTACATCCGCACGGCGCGGGCCAAGGGGGCCGGGCCCGGCCGGGTGCTCTTCCATCATGCGTTCCGCAACACGCTCATTCCGCTGGTCACGCTCCTGGGCCTCTCGCTGCCCGGGCTGATCGGCGGCTCGGTGATCATCGAGCAGATCTTCACCTGGCCCGGCATGGGGCGGCTCTTCTTCGAGAGCATCCGCGAGCGCGACTATCCGACGATCATGGGGCTGACGCTGATGTTCAGCGTGCTCACACTGATCGGCCAGCTGCTGGCCGACCTGCTCTATTGTCTGGTCGATCCAAGGGTGAGCGTGGAATGAGGACGCCGCTGCCATGACCGACAGCCAATCACGACATCCGTCGCGGGGTTTCCAGTCACGTAGTTCTCAGTCACGGGGCTTCTGGGCCGAGGCCTGGGCGCGGTTTCGACGCAAGCCGCTGGCGATGGCGGCGCTCGCTTTTGTGACGCTGCTGGCGGCGGTGGCCCTGTTGGCCCCCGCCATCGCGGGCACGAAGCCGGTGCTCTGTCGCTACAAGGGCCGCATCTACGCCCCCTGCCTCGGCTACTTCGACCGCCGACTCGAGCCCACGATCTTCGCTAAGGATCGCTTCCGGGGCACCTATCCGCGGAACCTCAAGGAAAAGGATCCCAACAGCTGGGCGATCTGGCCGCTTGTCTTCCAGGATCCGCACCGCGCCGTCCGTGACAACGAGTGGCCGGGCCGGCCCGCCAATCCGGCGAAGGACGAGGGCCGCCCCAACGGCATCAATCTCTTCGGCACCGACCAGTATGGAGTGGACGTATTTGCCAAGATGGTGCACGGCACGACGATCGCGCTCTTGGTGGGCGTGGTGTCGATGGGGCTGGCGGGCACGATCGGCATCATCGTCGGGGCGCTGGGCGGCTACTTCGGCGGCTGGATCGACATGCTCACCAGCCGCATCACCGAGATCGTGATGTGCGTGCCGACGCTCGTGCTCATCCTGGCGGTGATCGCGATCGTGGAGAAGCCGACGATCTGGAAGACGATGGCCATCATCGGCGCGACCGGCTGGACGGGCATCGCCCGCCTCACCCGCGGCGAGTTCCTCAGGCTGCGGCAGAGCGAATTCGTGACCGCCGCCCGGGCTACAGGCGCCGGGCCGGTGCGGATCATGCTGCGGCACATCCTCCCCAACGCCCTGGCCCCCGTGCTCGTGCCGATCACGTTCGGCATCGCCTCGGCGATCCTCACGGAGAGCTCGCTGTCGTTTCTCGGCTTCGGCCCGCCGCCGCCCGCCGCGAGTTGGGGCTCACTGTTGAACGACGCCCGCAGCAACCTCTCGATGTGGTGGCTGGTGGTGTTTCCCGGCGTGGCCATCTTTCTGACCGTGCTCGCCTACAACCTCATCGGCGAGGGACTGCAGGAAGTGACAGACCCACGGCTCCGCGAGGCACGGAAATGACGGCGCCACTGCTTGAGATCAATAACCTGGTCACTGCCTTTCATACGCCCGCGGGACGCGTGCCGGCGGTGGATGGGGTGTCGTTGTCGATCGAGCGTGGCAAGACGCTCGGGCTCGTCGGCGAGAGCGGCTGCGGGAAGAGCGTGACGGCGATGTCGATCCTCAGACTCGTGGCGGCGCCGGGCGTGATCGAGGCCGGAGAGATTCTGCTGCGGGATGCCAGTGGCGCCGCGGTGAATCTGGTGACCCTGCCCGAGCCCCGGCTGCGGGAGGTTCGGGGCGGCCGGATCGGCATGATCTTTCAGGAGCCGATGACGAGCCTGAATCCCGTGTTCACGATCGGCGACCAGATCGCCGAGGCGGTACTCTTGCACCGAGACGTGTCGCGGGCCGAGGCCAGGGGGCGGGCGCTCGAAATGCTCGAACTGGTGCGGATAGCTGATCCGAAGCGGCGGCTCGATGAGTATCCCCACCAGCTCTCCGGCGGCATGCGGCAGCGGGTGGTGATTGCCATGGCGCTGGCCTGCGAGCCCGACCTGATCATCGCCGATGAGCCGACCACTGCGCTCGACGTCACCATCCAGGCCCAGATTCTCGACCTGCTCGCCGACCTGCGGCAGCGGCTCGGTACGGCGATCCTGCTGATCACGCACGACCTCGGCGTGGTGGCAGAGACCTGCGACGACGTGGCCGTGATGTATGCCGGCCGGATCGTCGAGCAGGCGCCGGCTGCCGCGCTCTTCGCGAAGCCTCGCCACCCCTACACGATCGGCCTGCTCGCCGCGCGGCCGGAGCGTGGCGGCCACGCTGGAAGGAAGGCCGGAGACCGCGCCATCGGACGCCTGCGGACGATCCCCGGCATGGTGCCGGCGCCGCAGCATTTTCCAGCTGGCTGCCGCTTTCATCCGCGGTGTGCCTTTGCGCGACTGCCGGAGTGCGCCGGCGCGATGCCCGAGCTGCGAGAGGTGGCGACAGGCCACTTCGTCCGCTGTCCCTACGCTGATGCGCTCGGAGAGCCCCGGCGGCTCGATGAACCACGGGAACAGATCGCATGACGTCACCACTCGTCGAGGTCGCCGGTCTTCAGACCCACTTTCCCGTGCGGAAGGGGCTGCTGCGCCGCGTGGTCGGGGCCGTCCGCGCCGTCGATGGTGTGAGCTTCTCGATCGAGAAGGGCCGCACGCTCGGGCTCGTCGGTGAGAGCGGCTGTGGCAAGACGACGGTTGGCCGCAGCATCCTGCGGCTGGTGGAGCCGACGGGCGGCAGTGTGCGGTTCGACGGTCGCGACGTGCGGGCCGCCGGTGGCGCCGAGCTGCGCGGGCTGCGGCGGCGGATGCAGATCGTCTTTCAGGATCCGTATGGCTCGCTCAATCCCCGGATGAAGGTTCGCTCGATTCTCGAGGAAGGCCTCATCATCCACCGGCTGGGCACGGCGGCGGAGCGGCTCGAACGGATGACCCGCGCACTGGCCCGCACCGGGCTCACCGCGGCGGCGCTCGATCGCTACCCGCACGAGTTTTCCGGCGGCCAGCGGCAGCGGATCGCCATCGCCCGCGCGATCGTGATCGAGCCCGACTTCCTCGTGCTCGATGAGCCGATCTCGGCGCTCGACGTCTCGATCCAGGCGCAGGTGGTGAATCTGCTCGTCGAACTGCGGGAGCAGCTTGGGCTCACCTATCTCTTCATCTCGCACGATCTGTCGGTCGTGGAGTATGTGTCTGACGACGTGGCCGTGATGTACCTCGGGCGGATCGTCGAGCGGGCCCCCGCCGCGCGGCTCTACGCCGAGCCGCTCCACCCCTACACGCTCGCGCTCTTCTCCGCCGTGCCCAGCGTCGAGCCGGACCGCCGCCGGCGGCGGATCGTGCTCACCGGTGACGTGCCCAGCCCGGCCCGGCCGCCAGCCGGTTGCCGGTTTCATCCCCGCTGCCCGTTGGCGGAGCAGGTCTGTCGCCAGACCGAGCCTCCCGCGACCATGGTTGACGGCCATGCCGTGCACTGCCACGTCGCCGCCCGCGAAGTGGAGCGGGCCGGGGGCGATGCGGCCGCGGCGGCCGCACGCATGGCGGAGTTGATGGCGGTGGGCGGGGCTGCTTCACCCGCAGCGACCTGAAGCTGCCGGCAGTGGGATGTTTTGGTAGCCGCGCCGTAGAATGAAGCGCTGTGGGCTGCGGTCTGATCCCTCGCTGGAGATTCCGTCCATGATTTCGAGCCGTCGGCGATCAGGCCGTGGGAAGGGTGCCGTGCCGGGATGCCATGCCGGCTTGCTGGTGCTCGGGGGGAGTGCGGTGCTGTCGCTCTGGCTGACGTTCTGCGTGACTTTCTGGCTGACGTTCTGCCTGACGCTTTGGGTGCCGTCGGCGGCGGCCCAGACGCCGACGGCCTCACGGGACGAGCTGATGCGTCAGTGGGATGTCGATCGCGACGGCAAGATCGATGCGAGCGAGGCCGAGATCGCCCGCGGCCGGATGCGCCGGGCCCGCACCGAGGCCATGATCAATTCGGGCAACGATCCCGTGACGGGCAAGCCGCGACTGCCCACCGATCCGATCACCGGCCGACCGATGCCACGCGATGCGACAGCAACGGACCGCGGCGGGCTCTCCGCCCCTGCAGACGATGAGTCGCTGATCCTCGTGCCCGGCAACGGAGAGCGGCCGGGAGCGACTGACAGCGGCATGGGCGGCACCGCCGACAAGGACTCGCCGCCGCGGCCGTCTCGGCGGGACCGCGAGGCACTCCCTGGAACCCGCGTTCCCAGCATGTCGTCAACGCTCCCATCGATGGCACCGAGGCTGCCCGCCGGTGGATCGTCGACCGACCCCGGCCAGCGACCACCCGGACCGTCCTCAGCCGCCGGCCGACCAGGGATCATTGCAGGCGGCGCGCGGGCCGGCGTGCCAGGCGCGAGGCCTGGCTACGGTGCTGCCACTCCCACCCGCGATCTCAACGCCGGACGTCTGCCGGGCGGACTGCCGCAGACCAGAGGCGTCGCTCCGGGCACCGCCGCAGGTCCACGGCTCGGTCCAATGCAGCAGCCCAACGCCAATGCCAATGCGGGTCGACTGGCTGGGCCAGGTTCGTCTGTGCCGCGGCCTGGCATCGGACCGTATCGAGGAGCAATGCCTCCATCGTCGCCAGCATCGCCAACATCTTCAGCATCGCCAGGGGCTCCGTCGGTGGGTGTGCCATCCGTTCCGCGGCCGGGCATGCGGCAGCCCGGCGGGGGACGCCCCGTGTCGGCGACTCCCAACACGGTGCCACGTGTGCCACGGATGACGACCGACGAGTTTTATGGGCGGTAGTCTGAAGGCCGCCCGGACGTTTCGATGGATGCTTTGATCATGCTGTCTGTTTTCTGTTCGCCGCTGCGGTATGTGCAGGGCGCGGGCGCGATGCGACGGCTCGGCGCCGAAATGGCCGCCGTCGGCCTCGAGGGGCCGGCTCTGATCGTTGCGGGTGCGACGCCCATCGCCCGGCTCGCGCCGATCTGGGCCGCCGCTCTCGATGAGGTCGGCATCGGTTATCGCGTTCGGCTTTTCGGCGGCGAATCGAGCCGGCGCGAGATCGCAGCGATCGTAGAGGAGGCGCAGAGCCTCGGTGCCCGGACGATCGTGGCCGCCGGCGGTGGCAAGGTGCTCGACGCAGCCCGGTCAGCGGCCGCGGCGATGCGACTGCCGTTCGTATCGTGCCCGACCATCTGCTCGACCGACGCGCCCACCAGCGCTCTCTCGGTCATCTATGCCGACGCCGGCGCCGAGTGCGGTAGCGTGGAAGCCTACGAGATCCACCGACGGTCCCCCGATCTCGTCCTCGTCGACACGCAGGTGATTGCGGAGAGTCCCCCGCGTCTGCTCGCCGCCGGCATCGGCGATGCCATGAGCACGTGGTACGAGGGCCGTGCAGCGGCGTCGGCCGGCAGACCCAACATGCGGGGTGGCAGGGCCACGCTCGCCGCGGTCGAACTCGCCAGGCTCTGCCGTGATACCGTGCTCGCGGATGGGGAGGCTGCGTTGGAGGAATGTCGAGCAGGTCACGCAGGCGCGAGCCTCGAACGCGTAGCCGAGGCCGCCACCCTGCTCTCTGGGCTCGGCTTCGAATCGGCCGGGCTGGCGGCGGCGCACGCGGTACACAACGGGCTCACTGCGATCGCTGCCACGCACCATGCATTGCATGGTGAGAAAGTGGCGTTCGGCACGCTCGTGCATCTTCTCTTGGAGGCAAACGTGGCGACGGATGCGGCCGAGCGCGAGGCGACCCTGGCGGAAGCGAGTCGCGTGGCGGCATTCTTCGTGCGGGTGGGGCTGCCGGTCACGCTGGGTGAGTTGGGGATCAGTGCCGAGGGGGACGACTCGCTCGCTGCCGTCGTGCGCCGGATCGCGTCCCGCGCGACGGCGCCGGGCGAGACCATTCATAACATGCCTTTTCCAGTGGACGTCGACAGCGTGGCGACCGCGATAAAGGCCGCCGACGCCGTGGGAAGGGCCGCCCTGCGGGCGGGAGCCTCCGGCTGATTGAGTCGGCCGCGGACTGGCCCTAGAATCCTGGAGTCATCGACGATTCATGCCTTGCTCTGGAGCCATCATGCAGATTGATTTCCGCCGTTCGTGCGCCCGCTGTGCCCTCGTGGCGGGGACAGCCCTGTTCGCATTGCTGCCCTGTCTGGTCGCCCACGCGGAGATTTCGCCGTCGGAGGCCTCGCCGGCCGACACCGAGAGGGTGTTTGTCTCGGGAGTGCAGGACTCGTTCGAACAGGTGCGGGCGGCGATCGAGAAGGCAAAACTCGAGAGCGGGCGGGACTACCGCGTGATCGTGGTGGGAGACGCCGGTGGGGATCGGGATGCCGCGACGAGACTCCTCGATAGTCTCGTTGAGCGATGGCAGCAGGAGTCGGCGGAGGGCCGCCAGCGCAACGGTCGTCCGGCCGCGTTCGATCCCGCCCGCGATGTCACGATCGTGCTCGACGTCAAGGGACGGCAGATCGCCATGAAGGCGCCATGGGGGCTGGAGGTGTCGAGCGGACTCAATCCGCAGACCATCAAGGAGGAACTGATCGACAAGGTGTTCGTGCCCCGAGCCAAAGACGCACAATACGATGAGGGCTTGGCCGATCTGGTGGGAGCGACCGAGAAGTGGGTGAAGAACAGGGCCGAACTCAAGCGGTCGAAGGCCGAGGCGGCCCGCGTGTTTCGCACCCGCACCCTGCCGCTGGGCTTGGCGGCGCTCGCCGGCCTGGGAGCCGTGACGACGTTCTTCGTCCAGCGGGCCAGGCATGAGCGGCGGCTCGCCGAAGCGCGGCAGAAACTCGCCGCCTTCAAGAGCGAGGTGGTGGCGCTCTCCGATCTGCTCGACAGCCAGCAGGAACGCCACCGGATGCTGCCCCACAGTGATCCCGACTTCAAGACGCCCATGGAGGGCCTGACGCGGTCGGCATACGACAACGTGCAGTCGGCACTCCGCCGCTATCGCGAGCGGTGGCTGGGGTTGATGGACGTCTGGGAGAAGGCCGAAGAACGCATCGGTAAGGAGACCTTCCTCGGCACGGCCGAGGCGGAGGAGGCGATCCGGCTGCTCGATTCGGCCGAGGCCCGGCCGCCGCTGGCCGACGTGACGGCGGAGTGCAGCGCGCCTTTGGATGCCTTGGAGCAGGCGCACGAAAAGGCCCGCGCATTGGCCGAGACCCTCGACACGAACGTCGGCACCACCACCCAGCGGCTCGAGACCCTGGCGAAGCGGGGCCGATCGAATGCCGCCTTCCAGGGTCCGATGACCGAGGTGGCCCGGGGTGCCGGACTGGCCAGGCAGGGTCTCGAGGCGGATCCGGTCGCCACGCGGGGGCGGCTCGAGGAACTCGCCGCGCGGCTGGACCGATCGGTGACCGACATCGAGCAGTTCGAGACGGTAGACGACCGGAGGACGAAGGCCGTTGCCCAGGCCGACGAGATCGCTCAGAAGGTGCGGGCCAAACGGGCCGAGGGCTGGCTGCTCAACGAACCGGGTGCGAATCCGGACGAACTGCTCGCCGCCAGCCAGCATGCTGGCATGCTGGCCGCACAACTGCTCGATGCGGGTGAGACTGCAGGGGCACTGGCCCATGTCGAACGCGCCGAAAAGGCAAACGCAGAGGTGCTTGCGCTGCTCGAGAGCATTGTGGCCGCCAAGACAAAGGTTGACGACCTGCTCCCTGCATGCGTGGCCCGCCTGGAGGCGCTTGCCTCGCGTCGCAGCCAGGCTGTTCGCGCCGTGGAACAGATCTCGGGCGCGTATGCCGACAGTTCGTGGGCTGACGTCGTGGAAAACGTGTCCAAGGCCGACGAGGGTCTGGCCCGCGTCCGCACGCTGCTGGCGGAGACGCAGGTTGCCGCCGACCATTCCCGTCAGCACTACTTCCGCGCGGTGGCGCTGGTCGAGGAGGCCGTGCGGCAGGAAGACTGGATCGAGGGTCTCTACGCTGCCATCACCGACCGGCGTGCGGAACTCGATGAACTGCGTGCCAGCCTGCCCAAGCGGCACGACACGGTCCGCGGCCGTGTGACGAACCTGATGCAGGGCCTCGAGCGGCAGCGGACAGACCGCGTGCGTGCCAACGAACGGGCCCGCGAGGCGGGCCGCCTGTTGGAAGTGGCCGAGGAGGGTTTCCAGGTCCAGCGGCCCGACCTGCGTCGGGTTGGACAGGTTCTGGAGGCGGCAGACACGGCCGCAACGCGGGGCGAGGAGTTGGCGGCGGAGGACGACCGGCTCGCGCGGCAGGCGTTCGAGGATCTCGAGGAGACAGACGGGCTCATCCGGCGGGTGGCGGCGTGGTATGGCGAGGGCGTTTCGCCCGACGTGCGACCCGCGACGACGGCGTTCGAGACCGCGAAGTCACTCCTCTCGCGGCAGCGGTACGAGGATTCGCTGAAGTCATCGGCCGAGGCGAATCGGCTGGCACGGGAATCGTATGCCGAGGCGACATCGGAGGCGGAGCGTCGGCGGCGGCGCAGGCTGGCGCAGATTCAGCAGCGGCAGATGGAGGATTCTTTCGCCCGCATGTCGCGCGGGTTTGGACCGTGGGTGATCCAGTTGCCAGGGGGCACGTTCAGCGGTCCCGATCCGTGGCGGACGATGCACGGGCCGACGGTGTCCCATAGCCCGTCCCGTTCCGCCGATTCCGGCTGGTCGAGCAACACAGCGCAGGGCGGCTGGTAGGAACGCAGAAAGA
>JBBAVO010000093.1:0-3473 GCA_040397635.1 Pirellulales bacterium
GCCCAAGCGTGTCCACCGAAACACCTTGCGGGAGCCGGTTTCGTTGAAATACATGTGACCCGCGCGGCCACCAAACTGCTCGACCTGCACCGCCATCGGCAGCGGTCTTGTCTTCACCCGCAGCCGTCCGTGGCGAAACCGTGCGATGGAATAGGAGGTGAGCCAGCCGCAATGATCGGTGAAGTGCTTGCCGACGACGAGGATAGTGTGGGGCCCAAAGGGGTAGAGGAACTCCAGCGTGTGCGGCACGCGGGCCGAGGCCAGCACCTGCCCGCCGTCAGCGGGATGGACGTCGAGCCGGTAGGAGGCCACGCCGCCGGTGCTGTGCCCTTCCCAAAGGTGGCCGTCGTGAAACACCTGACCGCGGTAGACCTCGCCCGCGTCGAGGATGGCAACCGTGCGGATAGCGATGTCGCTGCTGGCTGTCATGGGTGTCTTTTTACGCTCAAGCAGCGATTACGAACTGCATGACAGCATCGAGCAGCCGGCGCGGTGGCGGGCCCATTCGGGCCGCTTGCCCGCGAATGCCTCCCTGCCGGGCTGCTCGGTATAGGGGTGCCTCGAGACCTCGAGCATCTCCCTGACGAGTGTGAAATCGCCCGTCTCGGCCTTGTCGATCGCCAGCTGCGCCAGATAGTTCCGCGGCACGTAGAGCGGGTTGACCGCGTGCATGCGTGCGCCGCGGACGCTATCAGGGATTCCCTCCTCGTGGATGCGAGCCTGATAGCGGGCCAGCCATTCGCCGAGGGGAGCCCTGTCAACCGCCGCACCAGCTTCGGATTCATAGAAGCCAGAAGACACCGCTGCCAGCAGGCTGGCATGATCGTCGGGCGTGGCGGCCTCGCCACGGATTGTTGTCAGACTGCGAAAAAACAGCGTCATGTCAATGTTGGCTTCGGCCAGCAGCGGCCAGAGATCGGCGACGAGTGGATCGTCACCCGTAGCCGTGCCCGCGTCGATCCGCTGGCCGATCCCCAACTTGTCGGCCATCATCCGTCGGTAGCCCGACTGGAATCGATCGACGTAGGCATCGAGCCCAGCCTCCAGCGGTTTGGGATCACCGACGACAGGCGCAAGCGCGTTGGCGAGTTGCAGCAGGTTCCAGTGGCCGATCTGCGGCTGGGCGACGAACCGGTAGCGACGGCCCTGGGCGTCGGTCGTGTTCGGTGTCCAGTCGGGGTCGACGTTTTCGAGCCAGCCGTAGGGCCCGTAGTCGATCGTCAGTCCCAGAATCGACATGTTGTCTGTGTTCATCACGCCATGGACGAACCCCACCCGCATCCAGTGGACGATCATCGTGGCGGTCCGCTGGCAGATCTCATCAAACATCACGGCATAGGCTTCGGTCGAAGGCGGGCCCGCCGTCGTCAGCAGGTGTGGGAAGTCGGTTCGCAGTGTGAAGTCAACCAGGGTGCGAAGCTGATCGATCTCCTGCCGCGCCGTGAAGATCTGGAAGTTGCCGAACCGGGTGAACGATGGCGCCACCCGGCAGACGACCGCGCCGGGCTCCGCCCTGGGGTGGCCGTCGTAGAACATGTCGCGGACCACGCTCTCGCCTGTGGTGACGATGCTCAACGCACGGGTGGTGGGCACACCGAGATGGTGCATCGCCTCGCTGCAGAGAAACTCGCGGATCGATGACCGCAGCACCGCCAGGCCGTCGGCCGTGCGGGAATAGGGGGTGGGGCCGGCCCCCTTGAGCTGAAGGGTCCAGTGCTCGCCGCGACCGTTGACGACCTCGCCCAGATTGATGGCACGGCCATCGCCGAGTTGGCCCGCCCAGTGACCGAACTGGTGGCCGCCGTAGCACATCGCAAACGGCTCCATGCCGGCCAACAACCGGTTGCCGCTGAAGACATCCGCAAAGGCCTGCTCGTTCTCCGGCGTCACCTCGATGTCGAGCAGGTCGGCCACCTCGCGGGCATGGGCCACGAGCCTGGGGGCGGCTACCGGCGTCGGGCTCACCCCCGACCAACAGGCCTGCCGCACTTGCCGGCGGCCGTTGTGCGGCTCAGGGTCGCCGGGCAGTTCTCTCGTAAACCGGTTTGTGAATCGCAGCGAGTCAAGGCTGGGCATCAACGTGCCTCCGCGGCAGACGGGCTGCACCAATTTCGCGGGAAGTCATTTTCGCGTGAAGTCAGTCGTCGAACCGGACCTCACGGATTTCGAACTTCATCGTCCCGGCGGGCACGTCGATCGAGACCTTCTCGCCCACCTTGCGGCCCAGGAGCCCCTGGGCGAGCGGGCTGGCCACATTGATCCGGCCGGCATCGTAGTCCTCTTCGCCGGCACCGACGAGCACGAACACCTCCTCGTCGCCGAACTTGAGGTCCTTCACGACCACCGTCGCGCCGAACACGACCTCGTCGCTGGCTTCCTTCGCCCGTTCCACGATCACCGCCCTGGCCAGCTTGTCGCGGAGCACGTTGATCTTCGCCTGCATCATCCCCTGGCTCTCCCGCGCCCCGTGATACTCGGCGTTTTCGCTGAGATCGCCCTCGCTGCGGGCGGCCGCCACCCGCTGGGCAAGCTTGGGCATCTCCACGATTTCGAGTTGGTCGGCCTCCGCCTTGAGCTTGTCATAGCCGGCGCGGGTCATCGGAATACGGTCAGACGACATGTGGTGCTCCCTGAATAGATGTCAAGAATCGTGATGATGGGTTCGGGCGTCGGACGACGCATACCGGGGCGATGATGAGGCCACCAAGCCGGATCAGCCTGACGACGTCCGCTCGGGCACCGCTCGCTCGGGGAGATAGAGCAGCCGGCCGCAGCTGCGGCACATCACCACCTTGCCCACGAGCAGCTCTGAATGCATGTTGCCCGTGATCTGGTGGTAGCAGCCCCCGCAGCTCTCGCCGTCGAGCGGGGCCATCCCCTCGGCTCCCTTCTGCTTGACGGCGCGATCATAGAGATCGCGGATGTCGGCGGGCAGTTCCCGCTCCGTTGCCTCGAGTTCTCCGCGGAGCCGTTGGACCTCTGCCTCGAGGTGCGTTCCCTCGGTGGCCACGCGGGCCTTTGCCTCACCCAGCAGTTTGCGGGCAGCCTCCACGGCCGTCTCCGCCGTGGGCAGTGTTTTCTTGATCGTGTCGATTCGGTCGAGTGCCTCGAGGATCTCGTCCTCGAGCACCTTCGTGGCCATCTTGTCCGCCGCGATCTGCTCCGTGAGTGTCTGATACTCGCGATTGGTTTTGCAGGCGTTGAGCTTGGCGTCGAGATCGCGGATCTTTGCCTCGGACGTCTTCAGCTGCAGCTGCTTCTGATCGGCGGCCATCTTGGCCTTCTTGACGTCTTCCTGCACGCCCGTCCGGGCCGCCTCCGCCGCGTCCACCTGTGCGGTGTGAGCCGCAACCTGGCGCGGGCCGGCGACGATCCGACCCCGGAGATCGGACAGCTGGGTATGGATGCGGTGCAGCGTCCGCATGATTTCGCTGATGACGGCCGTGGCCATAGAGTCGCTTTCGGTTCGGTCG
>JBBAVO010000093.1:3573-10516 GCA_040397635.1 Pirellulales bacterium
TGCTTCGAGCGGACCGGGTGCTGCAGCTTCTTGACCGCCTTGGCTTCGATCTGCCGGACACGCTCCCGTGTCACCCGGAAGATCCGCCCCACCTCTTCGAGCGTGTAGGTGTAGCCATCGGTGAGGCCGTATCGCAGCCGGATGATCTCCCGCTCACGGTAGGTGAGAGTCTTCAGCAGCGACTCGAGCCGGTCCTTGAGCAGTCCGTGCGTGGCGGAGTGCGTGGGGCTCACGGTGCTCGAATCTTCCACGAATTCGCTGAAGCTGGCGTCTTCGCTTTCGCCCACGGGCCGGTCAAGGCTCATCGGTTGCCGGCCCATGTCGAGGACCCGGCGGGCTTCCTCGATTCCCACGCCAGCTGCCTGCGCGATCTCCTCCGACGTCGGCTCGCGGCCGAGTTCGTGAAGAAGTTTCTTCGAGGTGGTCCGCAGCTTCGAGAGCACGTCGATCATGTGCACCGGGATACGGATCGTGCGGGCCTGGTCGGCGATCGCCCGGGTGATCGCCTGACGGATCCACCAGGTCGCGTAGGTCGAGAACTTGAAGCCACGACGGTATTCATACTTGTCCACCGCCCGCATCAGTCCCGTGTTGCCCTCCTGGATCAGATCCAGAAAGCTCAGGCCGCGGTTGCGGTATTTCTTGGCGATCGACACGACCAGTCGCAGGTTGGCCGCTGAGAGGTTCCGCTTGGCGGCCTCATATTCCGCCTTGAGACGGGCGAACATATCGACCCGCCGCCGGAGCGACCGCGGGCTCTCGAGCGTCGTCAGCATCAGGTCGCGGAGTTCCTTCCGCATGTCGGCCCGATCGTCGCGGGACATATCTCCCGAGTCCATCAGCCGCAGGCCCCGCTGGAGATCGTCCATGCGTCCCGACATGCCGCGGAGCAGTTTCACCAGCGGCTGCACGCGGCGCGTCCGCAGGCTCAACTCCTCGACGAGCATCAGCGACTTGCCGCGGCTGCGGCGAAACCGCATCCGGGCGGCGCGGGCCGCCTCGGGCGACGTCTTGCGACTGATCAGCAGGCGGAAGTCGGCCTTGTCCTGATCGATGAGGTGCTCGAGCGTCTGCAGGTTGTGGGGCATCCGCGACTGGATCTGCTCTTTGGTCAGTCGTTCGGTGAGCGAGACCTTGATCGTGCGATCGAACGGCAGCTTCCCCTCGTGGACGCGGCGGAGCGTTTCCACCGTGGCCTGCATCGAATAGGAGCAGCCAAGGATCGCGCGGCGGAACCGCTTGCGGGTGACTTCGATCTTCTTGGCAAGCGAGATTTCTTCGGTCCGCGTCAGCAGCGGGATCTCGGCCATCTGGGCCAGGTACATGCGGATCGGATCATTGCCGGCGTTCGACGGCGCCGTTGTGATCGCCTCGTCGCGGCGAGGCTGCGGAGCACGCGGCTTGGCGGCCGGCGCTGTCGTCGCGGCAACCTGCTCGCCCGGCTCGGGCGGAGTGTCTACGAGTTCGATTCCCTGCTCCTCGAGCGCGACCAGGAGGCAGTCGATCTTCTCCGGGTCAACCGCTTCGTCGGGGAGGTAGGAGTTGACCTGATCGAACGTCAGATAGCCCTGGGCCTTGCCGGCCACGATCAGCGCCGTCAAATCGGCGTCGGCGTGCGCGCTGGAACCGGACAGCGGCGTGGCAGACTCAGCTGCCACATCGGGCTGGGCATCGCGGTCGTTGCCGGCGTGGGCCGGGCGGGAGTCGTTTTCAGGTTGGGACATCGAAAGGGTGCTCGCAGATCGACGCATCAGTAGGTTCTCCTTCACCATCGTACCGTCACCTCGCGCACCGCCCCCCGACCTGCCAGGAAGCGATGTTCCCGGCGAGGCCGATTGCAGCGACGAGACGGGCACCTTCACCCATCCTTGGGTTCGGTCATGCCCTCATCGACATCAGTCATGCCTTGAACAGCCCGCCGTTGGGCGACGAGTTGCTCCAATAGAGCCGCCTCCGAGCCGGGATCCAGCCGGGAGGTTTTCAGTGTACGTGCGCTGCGGTGCGCCTGCCGCTGGGCCGAGCGGCGTCGCAGGGCGTCTTCGAGGTGGTGGACGCGTTCCTGTGAATCGAGTGGCGTTCGCGTCGCCGACGTCTCGTCAACGGCGACCAGCAGGCTCTGCACGGCGGGGTCGTGAATTTCGAGCAACAAGCCCGCCAACGCGATTTCGCGGCCTTCGGCGTGCAGGCGGCGGGCGGCCTCCAGCACGGCGCGGCCCTCCTGGGTTTCGAGTTCTGCCGATTGGACCTCGCGAACGATCAGACCCGCAGCATCCGGCACGCCGACGAGCACCTCGATCACCTCACGATCCCATGCCGGAAGCCGTCGCATCAGGCCGGGGGAGGGGGCCATGGCGTCTCCGTCGTCGTTCGTGTCGGAGCGGGTGGCTACGGTGCCAGAGCGTTTTCCGGAGGTGGTTCGCAGGGCGAGCATCCGAGACCGTAGGGCCTCGCGGGAGAGGCCAAACCGACGCGAGAGTCGGCCCACCACCTGATCCTCGCGGAGCCGGGACTGCGACGGCGTGAGCGACGACTGGGCCGCCACCTTGGCGAGCGCCGCAAGCACGCTCTCGACGGCGGCCAGCGATGCGTCGTCACCGGCGTCGGGCGCAAGGCTGGCAAGAGCCTCGTCGAGCCGGTAGTCGAGCGGGTCGCCTGCCGAGGCCACGAGCGTCTCGAAGGCGTCGCGGCCCTGTTCCAGCACAAACTCGCAGGGGTCCACGCCCGTTGGCAGCCGTGCAATTCGCAGATCGATCGGCTCGGCGAGGAGCACGTCGAGAATCTCGTTGGCGCGGCGGCGGCCGGCGTCGTCGCCGTCGAGCACGAGCACGATGCGGTCGGCATACCGCCTGAGCAGTTTGGCGTGCCGCTCGCCGAGGGCCGTGCCGAGCACGGCGACGACGTCATGAATCCCTGCCTGCCGTGCCGCCAGGCAGTCGGTGTAGCCCTCGACGACGATCGCCCGCCGGGATTTGCTCATCGCATCGCGGGCCGTGTCGAGGCCGTAGAGCATCGAACTCTTCGAAAAGAGTGGCGTCTCGGGGGAGTTGATGTATTTCGCGGAGTCGGGCGGGGCACCTGGCAGCACGCGGCCACCGAAGGCGACGCACCGCGCGAGATGGTCGCAGATTGGAAACATCGCCCGGTCACGGAATCGGTCATAGTAGCCCGAGCGATCCTGCCGTTCGACCACGAGGCCGGCCTTGGCCAGATGGGCGGTCGAGATGCCGGCCGCCGAGGCCTGCCTGAGGAGCCAGTCCCAGGCTGGCGGGGCATAGCCGAGGCGAAAGGTGTCGATCGTCTGCTGCGTCAGGCCGCGCGCTGCGAGATAGTCGCGGGCAGGCTTCGCCTCGGGGGCACCGCGGAGACAGTCGCGGTAGCGATCCGCGGCCCAGGAAAGCGCGGCGAGAATGGAGGCTTTTTCATCGGTGGGCAGGCCGCCGCGGCCGCGGGGCAGGTCGATGCCGGCCCGCTGTGCCAATTGCTCGAGCGCCTCGCGGAACTCGAGCCGTTCCATCTTCATCAGGAAGCTGAACACGTCGCCGCCGATGTTGCAGACCCAGCAGCGGAAAGTCTGGCGTTCTGGGTTGACCTGAAAGCTGGGGCGGGAGTCTTCGTGCCAGGGACAGAGGCCAACCATGGCCTTGCCCGCACGCCGCAGCGAAAGGTATGTACCCACCAGATCGACAATGTCGATCGCATCGCGCACCCGCTCCTTGAGGTCGTCGTGCAGGCCCGGAGATGCGGTCGAAGGAGTCACGGGGAATTCGTATTCCGTGGCGAAATGGAACGTACCGCCGGAATGTAGGGCCCGCCCGAAAACGGGTCAATCTCAAGAATCGCCTGCCCATCTCGCCCTGACTGCCACTGGAGGCCTGGGATGTTTCGGCAGGGCGGGGCGTTGTCAAAGCCAGCAGCGGAAGCAAGGGAGATGCGCAAGCAAGGGAGATGCGGACGCCCGTCCCGATTTAGGACAGCAGTTTGTCGATGCTCGCCAGCAGCCGGTCCATCGCGAATGGCTTGCGGATGTAGTCGTCCACGCCCAGCATCTCGGCATACGCCTTGTGCCGACTGCCCTCGTTGGCCGTGATCATGATCACCTTCATCGGCACAGGGCGGCTCCGTCGCAGCTTCTCCAGAACCAGGAAGCCGCTTCGCTTGGGCATCATCATGTCGAGCACGACGAGATCAGGCTCGTCCTTCTCTGCCATCATCAGGCCTTGGTTGCCGTCACGGGCGATCAGGATCTCGTAGCCGCGTGATTCGAGCACGGTCCGCATCGACTCCACGATCTCCGTGTCGTCATCGACGAGCAGCACCCGCTTGCCGGCTGGCTTTTCCGAACTGGCGGCGGTCGCTGTCGCGACGTCCACAGACGTCGCATCCATTGACTTGCCGACGGCCATCTTGCGTGCTTTTTTCGGGGCTGGCATGCGTGAATCTCGGATTCGTGTCCGGTGGCGAACGAAGGTAGGAAAACCGGCAGGTATAAACCGGAGCGTGCTCCGACGCCTGGTTCCGATGTCTTGTATCTTAGCACGAAGTCGGCCCAGAAACTACTTTCCCACCCCAAAACCGGCCGCTATGGAGCTGCTGGTCCAGCCTTGCTCGGCCTCCTTCAGCGGACAGTGTTGAGCGGGCCGTCGCATGGGGCACCGTCCTGCGCGGCGTGGGTCGATTTCGTGCCGCGCAAAAACGCGGCGCTGAGAAGCCCGACCGCCGCTCCCATAAAAACGTCGCTGGGATAGTGCGCCAAACTGGCTACCCGCTGGGCTGCTGCGGCCGCGGCCAACGCGACGAAGAACCAGGTGCCGCGAGGATATTTCCACGCCAACGCTGCCGCGAGCCCTGCGGCCGTGGCGGCGTGACCGGATGGAAAACTATTGATATCGCTGTGGCTGGCGATGTTGGCAGCCAAGGAGTCGCCAAACGTGGCGAATGACGAGGCGGCCGCAGCGAGATCGGCGGCCCGCGGGCGGACCCGATCGACCAGCGTGGCCTTGATAACGTTGGCCGCGATGCCGCCCGCAAATGCTGTCACGACCATCCACCCCAGATCACGGCTGAATGGCAGACTGCCAAACCGAGGCACGGCACGACGGCCCACGAGCGTGGGATCAAGCACGGCGGCGGCCAGCAGGATGGTGGCCACGCCGATCCCGTGGCCAAAGACCTCGGAGAAGTTGAGGAACCGCATGATCTCCTTGGGAATGTGTCCCGCTTTGCACCAGCGGGCGACGTCCAGGTCAACCGCGAGCGCAAGGACACCAAGGCACGCCAGGACAACCGCGATGGTGAGTAGCCGCCGCCGCGGAAGGCCGGCGGGTCGGTCGAGGGCGATGGTGTCGTGGATTGATCGGGACGGAATCATGCACGGATTGTCGCAGAAGGCTGCCCTCGGTGTCGAGCGGCGGTGGCAGTTGACGTGCTCAGGTCCACAGACCGCGGTCGAGCACGCGGTAGTTGATCGCCTCGCTCACATGGGCACAGCCGATTGTTGCCGCGGCATCGAGGTCGGCGATCGTGCGGGCGACCCGGAGCACCTTGTCGTGGGCGCGGGCCGAGAGGCCCAGATCGCTCACCGCCGCCTTGACCAACTCCGCGGCCGCTGGCTCAAGCGGGCAGAACTCCCGAACCTGCCGGCTCGTCATCCGCGCATTGGAGCGAACCGGCAGCCCCGCGAAACGCTCCGCCTGTCGGATGCGGGCCGCCATCACCGCCTCCCGCATCTGGCTGCTCGAGGTGCCAGCCCGGCTCGCGGAGAGTTCCCGAAACGGCACCGCTGGCACCTCCAGATGGATATCGATGCGATCGAGCAGCGGCCCCGAGATCTTGCTCATGTAACGTTCCACCTGCGGCGCCGTGCACTGGCACTGCCGCCGCGGATCGCCGCGATAGCCGCACGGGCATGGATTGAACGCTGCCACCATCATGAAGTCAGCCGGAAACCGCGTGCTCCCCTTGGCCCGGCTGATCGACACGAAGCCATCCTCGAGCGGCTGCCTGAGCACCTCGAGCGTGCGACGGTTGAACTCTGGGAGCTCGTCCAAAAAAAGGACACCGTTATGCGCGAGACTGATCTCGCCCGGCATCGGGATGGATCGGCCACCGATCAGGCCGGCCTCCGAGATCGTGTGGTGCGGGGCCCGGAATGGACGCGTAGCCAAGAGTGGCTGGCCGGCGGACAGGAGCCCGAGCGCACTATAGATACGAGTCGTCTCGATCGACTCGGCGGCCGAGAGCGGCGGCAGGATCGTCGGGATCCGCTTGGCCAGCATCGTCTTGCCGCCACCGGGCGGTCCAACCATCAGGCAGTTGTGGCCCCCCGCCGCGGCCACGCAGACCGCCCGTTTGGCGGCCTCCTGGCCGCGGACGTCGGCAAAGTCGACGTCGTAGGCGGCGAAGCGGTCGAACCATTCGGTGACGCGGGGCGGGCAGCGGGGAATGTTGAGGTCGCCTGCGAAAAACTGCACCGCCTCGGTGAGCGAGGAAACGGGAATGATCTCGATGTCCTCCACGACTGCGGCCTCCGTCGCACTCGCCGTGGGCACGACCAGCCCTCGGAGCTTTTTCTGCCTCGCCGCAGAGATGGCCACAGAGAGGGCCCCCCGCGTTGGCCGCGTGGAGCCCTCCAGCGAGAGTTCGCCGACCACCGCATAGTCTTGGAAACGCTCCGAGGAAAACTGTCCGCTGCCGGCGAGGATACCGAGCGTGATCGGCAGGTCGAACGTGGCCGCCTGCTTCGGCATCTCCGCCGGGGCGAGGTTGATCACGATCCGATCGTTGGGCCGGTTGAAGCCCGAGTTGACCATGGCCCGTGCGACGCGGTGCGTGCTTTCGCGGATAGCGGGGTCGGGCAGGCCGACGAGTACCGTCGAGGGCAGGGCACCGGTCGAGACGTCCACCTCCACGTCCACGGGCACCGCGTCGATCCCGAGCAGCGAAA
>JBBAVO010000094.1:0-10516 GCA_040397635.1 Pirellulales bacterium
TGCGGGCTCGAATGCCGGCCAGTCACTCCGCCCAGGCTGACACTGGCACGCAGCTGCAGAACAGGTTGCGGTCGCCGTGGACGTTGTCCACGCGGGCGACCGACGGCCAGTATTTGCCGCGCTTGAGAGACGCGACCGGAAACACGGCGATCTCACGGGCATAGGGCCGATCCCAGTCCTCTGCCGAGATCGCGGCGGCGGTGTGCGGAGCGTGCTTGAGCGGGTTGTTGTCCTGTGGCCAGATCCCCTCCTCCACCTGCCGAATCTCTTCGCGGATCGCGATCATCGCCGCGATGAACCGGTCGAGTTCGGCCAGGGGCTCGCTCTCGGTCGGCTCCACCATCAGCGTGCCTGGCACCGGGAAACTCAGCGTCGGCGCATGAAAGCCGTAGTCGACCAGCCGCTTGGCAACGTCTTCGGCCGTGACGCCGCTGGACTCTTTCAGCGGACGCAGGTCGAGGATGCACTCGTGGGCCACGCGACCGTTCACGCTGGAGTAGAGCGTTGGGTAGTGGCCGCGGAGCCTGGTGCTGACGTAGTTGGCGGCGAGGATCGCGGCCTCGGTGGCGTGCCTGAGCCCCTCAGGACCCATCATGCGGCAGTACATCCAGCTGATCGGCAGCACCGCGGCATTGCCCAGCGGCGCGGCCGAGACAGCGCCCACGTCGCCGACGGGCAGGCCTCCCGTGGCATGGCCCGGCAGGAAGGGCACCAGATCGGCGACCACGCAGACCGGGCCGACGCCGGGGCCGCCGCCGCCGTGCGGGATGCAGAACGTCTTGTGGAGGTTTAAGTGGCTGACATCGCCGCCGAACGCGCCCGGGGCCGTGACGCCGACCAACGCGTTCATGTTGGCGCCATCGACATACACGCGGCCACCATGGCGGTGGACGATCTCACAGAGTTCCCTGATCTGTGTTTCGAAGACGCCGTGGGTGCTCGGGTAGGTGATCATCACGGCTGACAGCCGGTCGCTGTACTGCTCGCACTTGGCCTGAAGTTCAGTCAGATCGACGTTGCCGTGCGCGTCGCAGCCGGTGACGACGACCTCCATGCCAGCCATCTGGGCGCTGGCCGGATTCGTGCCGTGGGCAGAGGATGGAATCAGGCAGATCGTGCGATGGCCCTGACCGCGGGCCCGCTGCCAGGCCTGAATGACGAGCAGCCCGGCATACTCCCCCTGGCTGCCAGCGTTGGGCTGCAGGCTGATGCCGGCATAGCCGGTGGCCTCGCAGAGCCAGTCGCGGAGCTGCCGTTCGAGGATTGAGTAGCCTTCCAGCTGGTTGGCCGGCGCGAAGGGGTGGAGATTCGCGAACTCCGGCCAGGTGATCGGGATCATCTCACTGGTGGCATTGAGCTTCATCGTGCAGCTGCCCAGCGGGATCATGCTGCGGTCGAGCGCCAGATCCTTGTCGCTCAGGCTACGGATGTAGCGGAGCATCGAAGTTTCGCTGTGGTGCGTATTGAACACCGGGTGCGTCAGGAAGTCGGTGGTCCGCCGCAGGCCGGCCGGGATCAGCGGCTCGATGCCCTGCTCGTAGGCGGCAAACTCCGGGAGCGGCTGCCCCGGCGCCGCAAAGACCTGCAGGAGCCGCACGAGATCGTCGCGGGTGGTGGTCTCGTCGAGTGAGATCGAGAGCGTCGTCGCATCGAGCGTTCGCAGGTTCATGCCGAGTTCGCGGGCCCGCGCTGCCAGTCCCGCGGTCTGGTCGCCTGTCTCGAGGCAGAGCGTGTCGAACGCGTGGGCATTTCTGATCCGCACGCCGAGTCGCTTGAGCGAGTCAGCGAGCACCGCCGTGTAGGCCGCAATGCGTTGGGCGATCCGCGTCAGGCCAGCCGGACCGTGGTAGACGGCGAACATGCTCGCCACCACCGCGGGCAGCACCTGGGCCGTGCAGATGTTGGAGGTGGCCTTTTCGCGGCGGATGTGTTGTTCGCGGGTCTGCAGGGCGAGCCGATAGGCGGGCCGTCCTTCCGCATCGATGCTCACGCCGACGAGGCGGCCCGGCAACGACCGTTTGAAGGCGTCGCGGCAGGCGAAAAACGCGGCGTGTGGGCCACCGCAGCCCATCGGCATGCCAAACCTCTGGGTGGAGCCGACCACGATGTCGGCGGCCCATTCTCCTGGGGGAACGAGCAGGGTGAGGGCAAGCAGATCGGTTGCCACGCAGAGTACGGCCTGCTTGGCGTGGACCCGTTCGGCGAGGCCTCGCCAATCGGTCACCGTGCCATCGGTCGCGGGATACTGCACGAGCACGCCGAAGCAGTCGTGCCGGGCGAGCAGATCGTCGATGCCGCCGACCCGGACCTCGATGCCGAGCGGTTGGGCCCGGGTCTGGAGAACTTCCAGCGTCTGCGGGTGGCAGCGGTCATCAGCCAGAAAGATCTGGCTGGCGCTGGCGGAGGTCCGGCGTGCCAGTGTCATCGCCTCGGCCGCGGCGGTGGCCTCGTCGAGCATCGATGCATTCGCGATCGGCATGCCGGTCAGTTCGCAGACCATCGTCTGAAAATTGACGAGGGCCTCCATGCGACCCTGGCTGATCTCGGCCTGATAGGGTGTGTAGGCGGTGTACCAAGCCGGGTTCTCGAGAATGTTCCGCAGGATCACGCCAGGCGTGTGGGTGCCGTGGTAGCCCTGGCCGATGAAGCTCTTCAGGAGCCGATTCCGGGAGGCGATGGCCTTCAGCTCGGCAAGAGCGTTCGCCTCGGAGAGCGGCGACGGCAGTTTCATCGCTTCACGGCGGGCGATACTGGCTGGCACGATGCCTTCGACGAGCGACTGGCATGAGGCCTCGCCAATCGCATCGAGCATGTGCCGCTCATCTGCGGCATCGAGTCCGATGTGCCGGGCCCGGAATTCGGTGGCGTTTTCCAGGAATGCGAGCGGGATGGTGGAAGAGGCAGGCATGACAGGGCTCCAAGGTCGGTGGTCTTGGCCGGTGGAGCGACGGGCCTCCACGGGAACCCTGTTGTCCTGGGACCTGAGAGATTCGCCGCAGGCCGCGCCCACGGTTTGCCCCTTCGGTGGACTCTCATCCCCGGGGGGGACTCGAGTCACTCTCCAACAGTGCGGTAGTCAGTACTTTTGCCTGAGCGTTCGGCCTTCGGCGGTCTTGCGACTCTCTCCTGACACTGGAAGTCTAGTCAGGCTCCGAGAAACCGGCAACGCTGGGACTGGACAGGCCTCTTGACCTGCCCCCCTTAAACAGCACCACCTCGAGAGAAGAATCTCGGGGTGTGAACCCAGCAATCACCCGATGTCGAGAAATCGCGGGAGCGGAGCGTCGGCTGGGAGGCCGAGGATCGTGCGGAGTTCGGCGAGGTCGGCGTCGGAGAGTGGCACGAAGACTACGGGATCCTGGCAGAGCGTCGGGTCGATGAGCCGGTAGCCGGTCACCTGCGTGCCCTGCACGATCGGTGCCCGACCGTAGCCATACATCATGTTGTCGATTTTTTCGAAGAAGTCGCCAAGCGTGACCGCATCGGGCCGCGGCCGCCGCACGTAGAACAGTTCGATGACGTCCTTCCAGAAGTGCGGCACGAACTTCTCGCCGAAGTCGGCGTGGCCGACACGATCACGGTTTGTGCCGGCGATCATGATCGGGAGTGAGTGGAGCGAGAGACCGCGGTCTCGGCACCGTGTCTCGATCGTGGTGCCCAGATTGATCAGGAAGTCGGCGCTGTAGCAGTCGTCGCAGATCAGGACGAGGGGGGCGAGATCCACCGATTTTTGAGCTCCAGTGGCGGTCCCATCAATGAGCGCGTCGGCCAGCCTGCCGAAGGGAATCGAATAGCTCTGGATCTCCTCGGGAGAGCCGTGTCCAAGGACGACGACCGTGGTGGGGGAGCCTTTAGACGCGGCCTTGCCGACGGCCGCAAGAAAATCGTCGGCGACCTGGCGGATCGACCCGGTGGCGGTGTCCTGCTTGAAGACAGTCGGCTTCGCCCCGTAGCCCGCGGCGATCGTCGTGATTTCCTTCGGCTCGAGTCCTCGAGCCGGATCGAGCAGGCCGATCATGGTGCGGTCGGCTCCGATCACGACGAGTTCGCCTGTGGTATCGCGCTTTCGGTCGATGAACTCCGCCAGTTTCACGATGGTTGCGAGCCGCTCGTCGTCGGAGAGCGTCGAGAGTCGGTCGGCATGGTCGAGGCAGAGGTGGAACAGCGACGGTTCGATCTGCCGGTAGTGCTTGGGGGTGGCGTCGAGTTTCCCGGAGATCGCCGGGGAAAGTTCGGCCTGGAAGGCGGCGAAGTCCTTCGGGAAATCGGCGGCGTCGGCGGCCGTCGCTCCGCAGAGGATGAGCAGGAGCGGAAGGCAGCGAGGGAAACGGGGATGAGATGGTGGCATCATGCCACCGATTCTAGCCGGCTGTGGAAAAAGCCATCCATGTGAATCGCGTTTCGCACAACGATCGCCCTGCAATCGTTGTGCGGGTTGACGAATACGGAACGGGCGTATAGTATACGGCCGTATACAAATCGTTGGAGGCGGCTGTATGGTGACGCGTGTTTTTGATGACTTGGGTGGCTTGGGCCTGTATTTCGAGGGGCGGGAGACGGTGACAACCGGTTTTCCATCGCTCGACCGTCTGTTGCCGGCCGGCGGCGTGCGACGAGGCAGTCTGATCGAGTGGCTTGCCGGCGATGCATCTCCAGACGATGCAGGTGGCGCAATCTCGCTTGCCTGTGCGGTTGCCTGCCGGCTGGCCGACCCGCGGCAAGGGGATCAGTCGCGGGCTTCTCAGGCCGCGACGATTGTGGTCATCGATCGCGGGCAGCGGTTTTACCCGCCTGCCGTGATCCCGTGGCTCGATGCGCTGGCAGATGCCACGGGTAAGGGTGGCGGCAGGCCGCATCTTGTGGTGGCCCGCCCCGCGCGCGATGACGACGAACTCTGGACGATCGACCAGGCCCTCCGCTGCCCCGGCGTGGCGGCGGTGCTGGCCTGGCCCAGGCGGGTGCATGCCACGGCCATGCGGCGGTGGCAGTTGGCTTCGCGGGCCAGCGGGGCTGTCGGACTTTTGGTGCGTGGGCTGTCAGAGCGGCGGCCAGTGGGCGAGCCGACCTGGTCCGACGCGAAGGTGGCGATCTCGCCAGTGGCCGGGGAGCCTGATGCAGATCTCGCCGTGCGGCGGCTGCGGCTCTCGCTTGCGGGTGGGCCGTGGTCAGGCAGCGAGATGCTCGAGGAACGGTCTACAGAGCTGCGTCTTGATCTGACGAGTGGTCGCGAGGCCACGGGCCGCCACCGCATGCCGGCCAGACCTGCCGCGCCAGTCGCGGGAGGGGGTCTTCAGGCGGGGCGTTTGCCGGTGGAGGAGGTGGTATGTCGCGCATCATGACGATCTGGCTGCCCCGGTGGCCCGTGCAGCGGCGACTGATTGAGCGGCCGGAGCTCCGCAGGCGGCCCGTGTTTGTCTGTCGGAGGGAACGCCGCGGCGTGATGACAGTGGTGGCCTGGGCCTGGGCGGCTCCGCCGCGGAAAACGCTGCCATCCGCGCCGGCGGCCGGGGCGAACCCCGGGCGGATTCCGGCGGGTATGTCGCTCGCCGAAGCGATGGCGGTGCTGGCACTCTCGCACGGTTCCCGTGCCTGCCATATCGCCGAGGTCGAGCATGACGATCCCGTGGCCGACCTGGCCATGCTCGAGCAGCTTGCCCGCTATTGTCGGCGGTTTGCGCCGATCGTCGCGATCGAGAAATCACCGCACCATGAGCCTGCAGGACCGGAGTGTCTGTATGTCGATGTGACAGGCACGGCTGGATTTTTCGGCGGCGAAGGGCCGCTCGTCCGCACGGTCGTGTGGACACTGGCCGCGCGGGGCATTCATGCGCGGGCTGCGATTGCCGACACCCCCGCCGCTGCCTGGGCTGCCGTGCATCATACGGATACCCTCCAGAACGACGCTCGCCAGAACGATGCTCATCAGGGGCATGCGATGGGCCGCGGCGGGCGGCGCCGTCGTTGGACCATCGTGCCCCCAGGAACACAGCTCCAGACGCTGGCCCGACTACCGGCCACAGCCCTCAGGCTCGATGCCGCCATGCTGGCGCAGCTGCGGGACGTGGGCATCGAGACCATTGGCGGTATCGCCCGTCTGCCGCGGAAGAGCCTCGCCTCGCGGTTTGCCCCGCAGGTGTCGCAGCGGCTGGCGGAGTTCACCGGCGAGCGTCCCGAGCCGCTGCTGGTCCCCTGCTCCGGCGAGCTGCCAACCGCCTCACAGGCCTTCGATTTTCCGCTTCTGCTCCGCGACACGTCGCTGGATGATCTGGTCGCCGTGATCGGGCGGCTCTTGCAGGAGTGTGTCGCGCCGTTGGCAGCCCAAGGCAAGGGAGTGATGTCACTGCAGGTGCGGCTGGAGCGAACTCAGTCGGTCGATATTCGCGAGACCTGCCCACCTGTGATCATCGATATCGGTGTGTTTCAGCCGAGCGGTTCGGCGCAGCATCTGGTGGAGCTCGTGCGGCTGCGGATAGCAAGGATGCGGATGCCGCGGGAGATTGGGGGAATCACGGTGGAGGTCGTGTCTGCGGGGACGGCCGAGTGCCGACAGCGGACGCTCTTCGGCGAGGCGGCCGAGACATCGGCCTCGCAGGTCGGGATGCTGCTTGATCGGCTGTCGGGCAGGCTGGGCCGCGGGGCGGTGTTCGAACCCAGACCGTTGGCCGATGCCCAGCCGGAGCATGCGTGGGCGGCCGTGCCGCCGACAGCCTCGCGATCCTTCCGATCAAAGCCCAGGCCCACGTCTGGACACAGGTCCATGTCTGAGGCCAGATCAAAGCGTTCGCATCACGATGGCCCGCCCGCGGCCTACCCGATAGCCCGCTCGACAGCCTTGATGGCAGCGCCGCAGCGGCGGCCAATCTGGCTGCTGCCGCAGCCTGTGCGGTTGGAGACCTTGGCAGTCGTGGACTCGGCCCTGAATAACCACGCGGATGCGTCGAGCAATCCGCCGGCGCGGTTTCGGCTGGCTGCACAGCAGGGCTCGCACCTGCACGAGGTCGTGAAGGCCCACGGCCCTGAGCGTATTGAGACGGCCTGGTGGCGCGGGCCGACTGTGCGGCGCGACTATTACGTCGTCGAGACGGCAACGGGTGCCCGCTATTGGATCTTTCGTCGACCGGGCTTTCGTCGACTGGGCAGCGGCCCGGCCAATCGGTCGGGTGGGGAGTGGTTTCTGCACGGCACGTTTGCCTGATCATGTTTTCCAACACGAGGTGGGAGAGACAAGCATGCATGAGCCACCGTATGCAGAGCTGCACTGCCGGAGCAACTTCTCGTTTTTGGAGGGCGGTTCGCACCCCGAGGAATTGGTGGAGCGGGCTCATTCGCTCGGCTACGAGGCGATCGCCATCACCGATCGGGCCACGCTCGCCGGCATCGTGCGAGCCCACGGCACGGCCAAGCAGGCAGGCATCAAGCTGATCATCGGGGTGCAACTGGAGCCGGTCGATGCCATGCCGCTGGTCGTGTGGGCGACCAACCGCACGGGCTATGCTCAGCTCTGCCGACTGTTGACGCGTGGCTACGCCGCTGCCGCGGAGGGACGGGGCTACGCCGCTGCCGCGGGGGACGGGGCCGGCGCGGCGAGTGATCCAAGTGCGCATGCGTGCCGGCTCTTGCTGGCCGACATTGCGGCCCACGCCGAGGGCCTGCTTGCGGGCGTGCCGCTGGCGGCGATCACGGCAGCCGGCATGAGGGATGCTGGCGGACTACGCGACGCTAGTGAAGCCGTCCTGCAGTGGCGGGAGGTATTTGACGATCGGCTGGTGGCGCTGGCCGAGGTGGCGCTCGAAGGGGATGACGAAGAACGCCTGCGGTGGTATGCGGCGGTGGGCCGCCAGACGCGGGTGCCACTCGCGGCGGCTGGCGATGTCCGCTACCACGAGCGGTCCCGCCTGCCGCTCTTCGACGCCCTCGCTGCCATCCGCCACGGCTCTACGGTGGAGGAAGTGCGAGGTCGGCTGCTCTCCAACGGCGAGCGGCACCTGCACGACCGCCGGACAATTGCTTCGCGGTTTGCCACGCTTGCGGGGGCGGTTGAGCGGTCGGTGGAGATCGCGAGGCAGTGCATATTTTCGCTCGCCGAACTGCGGTATGAATATCCCGACGCGAACGTGCCCGAGGGCCGCACGCCGGCGGAGCATCTGGCGGATCTGGCCTGGCGGGGGGCGGCGAAGCGGTATGCAGACGGCATTCCCGGCGGTATTCCCGAGAAGGTGCGGTCGCTCATCGAGCACGAGCTTGGGCTCGTCGTCGAACTCGGCTACGAGGCCTACTTCCTCACCGTCTTCGACATCGTGCGGTTTGCCCGCCGTCGCGGCATCCTCTGCCAGGGGCGGGGGTCGGCGGCCAACTCCGCCATCTGCTACTGCCTCGGGATCACGTCGGTCGATCCGGCTCGCATGGACGTTCTCTTCGAGCGGTTCATCAGCCGTGAACGCTGCGAGGCGCCCGACATCGACATCGACTTCGAGCACGACCGCCGCGAAGAGGTGATCCAGTATGTCTACGAAACCTACGGCCGCAGTCGGGCGGCGATGACGGCCGAGGTGATCTCCTATCGGCTGCGGTCGGCGGTGCGTGACCTCGCCAAGGCGCTCGGTCTCTCCCTCGATCGCGTGGAGAAAATAGCCGACGTGCTCGACGTGGGAGATGGCGTGGAGGCATTGCCGCAGCGACTGGCCGAGGCCGGGCTCGATCCTGCGGATGACACCTGCACGCGGCTCACGACGCTCGTTGGCCAGCTCGTCGGCTTCCCCCGCCACCTGGGGCAGCATGTGGGCGGCATGGTGATGACACGTGCTTCCTCCGGCGGAAGACACGGCGACCTCTGCGATCTCGTCCCGATTCAGCCTGCGGCGATGGATGGCCGCACCGTCATCCAGTGGGATAAGAACGACCTCGATGAACTGGGCATTCTCAAGGTCGATTGTCTCGCGCTCGGCATGCTCTCCTGCATCCACCGGGCGTTCGACCTGGTCGAGGCGGCGGGTGGGCCGCAGCTGACGCTGGCCACGGTGCCCGCGGAAGACCCTGCCGTTTATGAGATGATCTCGCGTGCCGACACAGTGGGCGTGTTCCAGATCGAAAGCCGGGCGCAGATGAGCATGCTGCCCCGGCTCAGGCCGGCCTGTTTCTACGACCTCGTGATCGAGGTGGCAATCGTGCGGCCCGGGCCGATCCAGGGCGACATGGTGCATCCCTATCTCCGCCGCCGCTCGGGTGAAGAGCCGGTGACGTATCCGAGCGAGGCCATTCGCGAGGTGCTCGAGAAGACGCTCGGCGTGCCGCTCTTCCAGGAGCAGGCGATGCGGCTGGCTGTCGTGGCGGCCGGCTTCACACCCGGCGAGGCTGATCAACTCCGTCGCGCCATGGGTGCCTGGCGGCGGCCGGGGGTGATCGACGAGTTTCATAGGAGACTGGTCGATGGCATGCTCGCCCGCGGCCTTTCGCAGCAGTTTGCCGAGCAGGTGTTTCAGCAGATCCGCGGCTTCGGCGAATACGGCTTTCCGGAGTCGCACGCAGCGAGCTTCGCACTGTTGGTCTATGTGTCGGCATGGCTGAAACGGCATCACCCGGCCGCCTTCACGGCCGCCCTGCTCGGCAGTCAGCCGATGGGGTTTTACGCGCCGGCACAACTGGTGCGCGATGCCAAGGAGCATGGCGTGAGGGTGCTGCCGGTCGATGTGAATGCCAGTGCGTGGCACGCCCGGCTGGAGGTGGATGGCACAAGCGGAAAGCGGAAAGCGGAAAGCCGAGGGGCGTCAAGCCGGGGATCGGTGCGGGGATCAGTCCGGGGACGGCGGCCGGAGCCAGCCGTGCGACTGGGATTGGAGCAGGTGTATGGTCTGGGGGAGGCGGCGGGCCGACGGATCGAGGAGGCGCGGCGGGCCGGGCCGTTCAGGCTGCCGCACGAGTTGGCTCGGCGGGCGCAGCTCGATCGCGAATCGCTCCTGCATCTGGCCCGCGCCGGGGCGTTTGAGTCGCTGGGGCTCGATCGCCGCCGGGCCGTCTGGGAAGCGATGCGGTGTCTCGACCGTCCGGAAAGCCAGCCACTGTTGCAAGGGCTTCAGGAGGAGGACGAAGAGGACGAAGATCTCCTCCTGCCCGAGATGACGCGGCAGGATGAGGTGATTGCCGACTATCAAACGGCCGGTCTCTCCTTACGGTCTCATCCGCTCCACTTCGAACGGAACGAACTGGTGGAGCGGGGAGTCATCACCGCCGCTGATGCTGGCGTGGCTCCGGAAGGCCGCCGCATCCAGGTGGCCGGCATCGTGCTCACCAAGCAGCGGCCGGCCACGGCCGGTGGGATGATCTTCCTGACCATCGAGGATGAAACCGGTGCGGCCAACATCGTGGTGCGGCCCGATGTCTGGCAGGCGGCCGACCATGCCGTCCGCCGCGCGGCGGTGCTCGTCGTGCACGGGAGAATTCAGCGTCGTGGCCAGGTCGTGCACATCCTGGCCACGAGCCTCGAGCCGCTCACCCTCGCCACCCTGCCGCGAATGTCACG
>JBBAVO010000095.1:0-10488 GCA_040397635.1 Pirellulales bacterium
GGCGGCGTCGGCCGTCGCGGTGAGGGTGGCCCAGGAGGCGGTCAGTTCCTTGCCGAGCCGGACGATCGAGTTCTCCAGAGCCGACAGTTCGATGGTGGCGGCGCGGAGGCGGTCGTCGAAGGCCGCCGCGGTTTCCGTGGCCGCGGTCACGTCCTTGTCCCACGACGTCAGATCGCTGTCGAGCTGCTGCTTTTCATCCGTCACCGCCTTCGCCTGGGCCTCGACGTTGTCTTGAGAAGCCTTGATGCGGGTCGCAGCGGCCGCGATCGACGCCATTTCCACCAGCAGCCCTTGTCGGATGGCATCGATGCCCTCGGCCCGCACGGGCTGGCCATTGGCGGCCTTCGCGGAGAATGTGCTGCCGCGAATCGCGGTGAAGGGATCGGAGAGTAGTCGGCGTTCCATCACGGTCGTGATCCGAGCCCACTGCTTGTCGTTCTGGAGATCGAGCGCCGTCTGCAGATCGAACTCGGCCTTCTCCCCCTCCTTGAATCGCTTCTGTTTGAACCGCCTGGTGATCGCGCCGGCCGTCGCCTCGGGACCGATGGCGTCGTCGGCACCGCCAGCGTCCGCGGCATCGCCGATCGGGGCACCAATCGGGGCTCCGATCGGCTCGCCCGGTGCGCCCACGTCCTCGTCGTCCTCACTCCCGGGCTCGGCCGGTGCACCGTCGTCCAAAGTAAACTCCCCTGCGCCGAGTTTGCCGGGCTGTTTCTTGAACACGACGTTCTTCGTGAACTCGACGACCGCCCAGTAGCGACCCGGCAGGATCTCTCCCCCTGTCAGCTTCTCGCCCAGCTGCGGCCATTCGTCCTCGGGCACCTGCTTGTCGTGCTGGGCGAGGCCTTCCATCTGTTTCTCGAGGCTCTTGAGCGAGTCTTCGCCAGATGTCTTTTGGGGCAGCGGCATCCACCGGCCGGTGGACGCGCCATCGCCGGAATCGGCCGTGCCATCGGCCCCGACCGCGTCGGCGGGCGTCTTGTGGAAGGCCAGCCACCGGTCTACGGGGAGGCTTTCGTAGACGGTCACCTCATCGTAGGGGCGTGTCCAGAGCTTCAGGTCCCGCTCGCTCGGCGGGGCCGGCGTGGCGGCGGGTACGATCGTCAGAAGGCAGTTCTCCTCCCCTTTGTTCGCCTTCACAGCCTGCACCCGAAACAGTCCGAGGAAGCGGCCCTCATCCTCGACGTTGGCGTTGTCGAACACCGCCACTTCGGCGCCCGCGGCGAGCGGTGCCACTTCGCTCTCCTCGCTCGCCATCTCGATCGAGATCGTGCCTGGCTTGCCATCACGGGGCGGCGTGAGCGTCGCTTTTGGCCATGCCCTGCCGTGCCACGTGTCAACAAAGGCCAACGCCCGCGACCACCGGTCGCGTTTGGTTCGCAGGGCCGCCAGCGACTTCCCGTTCGCAGCACTTTCAGGAGGGCTGATGCGATCGATCTCGGTCTGGGTCTTCGCGATTTTCTCGCGCCATGACCGCTCCCGCTCGGCGAGGCGTGCCGCCAGATAGAGGTAGCCCGTGGCTGCCAGCAGCAGCAGGATGGCGGCGGCCACGGTACCCCAGCTCCAGCCCTTGTTGCCGATAGCAATGGCGACGATGCCGAGCAGCAGCACCAGGCCGATCACCGCGAGCAGAACGACATCCATGCACCACCCTGAGCGGCGGACCGTCGTCCGCGGAATCTGAACAAAGAACCGAAGAACCATCAGAGCCAGAACAGTCCCCGAGCCTGTCGCAACCCGGCGGCGAACTGTTCGTCGGACAGTCTGCCGGCAGGGTCACGCCGTCCCGATGATGATTCGACCCAGGAGTCCGTCTGCGCAAAGTATACCGGCACTGCCGAACAGTCCCCCGTGGTCAGTTTCGTGTCAGCGAGCCACTGATCTTGAGCCCGGTGGCCGACGGCGTTGCCTTCGGACGGCGCGTCGCGGTCGTGTGTCGCCCCTTGGCGACACCCAGCGCTGCCAGTGGGGCACACGGCCAAGGGCCGGAAAACGCATGTTTTCAGCCAGAAAAGCCCCTCTGAGAAGCTGCCCGCCCGCTTTTTTCTGCCCCTGGCGCGGGACGTGCAATCGAGACGAGGAGCGTTGCCGTCCCCCGGCACCGAAATCGGAATCCACCCAAGGAGCCCCCATGCGTCGCGCCGGACCCCACCCGTCGAAGCCCCAGCCGAAGCCGTCTTTCCCCAGGCCGTCCGCGGCCCGGCCGCCGGCCATCGTGTCGCGGCAGAGGAAGTCCACGGCCCGCATCGACGATCCCGTGCGGCTCTATCTCCTGCAGATGGGTGGCAACCCGCTGCTCACCAGAGCCACCGAGGTCTCGAGTGCCCAGCAGATCGAACTCTGGCGGCGGAAGTTTCGCCACACGATGCTGGCCAACGACTTCATCCTTGCCGGCGCCGTGAACCTGCTGGAACGGGTGCGGGCCGGAACGGTCCGCCTCGATCGCACGATCGAGGTGGCGGTGACCAACACCAAGGAGAAGGCCCGCTTCCTGAAGCGACTCGGGCCCAACCTCGCCACCCTTCAGCTCATCGAGCAGGAGAAGTCGCGGCTCTTCCGCATCGCGATGTCGCGGAGCGTGCCGCTGGAACGCCGCAGGGCGGCCTGGCGGCGGCTCGTGCGGCAGCGAAACAAGGCGGTGCGACTCGTCGAGGAGATGCACCTGCGGATCCAGAGGCTCACGCCACTCCTGAAGCAGCTGCGGTCGATCGGCGGTCGCCTCGATGAGGTTCGCGGTCAGCTCGACGCGCCGGCCAGCGCCGTCACGAGTCGGGAGTCGCTCCAGCAGGAACACCGCCGGCTCCTGCTCTCCACGCGGGAGAGCCGCCGCACGCTCGCCCGGCGGCTTACCAGGCTCGAAGACCTGCAGCAGCGGTATGACGCGGCGAAGCGCGACCTCGCCGCCGGCAACCTGCGGCTGGTCGTCTCGATCGCCAAGCGGTATCGCCATCGTGGGCTCTCGTTCCTCGACCTCATCCAGGAGGGCAACTCGGGTCTGATGCGGGCCGTGGACAAGTTCGAGCACGCCAGAGGCTTCAAGTTTTCAACGTATGCCACCTGGTGGATCCGGCAGGCGATCACCCGCGCGATCGCCGACCAGAGCCGCACGATCCGGGTGCCCGTGCACATGGTCGATACGATGACGAAGCTCCGCAACGCCTCGCGACTATTCGTCCAACGGCACGGCCGCGAGCCAAGGATCGAGGAGATGGCCGAGATAACTGGCCTGACCGTCGAGGAGGCCCACTGCATATGGCGGATGTCGCGGCAGCCCGTCTCGCTCGATCAGCCACTCGGTGAGAGTGATGACGGTGCCGTGGGCGATTTCATCAGCGACCACCGGGATGAGGATCCGCTGCAGGAGATCAACCAGCAGTCACTCAAGTCAGTCATCGGCCGGGCGCTCGACGGCCTCTCCTATCGGGAGCGGGAGATCATCCGGCTGCGGTTCGGCCTGGCCGACGGCTACAGCTACACGCTGGAAGAGGTCGGTACGCTCTTCGACGTGACTCGAGAACGAGTCCGTCAGATCGAGGCCAAGGCTGTCGAAAAGCTCCGCGAGCCGGGACTGCACGGCCAGCTTTCAGGCTTTATCGACGAACGGGCTTTTACGCGGCTGCTCGCAGCCCCGGCGGCCCGCCGACGGATCACGGCCCCGGAGCCCGGCGGCAGCTTTCTCGCCGACGCCGCGAAGATGCCGGAGTTGGAGCCAGCGATGTCGTGACGGAAATCACCCCGTGGCGACGAGATTGTATCTTGTCGATGCGGCGGATTCGGCAAGTTAAAAACTTGCCGCCACGATGGACCGTCCGTTACGCCGACTTCGCCTCGTCGAGGGCCTGCTGGAGCTTGGCCTTCGGCTGCACGCCCATGAACTGTTGCACGAGCCGGCCTCCCTGAAAGATCATGATCGTGGGGATGCTTGCTACGTTGTAGGTCATTGCCAACTGACTGTTCTCGTCAACGTTGACCTTGCCCACGCGGAAGGAGCCGGCGTTCTCGGCGGAGAGTTCCTCGATCGTCGGGCCGATCATCCGACACGGTCCGCACCACGGGGCCCAGAAGTCGACGAGCACCGGCACCGGCGAGTCGAGCACTTCCTGCTGAAAGTTGTCGTCGGTGAATTGAAGTGCGTTGCCCATGATGTTCGGCTCCTTCGTTTTCGGCGGGGGTTTGGCGATGACTCGTGAACGTGCGACGATCGCGTCGAGCCGCGGAGTATAGCAGGCACGTATGCAGAACCACCACCATTCGATCCATCATTCCATCCATTTGGGAACCGCCTGGGAGCCACCCCCGCTGGTGGAGGCTGACGGCCGCGTGCTCTGGACCCGGCGGTTTGGCCGCCCCGGGGGCCTTGAACCGGGCGACGTGGTGCTGCTGGTCGTCACCGAGCCCGCGGTCGCCGCCGAGGTGGCCCTCAACGCCGTTTGTCTGCCGCCGCTGTCGGCCGGCGTGGGCCGGTGGGAGCAGGACATCACCCCCCTGCTCCGCGGCCGGAATGAGCTGCTCGTCAGGGTGGCCGCCTCGGCGGACGGCGACACGATGCTCGGGCAGCGGGGGCGTGGCCAGCTGCCGTCGGTCATCGGCACGGTGGCCCTGGAGATCGTGGCCGCAGGAACCGTCGCCGACGGTCCGGTCGGCGCATGAGTTGGCCTGCATCGCTTGACACCGTCGGGCCGCGGCCGCTACGAACACCGCTGGCATCGTCGGGCCGCCGACGAGAGAGAACAGGGCAGCGAGACCATTCAACGAGGTGTTTTGATGTCGGTCATCCGTGTTGGAAGCAACGGTAATTATGCCGAGGGGTGGGACGAGGTTTTCGGCAAAGCGAAGGCTGGTAAGGCGAAGGCCGCCGGCAAGAAGACCGCGAAGAAGCCTGCCAAGAAGCTAGCGAAGCCGGCGGCAAAGAAGCCCACGGCGACGAAGACTGCGACGAAGAAGTCAGCCGTCACGAAGAAGAAGGCTGCAAAGAAGGCCAGCAAGAAGCGGTAGCTCGCGCTGCCTACTTCCCCAGTTCGCGGGCACGGGCGGCGGCGGTCACCACGGCGTCGATGAGCGCGCCGCGGACGCCGCGTTGCTCGAGCACGGCCAGTCCCGCGATCGTCGTGCCCCCCGGACTCGAGACGCGGTCCTTGATCTGCGCGGGGTGTTCGCCCGTTTGGTCGAGCAGTGCCGCCGTGCCGGAGAGCGTCTCGGTGGCCAGCGCGAGCGCGAGGCTGCGCGGCAGGCCCGCCTTCACGCCCCCATCGGCCAGGGCCTCGACGAGCAGAGCCACGAACCCGGGCCCCGAGCCTGAGAGCCCGGTGACGGCATCCATCAGCGACTCGTCTGCCTCGTGCACCCGGCCCACCGCCGCCAGCAGTTCCAGCACGCGGGCCAGGTCGCTGGCTGGCACCATCGCCGTGTGGCAGACCACCGACACTCCCTGTCCGACCAGGCAGGGGGTGTTGGGCATCACGCGGACGATCCGGGGAGTGCCGGCGAATTCGGCGAGATTGTGGAGCGTGAGGCCGGCCACGATCGAGACGACGACTGCATCCGGAGCGAGGGCCGCGGCAAACTCCTGACAGGCCGCCGCTACCTGCTGCGGTTTGACGGCGAGGAACACGATCCGCGCCGTGGCCGCCGCCGCAGCGCCGCTCTCGGCAAAGCGGATTCCCGGCACGCGAGCCGTCAGGCGTTCCCGCGCCGCTGCGACGGGATCGTGCACTGTGATGTCGGACGGCTGGAGCAGGCCCGCCCGGCAGAAGCCCTCCGCTAACGCAAGCGCCATCTGCCCGCCGCCGATCATGGCGATGGCTCGAGCATGCGATGGTGGTGGGGTCGCGGGCTGTGTGGCGTGACTCATTGCTGCGATGCTCCTTCGACAGGCCCTTCAACAGGTTTCAGGGCGGCGTCGATTGCGGCGGCATTGATCCGGCTCACCCAGAGCTGGCTGGCGGCGGCCCGACCGCCGCCTTCGCCGCCGCGGCTGGCCGTCCACATCAGCAGCGTGCCATCGGGCGAAAACGCCGGCAACACGTCGGCTCCCTCGTGGTCGGTGATCCGCAGCGGCATGCCAGCTTGGAAGCCGGCCCGGCCGTCCGGGGCGTCTTCGTTTGCCGAATACCGGGCGATCCACAGGTCATAGTTGGGACGCTTCGTGGGGTCGGAATGGTCGGCGCCGGTCCAGATCAGCCACGGCTTTGTGGGGTGCCAATAGGGTGCCCATCGCACCCCCTGGCCGCTCGTGATCGGCATGTCACCCGAGCCGTCGGCCTTCATGACATGGATCTGAAGCATGTCTTTCTCCAGGCGATCGGTCCGGTAGGCAATGAAGCGGCTATCGGGTGAGAAGAACGGGCCGCCGTCGTAACCCGGTTCGTTCGTGAGCTGACGCACGTTGCGGCCGTCGGCATCCATCACGTAGATGTCGGGATCGCCGTCCCGATCGCTGACGAACAGGATCTGGCTGCCGTCGGGTGAAAAGGAACACTCGGCGTCGTAGCCCGGCTCGTGCGTCAGCTGCACCAGGCCAGTCCCCTCGCCGGCGGCCGGCTGCAGGCTCGTGACGAAGATGTCGGTGTGCGGATCGAAGTCCCATTGGTACCGCCGTCGTCGGCCGGTCTTCCGGTCCTCCTCGGCCTGGGCCCGCGCGGCAGACTCCGTGGCATCGAGTTGCGGATCGAGATGGCTCGACGCAAACAGCAGCCGCGTGCCGTCGGGAGAGAACCAGCTGCAGGTGGTCCGACCCCGGCCGGTGCTGATCCGCACCGGCATGGCGGGCCGTGGCGCCGCCGCGTCGAAGGGCTGCACGAAAATCTGGTAGAACGGATAATCAGCGGGCACCGCCTGATAGCAGATTCGCCGCGCGTCGGACGAAAAGTATCCCTCACCTGCCTTTGGCATGCCGACGGTGACCTGCACCGGCGGGGTCAGGAACTGCCGTTCAACGGCTGAGAGGCCGTCGTCCACGGCGCTGATGGCATTGGCGGTGGCCGGTGCTGGTTCGGCGGCGATGCTCGCCGGCGCCAACAGGCACGGGGTCCCGGAAACCAACGTCGCCATGACACCGGCTGCGAAACGAAAAAAGACCCGATTGAAGGTTTTGCTCATGAGGTCCAGTATATGCGATGTCTGTCGCCAGGCTGAGCGGCCGTGAGAATTCTCGAAGACACCGGAAGGAGACATGCAGAGCATGAAGATTTACACGAAGACCGGCGACGCCGGAGAGACGGGGCTTTTCGGCGGCCCGCGGGTGTCGAAGGACCATGCGCGGATCGAGGCCTTCGGGACGGTGGACGAACTCAACAGCCATCTGGGGCTGGTTCGCACCTTGCCTGCCGCCGGCCCGATTGACGAGTTTCTGCGGCGCGTGCAGTGCGAACTCTTCGATCTTGGCGCCCAACTGGCGACGCCGGGGGCCGTTGATGAGCGGATCACGACGGGCCACGTTGCGTATCTGGAGGCGGAGATCGATCGCCACGACGCGATGATCGAGCCGCTCAAGTGCTTCATCCTCCCGACGGGAACCCCGCTGGCGGCCGCCCTGCACGTCGCCCGTACGGTCTGCCGGCGGGCCGAACGCCGTGTTGTCACCCTGGCGAGCCGTCTGGAGACGACGATTCCCGCCAACGCGATCGAATACCTGAACCGGCTCGGTGATCTGCTCTTCGTACTGGCTCGGGAGGCGAATCGTCGGGATGGAGTTGCCGACGACCCGTGGCATCCGGCGACATGACCGACGGTTTCGTACCGGCCCCAGTGACCTCCTTCCGCCCCGCAGTTACGCGGGCTGCGGCGGAACTGGCGTCGCTGCGGCAGCGGGTGGCGGCGGAACATGCAGCCGGCGCGGCGGGCATCCAGACCTGCGGCCTTGCCTCCGATCTCTGCGATGCGGTCGTGATTGGCTTGTGGGATGCCGTCCTGGATGATCTGCCCGCGGCGGACGCGGCTACGCTCCGCCGCCATGCGGTGCTCGTGGCCCACGGCGGCTACGGTCGGCGGGAGATGGCACCGTTCTCTGACATCGATCTGATGCTGCTGCACGACCGTCAGGCCGCCGGCCCGGTTGCAGCAGCCGCCAAGCGGCTGCTGCAGGACCTGTTTGATGCCGGCGCCGACGTCGGGCAGAGCGTGCGAACGGTGGACGAGGCCTGCCGCCTGGCCGCTGCCGATGCGACGGTCCTCAGCTCGCTCCTCGAGTGCCGGCCGCTGGCGGGCAACCCCGATCTGGTCATGCGGCTCGAAACCCGGCTGCGGGGGCTCGTGCAACGAGGACAGTCGCGGCAGGCCCGGGCCCTCGTCGATGCCCGACGCGAGGAGGCGGTGAAGTTTGGCGAAACCGTCGCGCTCCTGGAGCCGAACGTGAAGCGGTCGCCCGGCGGCCTGCGCGACATCCAGTTGGTGCGGTGGCTGGGCCGGATCCTCTATGGCGAATCGACGTTCGACCGGCTGGTGCTGGCGGGCGGCCTGTCGCGGGCCGATGCCGACACGCTCCGCGACGCGGCCGAATTCCTCACTACACTGCGGAACGAGTTGCATCTCGCCGCCGGCAAGGCGGCCGACGACCTCACGCGGGATCAGCAACTCCGCATCGCGGAGTCCCGCGGCTTCGAGTCGCGAGACGGGCTGCTCGGCGTGGAGCGGTTCATGCGCGACTACTTCAGGCATACGCGGGGAGTGGCGCAGGTGGCCGAGACACTCGTAGCCGGCCTTCGCCGTCCCAGTCCGGCGCGAGCCTTTGTCTCTGGCATGCTCGGCAACAGGGTTGACGGGCTGTTTCGCGTGGGGCCACACGATGTGGCGGTTGTCAGTGGCAGCCTGCCGCAGGTCGCGGGAAGCCTCGACTCGATCGTGCGGCTGGTGGAACTGTCGATGGTCTATGACCTGCCGATCGATCATGCCACATGGTCGGCGGTGCGGGCCCAGACGGCGGGACTGCCCGCCACGGCCGAAGCAAGGCAGCGGTTCCTCGGCCTCTTCGCCCGACCGCAGCGACTGGGGTATGCCTTGCGCCGGCTGCACGAGGTGGGAGCGCTCGAGATCCTCATCCCCGAGTTCGCTCACGCTCGGCATCTGCTGCAGTTCAACAACTACCACAAATACACCGTTGACGAGCACTGCATCGTGGCTGTCGAACGGGCCGCCGAACTCCAGGACGAAACCAGTTGGCTCGGCGATGTCTGGCGGCAACTCAACCGCAAGCGGTCCGTCCTCCTCGCGCTGCTGATCCACGATCTTGGCAAGGGATTCGTCGAGGACCACAGCGAGCTTGGGGCACGGATGGCCCGCGATGTGGCGGCCCGCTTCGGGCTGCCGATCGACGAAGCTGAGATCGTGGAGTTTCTCGTGCACAAGCATCTCGCGATGGCACATCAGGCATTTCGGCGAGACACCACCGACGACAGCCTCGTGGTGCGGTTCGCCCGCGACGTGGGCTCGCCGGAGGTGCTGCGGATGCTCGCGGTGCTGACCGCGGCCGACGTCAGTGCCGTCGGGCCCGGCGTCTGGACGCGGTGGAAGTCCGACCTGTTGGGGGAGCTTTATTTCCGCACGCTCGGCACTCTCGACGGCGAGAGTCCGTCGGTGGCGGCGGAGCGTCATCGCCGGGTGCTCGACGAACTCATTGCGGGCCGTGACGCCGACGATGATCTGGTGCGGCTCGCCCGGCAACTGCCGCTCTCCTATCTCCACGACACGGAGCCGCGCCGCATGCTCGAGGAGTTGGGGAAGCTGTCGCGGCTGACCCCGGATGGCATGTTCATCGGCACCCGCTGGCAGCCGTCCACCGGCACCGTGGCGGTGACCGTGGCCGCGCGGGAATCACTCGCCAGCGGCGTGTTTCATCGGCTCACCGGCGCGCTCACCAGTCAGCGGCTGGAGATCCTCGCGGCCGATATTCACACGCTCGACCAAGGCCTCGTACTCGACCACTTCGTCGTACATGATCCCGATTATGCCGGCGAGCCGCCGGCCGAGCGGCTCACCGAGATCGCGGCTGCCATCCGCTCTGCGATCAAGGCGGACCGATCTCCGTCGTTCACCCGGCGGTGGAATCCGTTCGCGCCCCAGCCCAATCCCGCGGCGCTCGCGCCGGCCCGCGTGCGGTTCGACAATGAGAGTTCGGCGCACGCCACGATCCTGGAGGTGTTTGCCCACGATTCGGTCGGTCTGCTCTACGTGCTCGCGCGGACGATGTTCGAAGAGGGGCTCTCGGTGCGGTCGGCCAAGATTGGCACCTACCTTGATCAGGTCGTGGATGCGTTTCATGTCACCGACGAGGCGGGGCGGAAAGTGGTGGACCCCGAGCGGCTCGACAGGATCCGCCGGGCTCTCGAACGCGTGGCCGCCCCGGTCACGGGGCCGGGATGATGCGCGTCAGGCCCGGAGGACCGGGTGAGCACCAGCCGGCGGAGGACCGCCAAGAAATGTGCTGAGGGCGGGCATCCGCCAAGAGTCGGACCAAATACGACCAGACGACGCCCGACCGGACGACGCCCGACC
>JBBAVO010000096.1:0-7481 GCA_040397635.1 Pirellulales bacterium
GCCGTGACAGCGTCGGAAACCTGACGCGATAGCCGGGCCAACGGTGGGCGACCAGCGGGTCGAACCAGCCTCTCGCCTGCTCGGCGACGTCTGTCTCGTGGAACGACCAGGTGTGATTGCCGCAGAGTTCATCGGACCGTTCGAGGAGCAGGACTGTCGCCTCCGGCCGGTGCCAGGCCAGAGCATGGGCCAAGAGGCAGCCTTGAAGACCGCCGCCCACAATGCAGTAGTCAAACTCCGTGACAATTGTCATGCGGGGCTCCCCGAATGGATGCGGGGCTTCACGTTCATGCGGGGCTTCACGTGCAGCGACTGCATCCGTCGCTTGGCTGACGCCTCGCATAGCGGGGCGACGCCGTGCAGGAGCAGGTGCGGCACAGCCACGGCGCTCAAGCCAACAAAGGTCGCCCGAATGAGCGTGCCATTCCAGCCCGCCCCGCCGAGCACGAGCCACGCGGCCAGCCCGATCAGGGCGATCGCCCCCGCGGTCAGGGGCGCGAGGCTTCGGGCCAGTACCTGCCAACTCTCTCCAAGTTCCCGACGGAGTCGCTGAAGGCCCCGCGCCGAGTGCCAGCCACAGAAATAAACCGGGAAGCTCACCAGCGGGCTCGTGACGGCGAAGAGCACCACCAGTGACGCGACGAGCGCGTTGTCGGCAAGCAAGACCCGCCGCTTCCGCCCGGTGCTTCTGCAGGCCGCCATGCCCTGGAGAGCCCAGGCAGCCGCCGCAAGCGGCAGCATGATCCACGAGCAAGCCGTCAGCAGGCTGATGGCCTGCTGGATGGCTGGGCCCGAGCTCCCCGGCGCGGTCAGGCCGAGGATCGTGGCGACGTCCGTGGCGTGAAACAGCAGCGGCGTCCAGATCACGAGGCCTCCGCGTGCGAATCGGAACACCGGCCGCATGCCCCGCGGACCGACCGGAAGCCGCGGCTCTTCCTGGCCAAAATGCCAGGCTGAAGCCAGAAAAAATGCCACCACGGTGGCGGCCGGCGCCACAAACCAGCCGCACACAACCAGCACCGCAACCGTCAGATACCCGGCCAGAAACACCGGCAGCCACGCCGTCCCAAGAACCGGCTCGAGCCGCGGCCGGGCGAAGCGATGGTCGGCCGCGCCGTGCGGCAGGCCGACCATCGCGACGAGCGCCGCCAACACGCCGGCCGTGACGCCGGCAGTGGCCTGAGAAAAAAAGAACGCGGCCCCGATAATAGCCCAAGAGAGCAAGATTACCGAGGCCGCGTGCATGGAAACACTATTCTTCTGCAGAGGGTCCCGCCATTCAGACGGTGCCGTAAGCCTCACCGTGGGCAGTCTTCGTGCTCTTGGCCTTGGCGATGAGATAGATCAGCACGCCGAAGCCCGCCTTGGCGGTCATGTCGGCGATCGCGTAACCAATCTGCAGGCCAACGACGCCATTGGCACCCGTGACGCCATTGGCAGCATTCGCGGTCCCGGCCTTCGCCGCCAGGGCATCGGGCGTGCCACCGAGCGCGTAGGCAATCGGGTAAACCGCCCAGGTGATCAGGATCACCAGACGGGCAATCTCGAGGAGCTTGCGAGCCGCGGGCGGCTGGCTGTCGAGCGAATTCGTCAGTTCCGTCCAGAGCACATAGAGAATGTAGAAGAACGGAATCGAAGAGAGCCCACCCCAAACGACCCGCTCGAAGTGCCTCGCCGGGTCGGCGATCACCTCGCCCGGATAGCCGAGCGCGATCATCAAGGCCGCAGCGATCACCAGCCGTGTCAGCAGGCTCGTTGCCTTGGCCGAATGCAGTCGCAGGACGGCCACGAGTTCGACCATCAGCAGCGGCACCGTCAGGATCCAGTCGGCATACCGATAGAAGTCGTTGAAGGCTGCGCCGGTGCCCTTGTACCCCGTAGCGCCCACCAGCGAGTAGGCGTCGTGCCAGCTGTGGCGGATCATGAAGTAGTGGTAGCAGGCGATCGAAACCACGATGCCAGACACCAGCAGAGCCGGACGGTATTCCGGATCGACGTGCGACCGAGCCATGAACAAGAACAGGGCTGCCGCCCCCATCGTCGCGACAGTCATCGAAAAGATGTTGTCCACGGCGTTGTATTGCAACACTGACAGATCGGGCATCGCCGCCCCCAACAAACAGAAGCCTTCGAACATCGCGTCACCTGTTTTCAATGTGGTGCTGGAAAAAATGTAGCCGCTTTGCCATCTCGGCAACGATCATAAGAACCAGAGGCAAGCCAAATCCAGCACGCCACTGGCAACTGACGATTCCCCCTCCGCGAGGGTCTGAGCGGCTGCTCAAACATGTGAGGTATGGTAGACGTAAACGGACATTTCGGCAAGCGAATACCGGCCAAGAGGCCGGATCTGCCCAGCGGAGGATGACATCAGGCAGGTCCGTCCCTGCCTTCAATAGACGTCCCTGAGATAACGTTTTTCATGTTTCATGAGGGTTTCCGAGACCCACTCATCGGCCTGATCAGTCGTTTTGCCACCGTGCTTGGCCACAATCGTCACCAGCGATGCATGAACGTCTTTGGCCATTCGCTTTGCGTCGCCGCAGACGTAGAAGAACGCACCCTCGTCCAGCCAGCGATAGAGTTCAGCACCCTCTTCTTCCATGCGGTGCTGCACATAGATTTTGTCGGCCTGATCTCGGGAAAATGCGGTGGAGAGCTTGTGAAGGAGTCGGGACTTCTGGGCAGCCAGAAATTCCTCGCCGTAAAGGAAATCGGTTTTCGCGTGCTGATCTCCAAAGAAGAGCCAATTGCGACCCGAGTGGCCATGGATGGCACGGTGCTGGAGAAAGCCTCGAAACGGGGCGACACCAGTTCCCGGGCCGACCATGATCATGTCGCGATCCGATGGCGGGAGACGAAAATGGCGTGCGGGTTGGACATAGACGGGGACCGACGACTGGTCGTCCAGATCGGCAAGGTAACCAGACGCGAGGCCCTTTTTGTGCCGACCGTGGGAGGTGTACTGAACGAGGGCGACAGTCAGGTGAGCCTCTCCGGGACGGTGGTCGGGCGAGGATGCGATTGAGTAGAGACGCGGTGCAATCGTGTTCAGGAGACCGGGAACTTCTGCTGGCTCAAAGTGAACTCCCGGAGCATCACGAAGAACGTCGATCACGTCCCGGTCGAAAATATAGTGGTCGAACTTTTTATCGTCGGCACAAATGTCTTGGAATCTCTGCTGTGCCGGGCCCACAGCTTTTTCCGCCACAGCTCGAACAAACTTTTTCCTCACACGGTTGAGCACGGCAGAGGTCGCAATTGTTTCGTGCAGGGCCGCATCGTTTTGAAGGCCCAACGTTTCGATGAATTCACTGACCAATGGTTCGGGGTTCCGCGGCACGACGCCGAGGGCATCGCCACAGGTGTACGTCGGACCCGCGGAGCCTAATTCGATGACGATGTGGCGGGTATCTTTGCTCGAACCCTGTTGATTGAGCCGGCGATTTTCAAGGAGCCGCGCGGCGAACGGGGTATGCCGACCGAAAGCCGTCTGGGGAGTGGGGGATTCGGCCATGGTGCGTCATGCAGCCCCTTAGGGACGTGCCAGGATTTCAGGGAAGTTCCGGGATTTCACGATGCGAGTTCCTTTTTCTCACCGTGGGAGGAGTATGGCCTTCCGGTTTCCCCTGTTCCAGCCTGGCGATCGAACTGAACCAGCTAAACACGCCGAGAACCACGACCCCATAGACCATAGCGACGAGCGCAACGCCAAGATCATAAGGCTTTGGCGTCGACAAGGAAACACGGAGAAGCACCGTCGAGATAACGAACCCCGCGTTCCGAAAGACGTACTCATACCGATCGTAGTAGGACAGTGACACGATCAGAAGAAACACGTCTGAAAAAATCATGAACTCGAAGAAGAGCGGGAAGAAAAAGAGGTCAGGATTCTGCGGCGGATGCGGCTGACCTATGACCGTCGCCGGCACGATTCGCAACCAACTCGCGAAATTGAGTGCGGCGAGTCCTACCAGAACGAAGAGCAGCAACACGGCAACGGCTTTTTTCAGCTCGATGAAGCCGTCGAGATTTTTCTCAATCGAGATCTTGGGCGTCCTCTGGCGAATCAGGGTGAATCCGGTAACGATCACGAACATCGCCACAGCACCCACCATGTCGAGCAACACCGCGCCGGCTGCCGCAGGTTCTGACAGCCAGTTTTCTATGTCTTCAAAGCCTCCGATGTCTTTAAAGACACGGCGCACGATGATCAGCGACATGATCTGATACTGCTTGGCGATTTCTCCGGTATGGGAATTCGCGATCGCGAAAACGAGGAGAATGACCTCGTAGAAAAGAATGATGCTGAACGGTGTGTAGACCGCATGAAGAGGGCTGCGATCGACGCCTTCAAGGATCGTCTGCGGCATGTCGGGCAGATTCCGAACGGCCGCGATGAGCAGGAGATGCATGAGAAAGCCACCTGCGGCGGCAATCACGACACCTTTTTCGAACCAATCTTGTTTCGAGCATTCCGCCAGCCGATCGAATAACGTGGCAAGCAAACGGCGGACTGATAGAAACATCGGGTACCAAAGCTTTCACTGGAACGGCTGCGCGGAGCGTGTGCTCGGTGCATCCTACCGCTGCGTCAACAAAAAGAACTGCGTCCCCTTTTTGGGCTGCAAAAAAAAGCACCCCGCACGTCGAAACGCACGGGGTGCCGATTGAGAGAGCCGGAACCTGTCGGTCAGCTCGGCACGATCGTCACGGGAGAATCACGGCGTCGATCACGTGGATCACGCCGTTGCTCGTCTTGATGTCGGTCTTGGTGACGTTCGACATCCCCTTCGCGGTGCCGACCTTCACGCCGCCCGTGGTGGAGATCTTCACAGCCGCTCCGCCGGCCGTCTTGGCTTCCGTGAGTTTGACGACGTCAGCCGCCATCACCGAGCCCGGCACGACGTGGAGCAGCAGGATTTCCTTCAGCTTGCCCTTGTTTTCGGGCTTAAGGAGGGTTTCGAGCGTGCCAGCCGGCAGCTTGGCGAAGGCTTCGTCGGTCGGAGCAAAGACCGTGAACGGTCCGGCACCCTTGAGGGTATCGACCAGTTCGGCAGCGGTGAGGGCGGCGGCCAACGTCTTAAACGTGCCGGCTCCGACAGCCGTCTCGACGATATCAGCAGCCCGACCGACCGACATCGAACCAATCAGGCAGCAGGCCATCGCCACGATGGCGGAAAAACGGGACATCTTCATGGGGAAATTTCTCTCGTAGGGAAAGGATTGAGTACTCACGTCGGGGGAAGGTTAGCCATCCCATGAACGCTGCCAAGTGGCAAATCCGGCGCATGAGCCTCTGGAGATGAACGAACCCCGAGGCTTTTCGATGTTTTGTCGAAAAGAAAATCGATCGTTTTGTGAGAGGACACTTTCGTTGGACATGCCGTTCCGCAGTAACGCCACTGCTCCATCGACAGCCTGCGGTTGGGGAGTCTGATCGATGATTCGCGCTCAGCGGGCCGCCCACGCAGCCTCGATCGCATCGCAGGCGAGCTCAAGGCCGTCGGCATCCGCCAGCCTGGCGGCGACGTCGCGGCAGCGGGTCGCCATGGCCGAATCGTCGAGCAGCCCGCGAATCATCTCGGCGACCGCCGGCCCACGAAAGCGTTTTGGCGGCAGGCTCTTCCCCACGCCGAGCCGTTCGATGCGGGCTGCGTTGTCGCACTGATCGAAGCCCATCGGCATGATCACCTGCGGCACGCCCGCCGCGAGCGCCTGCGACATCGAGCCGATGCCGCCGTGGTGCGCGAGCAGGGCCGATCGCGCGAGCAGCCAGCGAAACGGCACGAAATCAACGTGCCGCACGCCATCGGGCAGCGATGTCGGTACCTGCTCAGGAAACCGCGTGAGCAGCAGGCCGCGACGGCCGAGCCGCTGGCAGGCCTCGGCGGCGGCCAGAAAGAAGTCGCGTCCATATACATTCGCCGAGCCGGGCGTGAACACCAGCGGCGGCGGGCCAGCTTCGATGAACCGCACGACATCGGCCGAGGTCTCGACCACGCCCTCCTCGCTGTAAAGCGGAAACCCGGCGAGTCGCGTCTGGGGAGGCCAGTCTCGCTGCCGCGGCGCAAACCACTCGGGAAACATCGCGACGAGCCCCAGCGGCGAATGCATCCACTCGCGAAATACACCGCGGACCGGCGGCAGACCGAGACGGCCTCGAAACTCGTTGAGCCACGGGCAGATCGCGCGATCCGAGACGCCATCGACAAGCTGCCACTGCAGTCGCCGAAACCAGGCCGGTCCGCGGTGCACCGGCAGCACCGGCAGCCGTGGGCCCTCGAAGTCGCTGCGAAAGAGCATCGGCGAGAGGTGGACACTCACGAGCGGGATGCCCCGCGCTTCCTGGGCGACACGTGCTCCGAAGGCGAGGCTCGAGCCGCCGACGAGCGTGCGGCCCGGTGTCTGGTGGGTGAGGATGCTGCGATACACAGGCTCGAGCAGCGGGCGGATCGCCAGGTCGATGATCGTTCGCGTGCCGTGCAGCGGATGCCAGATCCGCGGGTTGCGAATCATCTCCCGAAAGTCGCTCTCTGGCAGCGGATCGACGAACTCCAGGCCCGCCTCTTCGACGAGCCTGCGGAAATACCCGGCGGTGATGACCGTCACCCGGTATCCGCGCCGCCGCATCGCCCGCCCCAGGCCCACAAAGGGATGCACGTCTCCCGAACTGCCGATGGTGCAGAGGATGACATGCTTCAGTTCGACACCGATCGCCTCCTGCATGTCGCGTTGTCCCTTTGTCCGGCTCAGCTCTTGAACGCTGCGGGCCTCAGTCCCTTCCGATCCGCCAGATGTCGAGCACGATCACCGTCGGCGGGTCGGCGAGAACATCGAACTGCACCGCGATTGGCGACACGAATCCCACTCGCACGGTGTCGTACCGCGATTCGCCAAAGTCGAGCGGCCCCCGCGCGAGCCAGAAATCGATCTCTCGTACAGCACGCACGACGCGGCCGTCGACGTCATCATCACGAACCAACGACTGCAGCCTCTCGTCCGCCTCTGGCGCCCAGAAGACGAAATGCTTCATCGGACGTCGACATCTTGAAGGATTTCATCGAGCGTGCGGCCTGTCCGCTTACCGCGGCGTTGCTCCGTCATTTCCGTCGAGAGCGGAATCTCGAATCCCGAGGGAGGCTGCCCTGGCCGCCGGCCATCGGGCACGAAATAGCCGATGACCCGACCCTCTGAGTCACAGATCTCGGCCGTTTGATCGACTATCTCATCCAGCCGCTGGCAGACGGCGGCGTCGAGCATGATTCGGGTCATTTGATGAACCTCCGCAGTGCAGATTCCTACGCCTAGCGGTCGTGAATTCGGGATCGGGCGGCACTCTTTCGCTCAACGCGATGCCCCTTGATCATAAGCCACAACTGGCTGGACGGCCCAACGGCTTTTTCCCAGACGCGTCGTCTACGGCTGGCCGCTCTTGCGGAAGTCCCAGGGGGCGACAGGGCTGGGCTGGGCCCAGAGGC
>JBBAVO010000096.1:7581-10368 GCA_040397635.1 Pirellulales bacterium
TGGCCGCTCTTGCGGAAGTCCCAGGGGGCGACAGGGCTGGGCTGGGCCCAGAGGCCGAGCCGCTGCGACTGGGCCTGCGACTGCAGGGCCGCGAGCGATGTGTCGCGGGAATAGTCTACGTAGTGCCAGGCGTTGCCGGTGGCAACCATCTGCCGGTTGACGTCAACGCCGTTCGAGGAGAGGTGGCCGATCCAGCGGCCGTAGCGGTCCTTGCCGTCTTCCGTCACCTCGACCGTCTTGCCAAACACCATCTCCGCCAGCACCTCGCGCGACACCTTGCCGTAGTCCTGGCCGATCTCCGGCGCGTCGATCTCCGCCAACCGCACCTTCTGCTGCTGGTTCGACTCGTCGAGACAGGTCACCGTGTCGCCGTCGTGCACACCCACCACACGCCAGAGATGTGGACCTACGGAGCGGTTCGCCGACGACTGCATCGGCGCGACACTCACCGGCTGCGCGGGTGTTGACGACGGCGAGATCGGCGTGGGGAACGACGAGGCTGGCGACGCGGGGGGAGCCGGCGGCTGCGTTGCTGCGGCAATGACGGCCGCCGAACCGGCCACCATCGGCGGCGCTTCCGTTGACGATGCCCACTCGCTCGTCGGTGGCGCCGCCTGCGGGACTCCCGGCGGGGTCTGCTGGCCCGGTCCCCACGATGCTGGTGATGGTGCTGGCGGCGGTGGTGCCAGCGCCGGGGCCGACGGCTGTGGCTGATAGGTCGGTGGTGCCGAAGCGAACGAAGTGGCTGGCAGCGTTGCCTGCGGCGGCACGATCGGCGTGCCGGTGAGCGCCTTCGACCCGGGAGGATATTGGTAGGGCACCGGCTGATAGCGGGCCACCGTGGCCGGCGGCAGCGTGTAGGTCGCAGCCGGTACGCCCTGCGTCTGATAGTTCCAGCCCTGCATCGATGCCGGCTGTGTCGCCATCGGCATCGCCTGCCGTCGATTCACCTGCGATGGGCTGGGCATGCCTGCCGCCGCGGCAAGCACGGGCGGCCCGATCTGATAGGTGAAGACGTAGGTAGGCGAGTAATACATCGTCAGGGGACGGCCATCCGGTCCGACGCCCTGATAGGGCACGGCCTGCGGCGTCCAGCCGGTGGGGATGGCGCCGCCCTGAATCACTGCCGAAGGAAGCGCTGGCGATTGCCAGTAGGGATGCGAGCCGCCTCCTGCCGACGCTGTGCCCGATACACCGCCGGTGGCCCAGGCATTCACCGCCTGCGTGGCCGGTGTCGTGGCGACGGGTGATTGCGCGGAAGCGCCGCGGCCGGCCGCGCAGAGGATGACCACTGCCACGAGCCGGACGTACAGAGAACCCCAGCGATGTCGGCGTCCCTGCCGCACGTTGTTCGCCCTCCTGGCGACGCCAGGGTTGTAACAGCCCACCACCCAAGTCCCCGAGAGGACTTTTCAAGTCTCCGCGTGCGGGGAGCTATTTCCGCGGAGAAACATCGGGTGTTTCACCGAATCCGGTGGAATCGACCGACGGCTCACGGCACGACTTGCCCCGGCGTTGCCAACTGGGCGGCCGTGGCAAGCTGCGGGGTTTGGTCGGGTTGGAAATCTGCTCGATCCGCGGCCTACACTCGACGGCCATGCGGTCGCGGTCGCTCATCATCGTGTCGGTTCTGGCTGCCTCCCTGTCCGGCATGTGGTGCGCTGCCGCCGACACACTCGAGGCACCCTCGGTCGATGCCCTCACGGCGTCAGCACGACGGGCAGGGCTGCGGGTGCTGGAGGGCGACCACCTCGTGCTCGTCACCGACCGACCGGCCCGCGTCGGCGATGGCGTCGAGGATCTGCCCCGCATCTTTGACGAGGCGTGGGCGGCGTGGTGCGGCCATTACGCCCTCGATCCCGCCGCGCATGAAAAGTGGCGGGCCTTCGGCTGCCTCGTCGTCGATCGCGAGCGGTTTCGTGCCGCCGGTCTGCTGCCTGATGCGATCCCCGACTTCGCCAATGGACATTGCTCCAACCACCGGTTCTGGATGGCAGACCAGTCGAATCCGGCCTACCGGCGTCATCTGCTTCTGCACGAGGGAGTGCATGCCTTCACGCTCACGCTCCGTTCGCTCGACACGCCGCCGTGGTATACGGAAGGCATCGCCGAATGCCTCGCCACACACCGCCTCGACGACGACGACAATGCAGGAGGCACTCTCGTTCGCTTCGTGCCGTCACCGCTGCCGCTGCGGGCCACCGACGTCGAACAGCTCGGTCGCATCGAGGCGATCAGGGCCTTGAGGACCGCTGGCGAGTGTCCCGGTCTCGCCGACATCTTCGCCACGCCGGGGGCGAACCACCGCGACCTCTCCGCCTACGCCGGAAGTTGGGCCGCTGTCGCGATGCTCTCGCTCCATCCGCGGCACGCGCCGACCTTTGCTGTGGCCGAACGAGGCCCTCTCGACCCGCAGTTCAATCGGCGACTCAGCGACACGCCCGGCTGGGACGGCAACCTGGCCGAGCGAGACTTCGACGCGTTCACCGACGAGATCGACTACGGCTACGACTTCACCCGTTCTGCGATCGACTGGGCGCCGACGCGGCCGCTCGCCACGCGGCAGACGATCAGCGTCGCCGCCGGCCACGGCTGGCAGAACTCCGGCTGGTCGCTCCGCAAGGGAGCTCGCTATTCGCTACGAGCGACGGGCCGCTGCACGATCGGTACGCTGACAGACCCTGCTGCCGAGCACCCGCTGCGGCTGGAAACTGAGGCCGACGGCATCTCGCTGCGGTGGTATCGCGGCCGACCGCTCGGCAGGCTGCTGATCGCGCAGTGGGTCGA
>JBBAVO010000097.1:0-5727 GCA_040397635.1 Pirellulales bacterium
CTGGTGCGCAAGGTCCTGCTGGCGCGAAGGGTGAGCGTGGTCTCCCCGGTGCGGCGGGCAAGGACGGTGCGGCTGGCAAGGATGGGAAGGACGGCAAGCCCGGCGCCAAGGGTGAGGCCGGTGCCAGTGGCAAGGACGGCAAAGATGGCAAGGCTGGTCCGCAGGGTCCGGCCGGTGCGAAGGGCGAGCGGGGTCCGGCGGGGCCTGCCGGTGCGGCTGGCAAGGATGGCAAGGATGGCAAGCCCGGACTCAACGGTGCGGCCGGCAAGGATGGGAAGGACGGAAAGCCGGGTGCCAAGGGTGAGGCCGGTGCCAGCGGCAAGGACGGGAAAGATGGCAAGGATGGCAAGGCTGGTGGGCAGGGCCCGGCCGGTGCGAAGGGCGAGCGTGGTCCGGCAGGTCCGGCAGGCCCCGCTGGTCCTGCGGGTGAGTCGAGCGGCAACCGGTCGACAGGTGCCCGGCAGATCACCTCGCTGCTCGACGCCCCTTCGGGAGCTGGGCTTGAGAACGCCGTGCTCCGGCGGGTTGGCAACACCGTGGAACTTGCGATCAGCGGGCTCCGCAGCAAAAAGCGTCTGAAGGCTGTGCTGGGCAAGGTGCCGGATGGTTTCCGTCCGAGCCATCACCAGAGCCTGGTGACGTCGGACAGCGACTTCCACCATGTGCGGTTCGAGGTCGGTTCCAAGCGGTCGCCGACGATCGCTGTGAATCAGCCGGCGTCTGCCGATGGCCTCTCGGACGTCTCCACCTCGCTCGTGTGGCTGACCGACGACGAATGGCCGAGCAAGTTGCCCGGCAAGGAGTGGAAGCGGTAGTCGCTTCCGCTCCCACGGCCTGCGGCCGAGTATCGATTGCAACAAGGGGCGTATCTCGCGAACTGCGAGGTACGCCCCTGCCTTGCGCTGCGAGAGGGCCCTGATCATCGCGAAGGACGGTCGAACCTGCGGACGTCAGGCTGCGGAGTTTGCCAGGCGTGCGTGGAACGGCGTGGACCGCAGCAGAATGCAGCCCTGCAAGACCTCGGGTTTACCGGGGCTGCCGACCGCGGCGGTGGGGCAGGCAACAAGCCCCGCCAGTCGGCCCCATGTGGATTTGAGGGCGTGGGGCACGGAGCAGGCGCTGACGTTGCCGGTGCGTCGTGTGAGCCCGTTGACGAGTTCGCACCGGACGCCATGCTCATCGAGCTGCATACCGGTGAAGCGAACGATTCCCGTTCCGGCCTGGTGCGGCACCACGAAGTTCACATCGCCGCCGGTCAGGCCTGCATCGGCGAGCGCCTTGGCGACAGCGGCCGACATCGCCCGCGGGGCGATCTCGGCGATCGCCATGCCGTCGAGCGAATAGACCAGCCGCTCGTCGGCGTGGACTGTTCCGCCTCCCGGAGCCGGTGAGGGCACATGGGACCTCAGGTGGAAATCAAATGCAGACCGTTCTGCCGGCCGCTTCTCAGCGGCGGCGTGGACGATCTCAAAATGCACCGGATGCTTCCGGCTCGTTGTTGGAGCGAGCAGCGTCGCTGATGCCATGTCGCCAAAGAGGCCCGCCGTCTGGGGACTCCTGTAGTCGGTGATGCGGCTGATCCGAGTAGCGGCGACCACGAGCAGGAATTCGTTGTTGCGCAGGGCGAGCCGTGGGGCCCAGCGTCGGCAGACGAGCGAGAACGCGCGGCTGTAGCCGCAGCAGAACCAGTTCAGGCCGATGGTGCGACACCGCCGCATGCCGAGACCGCGGGCCAGTTGACGGGCCGCCATGCTCGGCCGCTCGCTCAGGATTTGGGCAGGTGTGAGATGCTGTCGGGCGATCGATGGCGGAATGAACGAGGGGGACACGAAGACGATGCCGCGACAGTCGGCGAGATTGCAGCCCGTCTCCCGCTGGAGTTGCCTGACGGCGTGCAGCCCCATCGTCAGCTCGTCGTCGAGAGAGATCCCGCGGGCTTCGATGCCGGTGTGGTGCGCGAACTTCCGCGGCATCGAGTCGCCGAACCAGGCGTTCTCCAACTCCCAGGGGGGCTGGTGCAACGCAATGGCGGCGATGCCGAGGGATGGTCGATGGCGTACGTCCATAAGTGACTCGCGACGGGGATAAGAGCTGGTGCGGCTGCCGTCAGCAGGGGAGGACCGCGGGGGCGGGATTGTGACGTTCAGCGGCTGCGGGGGCCAGCGAGAAATTACCCGGAAAGAACGCTGCCGAACGTTCGTCTCTGGCCCAACACGACTCGCGGCTGGCCTGCCTTGGCGGCGATGCGTACAACAGGTGCTGCCGCTGCGACACGGGCGGCACTTTTTGATGTGCAGTCAGTCGAGGGCATCGCGGTGAACGAATTTGTCGAACCATTGGGGATGCGGGTGCTGATCCGCAAGGACGAGAGTCGCCACACGACGCGGGGCGGTATCGTGCTGCCCGATCAGGCGGAGATCCCCACGATCACGGGGCGGGTCGTCGAGGTGAGCCTGCAGGTGGAGCGGGACGCCGACTTCCCGATCGAGAAGTACGACAAGGTGCTGTTCCATCCCAAGAATTCGATTCCCGTGGACTTCGAGCAGAACAATCTGCTCTACGTCGTTCCGATCGAGGACGTGGTTGCCGTGTTCCGGCGGCACGATGAATCGAAGCCCCAGCGCCGCGGTAAGGCTGGCCAGGAGGGCGACGGCGACGGCGGTTCGGCAGACCTCGATCCCTGAGGCGAGAGCGGGGCCGCGACCGATGTCAGAACGAGCCGCTGAAGCCGAGTTGGGGAAAAGGTGACAGCCACCACATATGGGGAGATTGGGTGGCGGGAAGTTCACACGCGGTCCCGGCCATCTCGCCGCCGGGGGCGATCGTCAGGTAAAACTCGTGCTCCATGAAGGCCGGACGTTCCCACCCTCACGTTGATCGTCCGGCAGCCCGTCGCAGAAGGAATTACGCCATGCCAGATCAAGGCGCGCAGCAACGGCTCGAAGCCCTCGCCCTTTCGCTCCCTCCGGCGCCCAGGCCGGTCGGCGTCTACAAGCCAGCCCTCATCGTGGATCGTCACCTCTTCGTATCGGGTCACGGCCCGCTCCTGCCCGATGGCACGCTCATGCGGGGCCGAGTCGGCCGCGACCACGACGCCGACGGCGGCAAGCAGGCCGCCCGCCAGGTGGGCCTCACGATGCTCGCCACCCTGCTGGCGACCGTCGGAAGCCTCGACAGGATCAAGCGGGTGATCAAGGTCCTCGGCATGGTGAATTGCACGCCAGACTTCGAGAAGCATCCCTACGTGATCAACGGCTGCAGCGAATTGTTCGCGGACATCTGGGGCCCAGAAAACGGCGTCGGCGTGCGGAGCGCCGTCGGCATGGGTTCGCTGCCCGACGACATCCCTGTTGAGATCGAAGCCCTGTTCGAATTGGCATAGAGGGACGCGGCAATGCCCACGCAGGCCTGGCACGACATCGCGACGGCGCAGGCACGGGTGCGGACCAGCATCGCTGCAGAGGAGGCCACCGCCCGTGTTCACGATTGACGCCCACCTCGATCTGGCGATGAACGCGATGGAGTGGAACCGCGACCTGCGAATCCCCGCCGCGGAGATCAACGCGCGTGAGCGGGCCCGCGGCCTGAGCGACAAGCCCGACCGGGGCAACGCCGTCGTCTCGTTTCCGGATCTTAGGCGTGGCCGGATCGGCCTGGTCGTCGCGACGCAGATCGCCCGCTTCGTGTCCCCAGACAACCCGCTCCCCGGCTGGAACTCTCCCGAGCAGGCCTGGTCGCAGACGCAGGCCCAACTCCACTGGTATCGCACCATGGAGGAGGCGGGAGAGATGGTGCAGATCGTCGATCGCGCCGGACTCGACGCCCACGTCTCGCGATGGCTCGCGGTGATGGAAAGCGGTGGCGACGTCTCGCGGCTGCCGATCGGCTACATCCTCTCTCTCGAGGGCGCCGATTCGATGATCACGGTCAGACATCTGGAGCGAGCGCACCGCTACGGGCTGCGGGCCGTGGGCCCGGCCCACTACGGCCCGGGCCGATACGCCCACGGCACCGATGCCTCGGCGCCGCTCAACGCCGCCGGGCGGGAGCTGATCGCCGAAATGGATCGGCTGGGGATGATCCTCGACGCCACGCACCTCTGCGACGCAGCCTTTTGGGAGGCGCTTGATCTCTTCTCCGGGCTGGTCTGGGCCAGCCACAACAACTGCCGTGCACTCGTCAACCACAACCGGCAGTTTTCCGACGAGATGATCAAGGCGCTGATCAGCCGCGGCGCCGTGATCGGCGGTGCCCTCGATGCGTGGATGATGGTGCCGGGCTGGGCCCGCGGCACATCGACACCACGGGAGATGAACTGCGATCTCGTCGTGATGATCGACCACCTCGACCACGTCTGTCAGCTCGCGGGCAATGCCGACCACATCGGTATCGGCTCGGATCTCGACGGCGCCTTCGGCCGCGAGCAGGCCCCGTACGATCTGGAGACGATCGCCGATCTTTCCGGCCTGCCCGGCCTGCTCGCCAAGAGGGGCTACCCGTCGGCCGACATCGACAAGGTGATGTACGGCAACTGGCTGAGGTTTTTGCGCAACGCCTGGGCGTGACGGCCTGGCATCCGGGCCGAGCCGTCTCGTCGCGTTTCAGGAGAGGCGGCCGCGGGCGTCGATCGTGAGCCTGCGGAGTTGGCCGTCTGGCTCCCGCCACCACACTGCATCCTGCAGATTCATGCACGGGCAGATGTGATTGGGGATCACACTGACTCGTTCGCCCACCCGGGGCCGACGCACGCACCGCGTCACATTCACCTGCGCGTGCTCCTCGGAGAGCTTGGTGATCACCGCATCGGGATATTCGACGACGTGGCCGTGACCACTCTCCGGAGAAGGGACACAACGGTCGCTCGTGAACATCTTCGTACCTCCGTCCAGGACCACCTGGCCGCCCACCGCGTCGCTGACGACGGTGCAGAGAATCGAGGCGGCACAGTCGGCGAGCGTGCAAAAGCCGCCGCGGACGGTGTTCATGTCGTTATAGACGGAGGTCCCGGGACGGATTTCCGTGACCTGCGGCACGAGGTGCGACTGGTAGGCAGTCGGCGTGGATCCGCCCGACACGATGTCTCGGCAGAGACCGTGGCGATCGAAGAGTTCGATCGCTTCCTGAAGCTGCGCGGCGATGCGTGCCAGCGGCACCGCCTGTTCGTCGGGCTTCGCCCAGATGTGGCCGGGGTAGCAGAGGATGCCGTCGATCCGCAGGCCGGGGGCCTTGTCGGCGGCCTGTGCGAGGGCGACGAGCGCCGCGGCGGTGGGCACGCCCGTGCGGCCCATGCCGACATCGAGATCGACGAGCACGCCGATCGTGGTTCCGGCGGCGGTCGCAGCGGCGCTCGTGGCGTCGAGGGCCACGGTCGTGTCTGCTGCAATCCGCACCCGCGATGCTCCCGCCAGAGCCGCGAGCCGCCGCGTGCGAAAAGCGTCCACGGCCGGATAGGCCATCAGGAAGTCAGACGCCCCATCGGCGAAAGTGGGCAGCAGGGCCTCCGCCTCCCCCACCTTGGCAACGGTGAGCCCACGGGCGCCGGCGGCCAATTGCAAGGCCGCAACCTCGATGCTCTTGTGCGTCTTTGTATGGGGTCGGACGGCGATTCCGTGGCTCGCGGCATAGGCCGCGAGCCGATCGATGTTGCCGCGCACCGTGGCCGCGTCGAGGACGATCGCGGGAGTGGGAATCCCGCCGACGTGTGCAATTTCCATCGAGTACGCCATT
>JBBAVO010000097.1:5827-10300 GCA_040397635.1 Pirellulales bacterium
CTGGAGCGTGTAGCTGAAGACCAGCGAACGAGTGCCCGTCCCCCGGACATACGCAATGTTGCGGACCGTCGAGCCGATCACCGCCTGCAGCCTCGGCACGCCTGTCACCGTCATCGGCTCGTTGAACGTCACCGTGAACGACAGCAGCTGGTTCTTCTTGTAGGTCCCCGCCGCAGGGACCGTCAGCCCCGTGATCGTCGGCGACACCGCGTCCACCAGCACGTTGCGGGTGTTCACCGCCGGCACCGCGAGCCGGGCATTGTTGCCGATCGCGTCGCGGATCCAGCCGCCACTCAAACCCACCGAGTTGCCGAGCACCACGCCCTGCACGCTCAGGTCGCCCGGCGCCACCACGTAGCGGAAAGACAGGGTCGTCGTGCCCGTGCCGCCGATGTAGGTCGCCGGCTTCACACTCGTGCCGATCGAGACCATCAGCTGCGGCGTGCCACTGACGTACACCGCCCGGCTGTAGTTCACCTTGAATACCAGCGGCTGGCCCGCCCGATATGTCTTCGCCGCCGGAGCCGTCACGCTCGAAGCCACCGGCGCGATCCCGTCCACCTTCACGCCCGGCGTGCCGGGCGGCGTGTAGGCCAGCGACACCGCTGCATTCCGGGCCAGATCGGTCACCGCCGCGCCCGCCGGCAGCTGGATCGAGCGTCCCGTGGCCACCACCGTGCCTGCCGCTGCCGTCTCGCCGCTGGCGACCGGGTAGCTGAACACCAGCCGGTTCGTGCCAGCCCCGCTGTCGTAGACCGCCCTGCGGGCGACGCCGTTCACCTTCAGGTCCAGATAGGGCGAGCCCGTCACGGCCATCGGCTCGCTGAACGTCACGGTGAACGACAGCTTTTCACCCGACGCATACGTCCGCGGTGTTGGGCCCGTCACGCCCTGCAGCACCGGCCGGACTGTGTCTACCGTGAAGGAGTCCTCCACGAAGTCGCTCGGATCGAAGACCGAGGAAGCCCGCACCGTGATCGTCGTGACACCGATCGCTCCCGGGTCGCCTGCGATCAGTTGCAGCTTGCCCTGGGGCGTGATCGACGCCGCCAACGCCGCCGGATTGCTGCTCGTCGCCGTGTACACCAGTTCGCCTGAACGGACGATCTGCGGGAACTTCACGAACTGTTCAGCCGTGAGCGTAGTGGTATCGACCGCGGGGTTGGTGAACAGTGGGTTTGTGCTGGAGTTGGCCCCGGGCACGTTCCGCAGTGGCACCGTGTCGAACGGCGAGGCGTAGCCGAATCGCGGCACCTTCGCCATTTCATCGACGGCGGCCATGCCGCTGCCGAGCACGCGGCCGAAGACGGTGAAACCGCCGTTTTGCGTGTCGAGATTGGCCGAGTTGTCGGCGAGGTTGAAGAACCACTGGTTGGTGGCGCTGTTGGGATCGGATCCGAGTTTGGCCATGGCAATCGTGCCGCGGACGTTGTTGGCAACGCTCGTGCCAGTCGGCTTTGGCTCGTTGACCACGGCGTCGCGCTGGTTGACGTTGCCGATCAATATCCCTGGCTGGCCGTCGGTGACGGTGAATCCGCCTCCTTGGACGACGAAGCCTGGGACGGAGCGGTGGATGAACGTGTTCTGGTAGGAGCCGTCGTCGACGTACGCGAGGAAGTTGGCGGCCGTGGCGGGCGTGGTCCGTAGCCGGTTTCCACCGGCCTGATCGAAGAGTTCGACGTAGACTTTGTCGAATGGTGCGGAGGCGTTGACATCGAACCGCACGAGCGTGCCCGTGACGGCGGTATCGTCGTACCGCCCCGCCAGGTCGATCGTCTGCGTGGCAGTCGCCAGAGGTAAGCCGATATCGGGCAGGGCGGCGGTCACCGATACCGCCAGCACCCGGCGGGGCTCGAGCGGTTCGACGCGCAGGTCACTGCGGCGACGGAAAGATTTTTTCTTGGGTGGCATGCCGACACGATCTCTTGTGGAACGGAATCCCAGTGCCCGTGCACTCAACTATACGTCGCCCGCACAGGCCGCGTTCACGGGGGCGGAATTTAGCGTTTCGCCCGGCAAATCGCCCGCACCAGGGCCGTAACCACACGCCACGGGAAGCCTGCGGTTTCAGCCCGTGCTGTTTCCGCTCGGCGTTGATCCTGTCGAACACAGCGCGGACAAAGGGGGCGTCCTGAGCGGATGCGTTTACGCAGCAGGCCGGCACGAGACCTACCTCACCGGGATGTAGGCGTTGACCCCGACGATCACCTTCTTGCCATCCACCACGCAGTCGGTTTCCTTATTCCCATGGGTGGAGGCGACTACCAGCGTTTTCCCACTGGCCGACTTCTCCGGCTTGGCGTTCATGGGAATTCTCAGAACCAATTCGTCACCAACAATTTTTGCTGAAAAAGCCATGGATCCGTTCCTTGTATTCGATCCGTTCGATCCTGACGGTGTCGATTCACCATCCCCGTCGCCAAACTCGACGGGTGGCCCGATTCAGCGGAACCCGGACAGCTGGTCTCGGGGGATCTGCCCGACTGATGCCGCCATATACGACAGGCCTCGCAACATAGACGGGCCTCACTGCCGCCGGATACGCAACTCGGGCAGGAGCGTATCCGCCGAAGTAGGCCGCGTTCCCAAAGCCGTAGGGGGAAAAGCCGCTGCCAAAGCCGATGCCACTAAAGCTGGGGCCGCCCAACCACAGGCCTTGAGCTTGAGCGGGCTGTGCCACCACGGCGCAGCCAAGGAGCAGAGCAAGAGCCAAGATCCGCCGCTTCATCGGGAAGTCTCCAAGAGGACGGGTCGTTTTGAAAACGGACCACACCCTCAAGGTACGAAATTCCAGCAAAAAAGATCGTTTGTGGCAGACGGTTTCTGTGTGGCGGCCCGCGAACCTGACCTGCCCCCATGAGTGACGCCAGTTTCTCTCGCTGGAAGTGATGAGGTTTTTGGGGGTTAGGTCAGACTGACATGTTTGCCAACGCCGTTGTGCACTGCTGCTGAACCGAGGGAAACCCCGCCCGCCCGTCAGAGTGCCATCAGCGTCCACATGCTGAACACGAGCACCGGAAAACCTGCCGTAGGGGTCGCCGTTTCGCTCCAGCGACTCGACGACGAGACTTGGGAGACGTTGGGCCGGTGGCGGACGGACGAGCAGGGGCGAGTGGCAAACCTCTCCCCGCCAGGCAAGTCGATGACGGCAGGAATCTATCGGATCTCGTAACCCTCGGTATCGATCCGAAAGAATCACCGTCGATCCACATGGCATCAGAACGCTACCCTGCCGCATAAGGTAAAATCTGGCTACGGCATTTCCGCTTGCGACCAGGTCAGTGCCTCCGCACCAACGACCATAGCAAAAAAAACTTTGTAGGGCATCCATGGCCGAGTGTATCCGCGTGATTACTCTCGCAGATGGCAAGTACGCCATGCCGCTTGCCGTCACGGTACGATCCTTACTTGAGCACCATGTTTCTCCGCGGCGGCTGGAGATCACGATCATCGACGGTGGTCTTACGAACGATGACCGCCGGCGGCTTGAACGCTCTTGGGAAGGTGCCACGAGTGCACCCGCTCGATGGAAATTCACGGCGCCCCGTTTTCACTTGGCTGGCGAGTTCCCCGTCTGGGGCAGGGTTCCGCAACTTACCTACGCCCGTCTATCGATCGGGGACTATTTCGAAGCCGGCGAACAGCGGGCCGTCCTTCTCGATTCCGATATGCTCGTGCTTGCTGACATCGCGGAGTTCCATGATTCCGAACTGCACGGAGCGGTCATAGGAGCCTGCCGCGATCCGTTCATTCCGACGGTTTCCTCGATCGATGGTCTGGCCGATTGGAAACAATTCGGACTCGCGTCCGATTCGCCGTATTTCAACGCCGGCGCCATGGTCGTCGATCTCGAGCAGTGGAGGCGACAGCGAATCACCGTGCTAGTCGCGGAGTTCATCGACCGCCACCGCGACCGCCTCAATCAGTACGATCAAGATGGGTTGAATGCCATTCTCGCCGGCGCGTGGACAGAACTCGACCCGCGGTGGCAGTGCCACCCGCGGTTAGAGCATGCCCTTGGGGTGCGGCTTGCATCAGATCCGTTTATCATTCATTTCAGTGGCCGACTGAAGCCGTGGCTTTACAACGCCGGTCACCCACTCGATCGACTCTATTTCGATGTGTTGAATCGGACGGAGTGGAGGGGGGCCCGGCCGGCACGGACGCTCAGTTCTCTGGCGATGTCACTCTATGACTCACCGCTGCGACGGGTGTTCTATCCGCTCGAAGTCAGGCTCATGGCGCAAGTGCGCAAGGTCCAAAAGCTGGTGTCAGCAACCGGCGTGGGTGTTCGGGATGCAACGCGGAACGAGACGTAACTGAGCTGGCAGGAAACCGCGTCATTTTCATCTGCACAGTGTGGTGTGCGATGCACACACGCCGCATCCAAACCCACGACCCCTCGTTTTCCAGTGAGGCTGCTGGGACTCGAACCCAGGACCAACGGATTAAAAGTCCAGACGAACCCGAAGA
>JBBAVO010000098.1:0-3026 GCA_040397635.1 Pirellulales bacterium
GATACTTGTCGGCCACCTTCGCCCACGGGCTGGCGGTCCGCTGCTTCATGCCCAGCGCGATCTTCTCCCGCTCGCGGTCGATGTGGAGCACCTGCACCTCGACCTCCTGGTCGATCTGCACCATCTCGCTCGGATGGCCGATGCGGCCCCAGCTCATGTCGGTGATGTGAAGCAGACCGTCGATGCCACCCAGATCGACGAAGGCGCCAAAGTCGGCGATGTTCTTGACGACGCCACGGCGGATCTGACCCACCTCGAGCGTCTCCATGAGCTGCTTCTTCCGCTCGGCCCGCTCCTGTTCGATGAGCGCCCGACGCGACACGACGATGTTCCGCCGCGCCTCGTCGATTTTCAGCACGAGGCACTGGATCGCCCGACCGCAGTAGTCGCCGATGTCGGCGGGGCGACGGATGTCAACCTGGCTCGCCGGCAGGAAGACGTTGACGCCGGAAATATCCACGAGCAGACCACCCTTGATCTTGCGGGTGACGAAGCCGGTGACGACGTCGTTCTCGTGAACGCTCTCCATCACGCGCAGCCAGTCCTCGATCCGGCGCGCCTTCCGCTTGGAGAGCGTGATCAGCCCACGCTGCTCCTCCACCTGACCGTCCTCGAACTCCTCGAGCAGCACCTTGACGATGTCGCCCACCTGCGGCGGCGGCTCGGTCTCATCCCATTCGTTCCGCGGGATGTGGCCTTCGCTCTTGTAGCCCACGTCAACGAGCACAAACTCGTCATCGACCCGCAACACCTTCCCCTCGAGCACCGAGTTGACCGCCAGCGTGGAGGTTCCGATCGAGTATTCGCCCTCTTCCGTTCCAGCCAGGGCGAGTTCCAGTTCCTGATCGAGTTCGTCTCCGAGTTCAAGTTCGCGAATGAGGTTGCGGTTGACCATGCGTGGGGGGGTTTTGGGTAAACGGGTTGGGGGAGGAGGACTCACGGGCCACAATGGATCGAGCCGCGCAGTGTAGCAGCCGGAGGGCGGCTGAACAATCGAGTGTTTGCCCCCGCCGCCCCAGATTCTCCGATCGTTACGGTGGCCCCGCCCCGCGAGGCGGCATACGGCCGCGGCCGATGGAGTTCGTATGAATCGGTTTCAACCCATCCCGCTGCTGGCCGCCTTGGCAGCACTCGCCCTCACCCTGCCCGCCAGGGCCCAATTTGCGGCCCCCGAGGCGGGCTCTGCGGCCCCCTCGCTGGGCGACGCCCGCACGCAGAAATACCGGGTCGGCTTGATGGTGACGGCCGAGGGCGGGGCGTGCCGAGATATCTACGCCACCCTCCCGGTGCCTGCCGACTGGCCTGAGCAGAAGGTGCAAATCCTCCAGGAGGACGTCTCGCCCGACGTCCGCGGCCTGCGGTATCGCACGCTGCCGGGGGGCGTGAAGCAGATGATCGTGGAGATCCCCAGCCTGCCCGCCGGCGACAAGGCGCACGCGATCGTGACCTTTTCGCTCGAACGCGCATCGATCACCCCACCCGCCAACCCGTCGCCGCTGACGATCCCACAGAAGCCCGACCGGGCCCTGCGGGTCTTCCTCGGGGCGAGCCCCTACATCGAAACACGTCACCCGAAGATCATGAAACTGGCGAAGGCAACCGGCGAGGATCTCGATGGCTGGCAGAAGGTAGAGGCGATTTATGACACGGTTCGCGAGAAGGTCGAATACCGCAACGGCGACCTGAAGGGGGCGGCACGGGCATTGGCCGACGGCTGGGGAGACTGCGAGGAACTCACCTGCCTGTTCATCGCCATGGCGCGGGCCGAAGGCATTCCGGCGCGGACGGTCTGGGTCGAGGGCCACTGCTACCCGGAGTTTTACCTTGTCGATGCAGACGGCCAGGGCTGGTGGTATCCGTGCCAGGCGGCCGGCACGCGAGCCTTCGGCGGCATGCCCGACCAGCTGCCGATCCTGCAGAAAGGGGATGCCTTTCGCGATCCCGACCGCCCCGGCAAAACGCTGCGATACGTCTCGGAGTTCATCAAGGGCTCCGCCAAGGATGGCGGCGGCTCGCCCAAGGTGACATGGATCCGAGAAGGGGCGTGATGCGGCTTACTCGGCGCCGGCGAAGATTTCTTCGTTGAGCGGACGGCCGAAGGCGTCCTTGGCGACGGGCGTGAACCACCGCGGCACGATCGGCAGACCGGCCTCCTTCCAGACTGCTTCCAGCCGATCCCCGGCCACCTTGACGATCCGTTCGCGGCCGCGGCCGGCCAGCGTCGAGCGATCGGCCCACGGCGTCACCGGTCCATCGAAGCCGGCGTTCTTCGCCTGCGTCAGTACGGCGGCAGAATTGATCACCCCGGTATCGCCCGGCATCAGCCGCTGCGCGTGCGTGAGTTCCGCCGCTACCACATCGCGGGGGGCATCGGAAAGCCGCACTTCGACGATGCGACCCTTCGGCACCTTCGTGATCATCTCGAGCGGTTCGCCCGTGATGTGCAGGGCCCAAGAATCGACCACTGCGCCGACGCGGGGATGCGACACGGCCAACAGGCCGAGCAGCCCTTCGAAGGTGTGCACGAACTGATGCGTCTTCTCGGCGCGGGCCTCGGCCTCGGGAGTGATCGCCAGACCGAGCGAGATGCCATGAGAGTCGAGCATGCCGCCGATGGTGTCGAGCCGCGTCCGGTACTGCTCGAAGAAGTCCTTGAAGGAATGCTCGTCGGATGCGGCCGCAATCGAGGCGACCGCACGGGTGGCCTCGGTCGCCTGGGCAAACTCGAGCCGTTTCGGCAGGAGTGCCAATTCGGCATTGAACGTTGCGTCGTCCGCATCAAGCGTCACGGGAAGTCGAAACACGCCGCACTTCAGCCGCGCGCTCACCATCAGCCGCCGTGCATGGGGCACGCCGAAGGTCTCTGCCTGCTGCTGAAAATCGACAAGGTCGATGTCCATCGCGTCGAAGCCGAACGACAGGGCCAGTTCGATGAGTTCGCTGGGGCGTCCGGAAAGCGGCAGGCCAAACGTGCTGAGGTTGCGGAACATCCTGGGGAAAATCTCCTGTGTTCGTGAAGGCTGGGG
>JBBAVO010000098.1:3126-5689 GCA_040397635.1 Pirellulales bacterium
GCGGCGTCCCGCCGCCAGTTGGATCGCTCCAACGCCTCGATGATCAGCCGCCGCTCCGGATGGGCCATCGATGTCTTCAGCGAGGTCTTGAGCGATCCAGCGGCGGCGGCAGCGGCAGACGCACCAGCCGCTACCATCTCACCCCCGCCCCCCCCGCCGGCGAGTCTGACCGCGGGCGGCAGGTCGGCGGCTCCGATCCATGCCCCACGACCGAGAAACACCGCGTATTCCACCGCGTGCTCGAGTTCGCGGACGTTGCCCGGCCAGCGATACCTCGCGAGGGCCTCGAGGGCCGCGGGCGAGAATCCCTCCACCTCGCGGCCGCCGCGGGCCACGGCGGCGGCCCGAAAATGCTCCGCGAGCATCGGGATATCGCTGGCCCGATCCCGGAGTGTGGGCATTTCGATCGTGATGACGTTCACTCGCCAGAAGAGATCGGCGCGAAATGTGCCAGCTGCCACCAATGCCGCGAGGTCCTCGTTGGTGGCCAGGATCACACGCGCATCGACCGCATGCGTCTGCGAGCCACCCACCAACTCGAACCGCAAGTCCTGAAGCACCCGCAGCAGTTTCACCTGCATGGCAGGCGACGCGGTGGCGATCTCGTCGAGAAAGATGGTACCGCCATCGGCCTGGCGAAATTTTCCGTCACGGTCGGCCGTGGCGCCTGTGAAGGCACCAGCCACGTGGCCGAAGAGTTCGCTTTCAAGCAGCGTTTCGCTGAGACAGCCGCAGGCCACTTCGACGAACCGCTTCTCGCGACGATGGCTGGCCCGATGGATCTCGCGGGCCAGGAGCGACTTGCCCGTGCCGCTCTCCCCGGTGATGAGCAGCGTCGCCGGGGCATCGGCGAGCCGGGCCACGAGGTCGAGCACATGCCGCATCGCCGCCGACGATCCAAGCAGTTTCGGCGTGGCGGGCTGGGCCTCGGCGGCCGCAGCACGACGCGTGGCCGCCGCGAACGCCGTGTCGAGCGCGGCCAGCAGTTCCGCATCGCGTGCCGGCGTGCGGACGATCGCATCGGGATCGATGCTCGGGGCCATCAACGTGGCAGGAGCCTCCGGCATCGTGATCACCAGTCCGGTGCCCGCGGCAGCGAGTCGCAGGCTGGCCGCGATCCGACTCGCCCCATTCCCAGCCAGCAGGCCGTCAACGATGCAGGCCGCATAGGGCTCACGGGCGAGGAGCGGCAGCGCCTCCTCGACGCGGCTGACGGCGCTCGCATGCCAGCCGAGGCTGCAGAGCCACTGGGCGGTGTGCGATGCCACGCGGCGATCGTCGTCCACCACGAGTACACGACCCAGACTGGAGGGGCGATCGATCGGCGCCGTGGGACGGATCATGGTGGCATCCTGGGGAGGAAAGGTGCTGACGAGAGAAGTCTCCACCAGTTCTTTAGGTCGCAATCCGGCGACAGCAAAGTCGCCGCAGGGCGACAATCCTGCCCAGACGTCACCCTCGTGCCGACAGAATCGGCACAGGCCTCACACGCCGATCGGCCGCAGTTGTCAGTCTCTCGTCCCGGACGGCCGTTCGTGCTCGGTGTGCCGGCTGTCGCCGAGGGCGACAGCGTCGGCGATCCGGTCGGCGGCGGGGCCGAGCAGGATCTCCCGGTTGTCGAAGAGCGACTCCGGATCCTGATCGAGCATGCGAATCCGCCGCTGACGAAAGGAGAAGAAGGCGATCACGGTCAGGGCAACGACCGCCATCGCGATCGTGATCGCCGTGAACCCACGGGTTGCCGACTGGATGAGGCCGGTGATCCGTTCGCCAAACAGGTAGGCCAGACCAAAAAAGCCACCGATGACGATCGAAGCGCAGATGAAATCCGCCAGCAGGAACCAGCGATACTTCACCTTGAGGATGCCGGCCGTCAGATAGAAAGGGCTGCGGAGCCCCACCAGAAACCGGGCCACGAAAAACGCCTTGATACCGTGCTTGCGGAGCAGGTTCTCGATCGTCCGTTCTCGCTCGGGCGTGAGAAAGCCCGACCACCAGGGATGCTCCTTGAGAATCCGGGCCCCGAAGAACCGGCCGATGGCATACATCAGGCTGTCGCCAAGCAATGCCCCCACCATGCAGGCTGGCAACGCGTAATACCACTTCAGTTGAGACAGTCTGCTGGCCACTCCCGCGGCCACAATTGGCACCTCCTCCGGCACGGGCAGACCGATGCCAGTGAGCGTCAGGAACACCACAATGCCGAGGTAGGAACCCCGCTCAAACCAGTCGAACATGTCAGATTGGGTATCGCGGGCGGGGGTCCAAGGCGGGAGGAAAGGGCAGAGCCCGGAACGGTAGTGTATCCCGGGGATGAAAAAAGGCACGGCTCCGCCGTTTACCGGCTCCGTCAGACTTCCACGCCCTCGCCCGGCTCGATGGCGAACAGGTCTTCGGCGAGGTTGGCCGTGAGCACCCGCACGGCCCCTGACGCCTTGCCGGGCACGACCAGAACTGCCCCCACGGCTCCGCCGGCCGGCGCCACCCGAGCCAAGCCCGCCGGACCGAGCACATAGAGGGCCGTGGAGAGGCTGTCGGCCTCAGCCGCCGTGGGAGCGACCAC
>JBBAVO010000098.1:5789-8375 GCA_040397635.1 Pirellulales bacterium
CCGCCATGCACGAGCGCACTGGGCACGTCACAGTCGCGAAGCTTCTCCATCACGCGGTCGATCGCCCAGCCTTTGCCGATGGCGCCAGGGTTCAACTCCACGCCCGGCCGGGTGAACCGCACCCGACTGCCAGCCGTGTCGAATTCCACCCACTGCATGCCGGCGGCCTCGCGGGCCAGCGCGAGTTCCTCCGCGGTGGGAGTCCGGCCCTGTCGGCGGAGGAATCCCCAGGTTCTCACCAGTGAGCCGGCCGCCATGTCGAATGCGCCACCCGTTCGCTGATGGAGATCACGGGCCTCGAGCAGGAGCGAGAAGAGACCGGCCTCCACCGGCTGCCAGCCGGCCGCCGCCGTGGCGTTGAGTCGCGCCAGGTCGCTTGAGTCGCGATAGACCGTGATCCGATCCTCGATCTCATCGACGAGGTCGAGGCAGTCAACGGCGATCGCCGTGGCGTCTGGCACTTCGCCGGCATTGAACAAGACCTCGAACCGACAGGCCATCGCGTCGCGGCCGATGACGAGCGTATGGACGTCGTTCTCACCCTGCATGCATCACTACCGCGGCGCGAGACCGCGGTCGAAGGCGTCCTGGTCACGGCGAAACACCGCGAGCACCGTGTCAAATCGTTCGAGCGGAATCTTGTAGACCGCCTGCTCGCCCGTGTGGGCGTGGCAGTGGGCCACGAGAAGCCGGTAGAGAAACTTGAACAGCTGCCGCGGCACGCGGAGGCTGCGCAGGCCCTCCAGCAGGCGGCGTTGATCGACCTCCGGCTCGAAGAGCTGCGCGAGAGTGGCTGGCGGGCTGCCAACGCTCGCCGCCTTCACGCGGGTGGAAGCGATGTCATAGAGCGTCTCACCAGACCATTCGAGCGACGGCACGAGGTTCTGCTTGTCGAGCCGGGCCCGCTGGTTGAACTGCTCATCCTCGCGTTCGATGAAGCGATAGAGCTCCAGCGGCAGGAGCATCTTCAGCCCGATGCCTGGCGACTTGAGGAACTTGTTGTCGAGCATGGGCCAGATCACCTGCTTCATCCGGTCGGCAGAGCCATTGATGAGATGCGGTTCGTCGAGCCGGTCAACGATCACCACCATGCCGGCATAGCCTTGGGCGGCGAGAATGCCCTGAAACTTCGCCAGCAGTTCATAGCGGTCGTCGCTGCGAGCGGAGGCGGGAACCGGCTGGCCGGCGAGATCCACCTCCGGCACACGCGCCAGCGCGCGGGCCAGTTGGCCGGTGGTGCGGTTGCCGGTTCGCATGCTCCGCACGATCCGCGTGGCCAGCCACCAGCTGCGGGCGCGACGCCATGCCCACGGTGCCCAGGCGGCGGCCAGAAGCAGCCACGGCCACCACGCCCCGGCCCACCCCAGCGAACTGCGCTGAAAGCTGATCAGCAGGGCGAGGCCCATGATGATCGCAGCCGCAACGCCGACCAGCGTCGGCCAGAGCCCCTGCCAGGCCCGGTAGCCCACGCGGCTGCGGAGCTTTCGCCATCGCGAGGGGAAGGTCTCGGCCGTCGACTGGTCGTAGCAGGCGGCCAGCAGGCTAAGATCCCGCGCCTGCGGCGGTGTGAGCTTCGGCCGAGCAGCCACCTCGCGGGCAGGCGGATCGACGAGCGTCGATACGAACTGCGTCACGCCCAGCGAGAGGATCGCGTCCATGTGATCCCAGAGCTTCCACTGCGAGAGCACCTTATCCACGGGCCGGTTGGGTCCGACGCGGCTCACGAAACGATCCAGAAAGGGATTGAAGTCGTCGTAGAGCACGACGAGCGTCTTGCTCTCGGGATGCGTCTCGTTGTGACGATCGAACTGCCGCACCATCTGCAGCTTGAGCGCCGTCTTGCCAGCCCCCTTTTCGCCAAACACGATCGCGGTGCTCGGATCGGCAGGGTCGCCGTAGATCTTGTCCCAGGCGGGATGAAACGTCGATTCCAGGCAGGTGCGCTTGAAGACGGTGTCGTTCTGCGCGTCTTCCTCGGCAAACGGATTGCCGGCGATGCCGTGATGCTCGAGAAATTCCTGAATCTTCATGACTCGATCTTCCTGGGGGTTTCAGTCGCTCACTTCCCGGCGGGCACCAGGCCCTCGACCATCTTGCGGAAGCCATCGGCCTCCTTCGCCACGGTTGCGGCCGGCCCGTAAAACTTGAGGAAGTGGCTCCCCGCGTCGGCCGTCTCGACGATCGCGGCCAGCATCCGGTAGTCGGGGCGTTCAACCGTCTTGCCGCCGGCGAACGGACCGCCCGGCATGTCCTTGTAGGTGCCCGACACATCGACCATCGTCACGGTGCTGCCGGCGAGCTTGACAGTCTTGGTGGTCGCCTTGGCCTTGGTGTCGCCGCCATCGGGCTGCGCAAATTGGCCATACCAGCGGTCGATGTTGGCCTGCACGCTGCCGCCGGCGCCCATCACGGTCATGCGTCCGGGAGGCAGGTCGCCCGCGGACGGAATCGAGAACTCCGTCTCGACGATCCCCGACTTCGGCTGCACCCGCTTCCAGCCGGCCGGAGCCTCGAGCAGGAGCGAGCCGCCAGCGATGGCAAATGCCCGCGTATCCTCCGCGACCACACCCTGCGCCGCCGCCGGGG
>JBBAVO010000098.1:8475-10194 GCA_040397635.1 Pirellulales bacterium
GCGATGGCAAATGCCCGCGTATCCTCCGCGACCACACCCTGCGCCGCCGCCGGGGTGGCCACGGCAAACGGAACGAACGCGACGAACAGACAAACGAGGGTGCTTGAACCGCGCATGATGGGGTGGTCTCCTCTGGAATGGTGCAATGGAAGGGTGCGTGACAGACGATCCGGCCGGCACGGCCGGCGCATCCGCAGGCCCTTGACTCTATCACACCGCCGCGGCCTCTCGCGCGAAAAAACACCCGCCATCTCCGGTGCAAAAGCCGTTCAGCCGCCCGGAAAAAACTCAGGAAACACCGTTCGAACCGGCTGCCATTCGGCCCAATCGGCCCGCCAGACCAGCTCGGTGCCCTCCGCCTGACTGCCCGCGAGCCAGTCCTGCATGGTCGCCGCGTCCACAGGCTCCGACGGCTCGCCTCCGGGATACGCGATCCGCCAGGCAAGGTCGGGCCGGTCGGCGATCGCGGGATGGAGTTGCGCCTGAGCGGCATCCGAAGGCCCGCCCGCGAATGGATCGACTCCCAAGGGCAACGTCTCCGCGTAGGGCTCCAACGCCTCAGGCGGTTCCGCAGTAGCAGCAGCTGCTGTAGCCGCCGCTGCCGCAGCTGCGCGTGCCGCGCCAAATGGCATGGCCCGCGGCAGCGTCGCAATGACAGATGGCTCCAGTGGCACGAACCGGGCCAGCGGCAGCTGCGAATGGTCAGCCGTGCCCTCAGGTGCCCGAGCTCCCTCTGCTGCCGCTCCGCCCGCGGCCGGGATGGAAAACGTCGCCCCACAGTTCGGACAGAGTGCCCGCTTCCCCGCTTGATGATCCTTGACCTTCACGCTGTGCCCGTTCGGGCAGCGGCAGACGATTCCCATTGCTGGAGTGCTCCCTTCGCGGCAGCCGAGCCTTTGCCTGAGAGGCCCGCGACGGTCGCGTCGGCAGTATTGTAAGCTCGTCGCTCATTCCCGCAGCCCCTGCCCGCAGCCCCTGAGGGAGCACCACCATGCGTCCACGCGAATCAAAACGTCAGCAGCCGGAACACGACCAGGAGCAGGAACAGGAGCGGACGGGCCCTCTGGAAGTAGCCATCGTCGGCGATCTGACCGACAACGAGTCGGACCTCACCGAACGGTTGCTCGGCGTCGAGCCGGGGGGCGAGTGCATCATCTACTTCGATTCGCCAGGTGGCAGCCCCTACTGCGGCATGTCGCTGGTCACGCTCCTGCGGCTGCGCGGAGTCCGGGCCACGGCCGTGGTGACGGGGGAGTGTTCCTCGGCTGCGCTCTGGCCCTTCGCAGCCTGCCAGCGGCGGCTGGTGACGCCTTTCAGCGTCTTCCTCTTTCATCCGATGAAGTGGCAGAGTGAGGAGCACATCGGCATCCGTGAGGCCGCCGAGTGGTCGCGGCATTTCGCGGAGTTAGAGCACGAGATGGACGTGTTGCTCTGCGATCTCTTCGGCAGGTCTGCCGACCAGATCAACGAATGGAGCCGCACCCACCGCTACGTGACCGGCCGTGAACTTGTGGCGGCCGGACTCGCCGAACTCATCGAACTCGCGCCGCTGCCCTCGCTCTTCGAGCAGCCGAAGTCCTGACGCACGCGACGGGCGGCAGGATGCCGCTTCAGCGATCATCCGCTGGCCGCCTGAATGGCGTCCTGGATGGCGGCCTCAACGGCAGCGGGCGGAGGCCCGCCAAGCGAAAACGACACGATGTCGTGTTTCGCGTGAAG
>JBBAVO010000099.1:0-3247 GCA_040397635.1 Pirellulales bacterium
CTTCTTCCGCAGCGAGGTCGAGCAGGCGCTCACCGACGTCTACCGCTGCGAGAACAGGCTCCGATTCATGATGGGCATCTCGGCCAGCGACGGCAGGCTGATTCGGCCCGCCGACGAGCCGACCACCGCCCGCATCTCGTTTGATTGGCAGCAGTCGCTGGTCGAGGCCCTGTCGCGGTCGGCTGAACTCCGCCGGCAGAAGTGGGTGATCAAACAGAAGGAGTTGGAGCTGACCGCGGCCAAGAACATGGTCCTGCCCCGGCTCGACCTGGTGGGCCGCTGGCGGTTCCTCGGCATGGGTCAGGAGCTCATCAATCAGAACTACGCGGCGTACAACGCCAATGGCAGGGATCCGCTCAACGGCACCGACGCCTACTCGACCCTCCTGAGCGGCCAGTTCCAGGAGTGGCAGGCCGGCGGACAGTTCCTGATGCCGCTCGGCTTCCGCCGCGAACTCGCCACGGTGAGGAACTACCAGCTGCAGCTGGCCCGCGAGCGGGCCCGTCTGCAGGACGAGGAACTCGAGGCCTCGCACGCGCTGGTCGAGGCGGTGCGAAACGTGGACACGAATTTCGCGCTGGCCCAGACGAACTTCAACCGCCGCGTCGCCGCCGAGCGGCAGGTGGATGCGGTGCAGGCTGCCTACGACGCCGGCACGGTGACGCTCGACCAACTCCTCGACGCTCAGCGGCGGCGGGCCGAGGCGGAGAGTTCCTACGCCCGCGCAGTCGTGGATTACAACCGCTCCATCTCGCAGCTCCACTTCCGCAAGGGATCGTTGCTCGAATACAACGGCGTCTTCCTCGCGGAGGGGCCGTGGCCTGGCAAGGCCTACTTCGACGCCCACCGCCGGGCGCGGCAGCGGGATGCCAGCCTCTACCTCAACTACGGTCACTCCCGTCCGGGTGTCTTCAGCCGCGGCTCGATCACGCAGAACTTCCAGTCGATCGGGGCCGATACCCCGGTGACGCAGCTGCCGCCCCGCGATCCCGCCACCAAGGCAGACTACGACGAGAAGAAGGCCCCGCCCGCGCCGGGCACAACGCCGGGGCAGGATACGCGTCCGGGCGTCCCCGAGATGTTGCCGTCACCCCGGGGGTGAGACGGCCGTTGGACACGTTGAACACGTGCCGCCACGGGGCAGGTGGAGACCCGTGGCCGCAAGGATGAGACCCGTGGCCGCAAGTTTTTAACTTGTGGAATCCGCGCTGAGGCCACGGACAAGTTGAAAACTTGCCGCCACGAGAGGGAGGCCACGGACAAGTTGAAAACTTGCCGCCACGAGAAGGAGGCCACGGACAAGTTGAAAACTTGCCGCCACGGGGGTCAACGGGCCGCTGGCAACGCTGCCGCATCGAGGGCCTGTTTGAGCACGCCGGGGTTTTGCCGACCGATCCGCTCGAGTTCCTGTCGTGCAGCGGGGAGCGGGCAGGCGGCGAGATATCCGGCCACGGCGCGGCGGATGAGCGGGTCGTCGGTCCCGAGCGTGTCCCAGAGCCGGGAGACAGCGGCCACGGTCTCCCAGGCCTGATACCGGGCCAGATCGATCGTGGCATCGGCCGCCACGGCGGGGCTTGCCAGCAGGGCCGCCGTCGCGGCGACGATCCGTTCCCGTGGAATCGTCTCGGTCAGGCTTTCCCCGGCAAATCGCACCGCGGCGAGCAGATGCCGCTGATCGAGGGCCCGCGCTTCCTGGCCAAACAGGCCGCGGCGCTCGAGAGAATCGAGGCCGGCCTGCCCCTCCGCCACGAGCACCCCCGCCAGGATGCCATCGAAGCCAGCACGAAAATCGTCGGCCGGAGCCTCGACGGCCCGATGCAGGGCGTCGAGGCAGTCTCGTGCCACCGCGGGATCGTCCGTGGTGGCGGCGGCCACTCCCAGTAAGAGTCCGTAGAGCCCGCGGCGGCGGGCGTCGATGCCCGGCTCGCTCACCCAAGCTTGGAGTCGGGCCGGGTCGAGCGCGCTCGCTGCGGCACGCACGGCAGTGAACGGCGACAGGCCAAACTCCGTGAACGCATCGGCGGCGATCGCCGGATCGGGGTGCTCCAATCGGGTGGCGAACCACCGCAGCCGCTCGGCCGCCGGGAGCGTGATCGCCGGTGCGGCGGTCACATAGCCCAGCAGCGACTCGTCGGCCGCGACCGCCGACCAGGAGCGACCATTGCCCGCGGCCTGCGGGGCTGCCGCCATGACCGTGCCAAAGAGCACGGCCGTTCCGGCGATCGGCCCGGCCACGCGGGCCGGCACGGTCTCGCCGGCGACGGCGGCGTGGGCCGTGTCGCGGAGCACCTGGTCGATGCGAAATCGCTGCGCGAGAAAACCGCTTGCATCCGCCGCCGCCGTGCCCTCCGCTTCAGCGACCGCCACGGCGTCCGCCGCGTCGCGCCGCTGCGCGAGCGACTGCCCAACCGTGCCGCAGAACGGGCATGCCGCTGCCGGCGGCGCGGCCCAGAGCGGTATCAAGAGCGGTAGCAAGAGCGGTGTCAGCTGCAGGAACCTCCGCAGCACCGCCACGGATGGAACACGATGTGCCGCCGCCGGCCTCATTCGGAACCCCAGCCCGCGCGTTCCCGTTGCATCCGCGCCCGCCAGTAAGGCACCGTGCACAAAAGCAGCTTGCCCGTGCCCTTGTAGACGTAGGCCCGCTTCTGCCCCGAGAGCCAGTAGCTGATGAGGTTCTTGGCGGGCCGTTTGATATGCATCGAAATCCCTTGCGTGCGCGCGACCACGAAGGGTCCGTCGGTGACGAGCGTGTCGTCGTTGAGTTCCATTTCCTGCACCGGTCCATCGACCGTAAGCACGACCTGACCTTCCCCCTTGAGGGCGGTCTTGTACCACAACAGTCCCTCGCCGGCCCAGAAGGACGTGAACATCGGTTCGCGGTGGATCGAGAGCTTGACATCGCCGTCGCTTGCCCAGAAGCACCGCGTGTCGAGCACCCAGCGTTCTCCTGCCGCCAGCTTCATGATGTGGTAGCCGCCGAGCGTGGAATCGAGAAAGACGGTCCCGCTGCCGCTGTAGCGGGGACGCACCACCGACTCGTCGGAAAAGAGCGATACCCACCAGGCTTTCAGTGTGGGCAGTGGCACATCCATCGTGATCGTGCCGAGCATGTGGTTGAGCGCACCCCGCTCGGCCCGCATGCGGTCGTCGTCGAGATCGACCTTCACCCACCGCATTCCCTCGGAGCTCTCGACCTTAAATGTCGCCATCGATCGAGACCTCCGGGCCGCGGGTGATGCCCCCC
>JBBAVO010000099.1:3347-10041 GCA_040397635.1 Pirellulales bacterium
TCGACCTTAAATGTCGCCATCGATCGAGACCTCCGGGCCGCGGGTGATGCCCCCCTTCGTCCAGTCGCAGCTCCAGCCCGGGAAGGCGATCTGCGGATACGGATCGGGATCGATGGGGGCGTCCGACTGGTGCACGATGTCAAACTGGCGGTCGGCGCGGATGCGTCCCACACGGAAATAGCGGGTGCAGTGCTGCGTCTTGGGGTCGAGCCGCACGGTGCCACCCGGACCGGCGAACGACAGACCGTCGCGGAAGGCCTGCCGCACCGCCTCCGTTTCAAACGTCCCCGCCTTCTCCACGGCCGCCTTCCAGAGATGCACGAGACACCAGTCGGGCTCCATGGGATCGCCCGTGACGCGGTCGGAGCCAAATTCACTACGGAATCCGTCGATCCATTGACGGTTGGCTGCGGTATCGAGGCTCTGGAAATAGGACGAGACGGCGTAGTGTCCCTGGACCTGATGCGGCAGGAGGCTCCGCAATTCGTCCTCGGCGATGCTTGTCGAGACGACAGGCAGTTTTGCCGGATCGATCTTGGCATCGGCCAGCGCCTGGAAGAGGCCGAGATTGCTGTCGCCGTTGACGGTGTTGAGCACGCAGTCGGCACCCGAGAAGATGATCTGCTGGACGGCCGCCGTGAAATCCCGGTGCCCCAGCGGTAGATACACCTCCCCGGCGGGCCGAAGGTCCTTCGAGGCCAGATACTTCTTGGCGATGAAATTGGCCGTGCGCGGAAAGACGTAGTCGGAGCCGAGCAGGAAGATCTTCTTCTTCGACCCGCCGTCCGGGCCCGTGAGCCAGTCGATCGCCGGCATGATCTGCTGATTCGGAACGCTGCCTCCGTAGACACAATACGGCGACGATTCGTTGCCCTCGTACTGCACGGAGTACAACAGCAGCTTCTTGTATTGCTCAAATATCGGCAGCACGGCCTTGCGGCTCGTGCTCGTCCAACAGCCGAACACAGCGACGACTCCAGCCTCGAGCAACTGCCTTGCCCGCTTGACGAACATGTCGGGTCGCGACCGCGGGTCCGGCGCCTTTGCTTCGAGTTGGTAGCCCAGCAGGCCGCCCGAGCCGTTGATCTGCTCGATGGCATGCAGTTCGATGTCGCGAAGGGATGTCGCGCTGATCGCCATCGTGCCGGTCTGCGAGTGGAGAAGGCCGACCGGCACGGTTTTTCCGCGTGAGCGGATGCCGAGCGAGCATCCCACGAAGAGCGAGGGGGCAAGGGCACGGGCGGCCGCGAGTGTGGCTGCCGTGCCGTGGGCCAGAGCCCGCCGCCGTGAGACAACGCCGCGACGCGAAGCCATCGGGTGTTCAGGGATCATCGTCAATCCTCGTTCATGCGCCGGTAGAGTGTCTCGAAGGCCTCCGGCGTGATGCTCACGTCGCCCCGAAACGGCTGGTTCATGTCGATGATGAGATACATCATCGTGCCGAGATAGCTGGCGAGGATGCCGCCGAGCATGAGGTGCGCGATGAATTTCATGTCGAACATCCAGCACATCACGATAGTGAGAATCGACCCAAGGAACATCACGTACCACATCGACGCTGGCAGCGCCGACTTCACCGAAAACAGCCGCATCCGCCGGCACTCGAGGAAGTGATTGAACTGACGCAGGGCCTCGGCGTGCAGAATTTCCTGTGACGGCGTGCGGGGTTCGAAATCGAGAAGCCTGTCGTGAAAAGCCTCGGCGCGGATCGTCCCCTCCTCCGGGACGATGCCCCGCTGTTGGAGCGGCCAGGCATACTTGATGACGTAGCGGGTGTAGTCCCGCAGCAGCCACCGCAGGTTTTGCCCGTGGGGTTCCGGATAGCGGGAAACGTCTTCGTAGAGTGCCGAGAGGGCGGCGGCCTCGCGGGTGACGTTCGATCCGGCCTCGGAGACGTTCTGGTAGGCGGTGACGGCGATGAGGCCGAGCAACAGGCCGTAGAAGACGCAGAAGCAGGAAAGGATATAGCCGACGATGTCGTTGGCGGCCGGCGTGTTCTTGACGAACTGTCTGAGGATCGGCCGGATGAAGATCAACCCGAGCCAGTAGAAGCCGACGAACACCGCGATCGACAGCAGTGCCAGCCTGGCCGGTGGGATGTCGTAGATCCAGAAGAAGTCGGTGTCCATGGTCGATCGCCCCCCAGCGAAGGCGACAAGAGAATACGGGTTCGATGACGGTGGACGCTCTCGGGAGCATCTCCCGCGATCGTACCAACGACCATGAATCACTGCACCTCTTCGCCGTCGAGCGCGTAGATCGCCAGATGCTTGCCGTCCGGACCCCGCAGTTCATCCACCCGGAAGGTGCCGGTCACGGCCACCGGCCGAATCGAAAAAGAGGCTGTTTTTCCCGGTTTCATGCGGACCACCACGCAGTCGTGGAGCAGGGCGCCGGGCCCGAAACAGCACTCCATGTTGTCGCGGACCAGCACGAATTGGGTCAGGCCGGTCTGCTGGAAACTCGGCAGGATATAGCCGCGGATACGGATCGGGGTCTTCTCCAGGGCCGTCACCCGGGTGGGCAGCAGGTCGCGGGAGAAGGGATCCCCCTTCTTGAGGTCGAGCTTGATGTCGTCGAACGAGATGTCGCGAGGAGTGGCCGGGCGGCTGGGCACGGGCGTTGACGCGGCCGGAGGCGAGGTCGGGGCCGGGGCCGGTGGCACCGACTGGGTCGCGACGGCGGGCCGGGCGGAGATTGCGACGGCAGGCGCGGGCTGAGGCTCCACCTCAGCTGGCGGCCCGCACCCGACCAGGCAGCAGGCCATCACGACGTGGCAGAACCGTTTATGGCAGCGCTTATGGCAGTGCGCGGTCAGAACCCCGAGGCTATCTCGCAAAGGCATCCTCGAGGTGATAGAGCACGCCGCCATCCATGCCGGGCGCGGCCATGGGGCGGATGACAAACCTGCCGGCAATCTTGGTGAGCCGGGACGAAAAATCGATCCCCTTGGGATGGCCGGGGTCTTTCAACTGCACGAGCACCCGATCGGTGATCTTGGGATTGCCGCCGAAGCAGCAGTCGCCCTGATCGCGCACGAGCAGGAACTGCGTGATGCCGGTCTGCTGCTTGCCCGGATACATGTATCCCTTCAGCAACACGTTGCGACCGTCCATCGTGCGGGCGGTGTCGGGCACCGCATCGGTCGGATCGCCAGGCAACGGCTGGAGCAGGCCGTAGTTGAGACGTTCGTAGCCCTCCGGGAGTTCGGCGGCATAGGCCCGCGACAGGGTGACGAGGCCGGCGATGAGCGACACCGCCGATACCACGATCGCGCCGACGGCCAGCGGTCGTCCGGTGAACTCGTCGGGCCGCTGCGTGATCGTGCGGTAGGCCAGCGTGCCGAGCACCACGCCCAGGATCGGCACGACGACCAGCGACCAGTCGAGAAACGCCAGTGGCGACAGGGCGGCTGCGACCGCGGCGGCAATCGCCGTGCCGGCGACGGCGCGGTAGCGGCCCTCCGCATCCTGACCATCGGCATGGTCGAGCGGTTCCTGTCCGGCGGTGTCGAAGAGACCTGCTGGCATGGGCTGTGTCTGTTAGCGGTCGGAAGGCCCGGATCCGGCAGCCCGCAGTCTGGACCACGAGAACGCTGCGATCAGAAGCAGGACCGCGGCCCCGAGCAGCCATTTCGCACGATCGGAGCCGCCATTGGCTGGTGGGCGAGCGGCGGCCGGCGGGAAGGTGGGGCTGACTGCCTGCTGCTTCGAAGGGTCGATCCCGGGAGCGTTGTCGGTGGCCTCTTCGTCGGCGAGCACCGCCGGTATGCGGGACGCGATGGCCGCTTCGGCTTCGGTGGCCGGCGGGGCTGGCATGGACGGAGCCGCTCCAGTGGGGGCAGCAGCCGACGCTCGGGCCATGCTGGGATCGCCCGGATCACCGTCACCGTCGTCGTCGTTCGCACCGGTCTGGCCACTGCCTGTCGCTGTCGGAGCGGACGAGGTGTCGCCCGGCTTGGCCCCCACCGCTCCTGCAAAGGCCGCCAGTGTGGCGGCGCGGCGGACCGCCTCGGGATCGATCTTCTCAAGGGTGGCTATTGCCGCGGCCGCCTGCGGCAGTGGGCAGGCCCGCAGATAGTTCACGATCGGTTCGCGGACGAAGATGTTGTCGGCCTCGGCCTTCTCGAAGAGTTCCACGAGCCGGTCGATCACCGACCAGTCCTGCCAGCGGGCGAGATCGGCGATCACCAGATCGGCAAGCTTCGGCTCCGCCAGAAGCAGCCGCAGCGATGCGAGCACGCGGTCCCGCGGCACGCTCTGCGACTCCTCACCGAGAAATCGCAGCGCCATCACCGCGGCATAGGTTTCGGTGAAGGGAATCTCGCGGCCGCGACGGTTCAGGAAGAGTTCATCGATAAGGTCGAGCCCTTCGGGCCCTTTGAGCGTGACATAACACGCGATCAGGGCATCCAGACCACTGCGAACCTCCGCCTTCTCCGGGCCGAGGTCCTGATTGGCGAGGATCGCGCCAATGCGTTCGGCGTCGGCCTTGGTGCCGCAGGCGCCGAGCATGGTGGCATAGAGCCGGCGGCGGTTGGCCTGCACCTTGGGATTCTCGATCCATCCGAGCAGTTGCGTCGGATCCATCCGGTCGGCCAGACCGCGAACGTCGGCGTAGGGAGCGACGGCAAACTCGTCATAGGCATCGCGGGCCAGCGTCTCGTCGGGGTCTTCGAGGTGCTGTTGAAAGAAGGCCAGGCGATCGGGCCCCTTCTCGGGGAGCGTGGAGAGTTTTCGGAGGTATTGGACGGCCCGCTCGCTGACCGGGATCGGACTCGACCAGACGATCTTCGGAGGCTCGATGCCCATGAGCAGGAAGAGCGTGCCCACCGGCTTCTCCTCCAGCAGGATCGTTTCGATCGGCGTGCCGTCAGCACCCGCGTGCCCGGCCTCGGCGATCAGGTCGGCCCCCTTGATCGCCTCGACGACGACGAACTTGCCCTTGGGCAGCGGCCCCTCGGCACGCGGTGACAGGGCCCCCGGCGGCGGCGGCTCCACGAGCCGGACGATCGCGGCTGCCTGGCTCTGCGCGATCTCCTGGGCGAACGTTAGCGAGACGGCCGAACAGAATGGGCAGGCCTGCGCCCGCTGCGCCGATCCGCTGAAGAACCCGATCCCCAGCAGGGCCACGATCCAGTGTCGGAAGAGCATGTTTGGCATGGGCCTCATTCTAGCGGCAAACATCCCGCACGCACGGCGTCAGGACGACAGCCATTTGGCGACGTCGGTGCGGTAGGCCGCCAGGGCGGGAATCAGGGCCGCCAGGATGGCCAGCACCACGAGGAACGGCACCAGGAGCAGTTCCGCCCCCGGGGCCGCCGAGAAGATGCTCGCGGAGACGCCGGCGTTGGTCGTGATCAGTGGGGCGATCGCCCCCACGAGCAGGTGCCCGAGCACCCAGCCGGCGAGCCCACCGCCGACAGCCAGCAGCACCGCCTCGATCAGCACGACGGCGAGCACATGCGACCGCCGGGCCCCAAGCGCCCGCATGATGGCGACGTCCCGGCTGCGTTCCAGCGACGAGCCCACCATGCTGACGAGGATCCCAATCGCCGAAACGATCACGACGAGCGTCGTCACCAAAAGGAGGAGCAGTTCCAGCGGCCGCACAAAGAGGTCGAGCAGCTGGCGGATCTCGGCGATCGGCAGGGCGGCCTGCCCGTCGCGGCCCTCGTTGATCGCGGTTCGCAGGCCCATCGCCATCAGCTCCGGCGGCAAGCCCGGCAGAGAGGCTGTATCGAGCAAAAGCGCGGTCACCTCCCGCTGCGCGAATGGCAGCGGCACCGGCCCCTCGTTTCCGTGGTCATGTGAGCCAGCGGCATCCCCTCCACGTGCTGCGTTCGGATTTCCGCTCTCCTCTCCCTCCACCGGCTTCGCGTGTCCGTCTTGGAGATAAAACCCCTCCATGTTGACGAACACACCTCGATCGACGGGCGTGTCGGTGCGGGCCAGGATGCCGGTCACCGTAAACGGATCATGCACCTTGCCATCGTCGGCACCATGCGTGGGGGCAAAGGGATCGCCCGGCTTGAGGCCGAGCTTGGCGGCAACCGTCGCCCCCAGCACGCCGCCGAAGAATTCGTCATTTCGAAAGTTCCGGCCGGCGGAAAAAGCGAACGGCCGGCCGTCGCCGAGCGTGAGCCGGTCGAAGTAGGTCGTGTTGGTGCCGATCACGCGAAACCCGCGGTAGTAGTCCCCCATGCAGATCGGCACGGCCGTCTTCGTGCTGGCGGCGAACGTGCCGTCCACGCCGTCGGGCCGTTCGGCCGCGGGCAGGAACTGCTGATAGAAGTCCCAGGAGATGTTTTCGATCGGCTTGCTGATGAGGTAGACGCTGTTGAGTACCAGCTGGAGCGGGCTCCCCTTCGCGCCGACGATCATGTTGTATCCCAGGCCGGAGCCCGACTCGAACGCCTGCTTCACGATGCCGCCGGTCACGAGCGTGGCCACGACGAGCGCCACGCCGAGTGCCAGGGAGAGGGCGGTGAGCAGGCTGGTGAGCAGCCGCTGCCGGATATTGCGCCAGGCGATGCCGAGAAGGGTCATGAGCGATGCCCCGTGGCTGCGCGGTTGAAGTCTTCCAGGCGGATGCGACGAGGAAACTGCCCGGCCACGTCGGCGGCATGAGTCACGACCAGGAGCGCCACCCCCTGCTCGGTGCAGGTGGTCCGCAGGAGGTCGATCACCTGCTG
>JBBAVO010000100.1:0-6062 GCA_040397635.1 Pirellulales bacterium
TCATCAGGTTGATGTGGTCGTCGATCACCATGATGTCGCCGGTGCGGAACTGCGGGTTGAGACCACCGCAGGCGTTGGTGACGATGAGCAGACCGGCACCGAGTCGCTTGAGCACCCGCACCGGAAACGTGATCTGGGCGGCCGGATAGCCCTCGTAGGCATGCATGCGGCCTTCCATCACGATGACTGGCACACCGGCCAGAAGGCCGCAGACCAACTGGCCGGTGTGGCCGTGGGCCGTCGATTTCGCGAAGTGGGGGATCGATTCGTAGGGGATCGTCACCGTGTCGGTGAGGGCGGCTGCCGCGGCGCCGAGCCCGCTCCCGAGAATGAGACCGACGGCCGGCGTGTGGGGCCACTGCGCAGAGATCTTCGCGCAGGACTCAGTGATCTTGTCGAATTGATCGAGCATGCATGCTCCGGATGGCAGACGCGGAAAACAGGTGACCGACGCGGACAACCGGCCTGAGAAGGACCGCCCTACTCGTGGCCGAGCAGTTCCCGAAACTCGGGATGCTCGCGGAGCGAATCGAGGTCCGGATCGACCTCCAGATGGGCGAGGTCGTCGTACCCGAGCAGGATCGCCCGGGAGAGCGCGTCGATCGCCTCGTCGGGTCTCCCGGCACGTGCCAGCGAGCAGGCGAGATTGTAGCGGGCGAGGAAGTCGTTGGGCAGCACGTCTACCAGCCGGCGGTCGAGTTCGAGCGCCCGCTTCACGAGTCCCTTTTGCGAGACGAGTTCCGCCAGCACGCGGAGGACCTCGACCGACTCTCCGTTGCGGGCAAGGAGCCCTTCGAAGAAGTCGATGTCGAAGTCGAGCTGGTTCAGGCCGCCGAACCAGTCGTCGTGAGCCTGCCGGTCTCGCCGTCGATCGCGGGTGTCACCGCGCACGGGGCCGCCGGCATCGGCGTTGGAATCATCGGCAGGGGTATTGCGGCCGGACATCGGGAATGCTCGTGATCGGTCTCGCGGAAAGCCATCTGCCGGAAGTCACATCTCACTTCTTGCGGCCACCGCCCTTGCCGGGGGGCGGGGCTTCAGGCGCTGAGTCGTCGGGGTGATCCCAGTCGGGATCATTCTCTTCCTCTTCGAAGTCGTCGTCGAATTCATCGTCGAAGTCGTCGAAGCTCGATTCCTCGTCCGCGGCGGGCTGCGCAGTCGCCAGATCCTCCTCGTCGCCAAGATCTTCCTCTTCATCATCAGGTTCATCGACACACGTGATGTGGCTCCCTCCGCGGACGCCGGCCGGCAGCAGAGCTGCCCCAGGCGCCAGAAATGGGTCGGCTGGCCAAGGGGTGGAGAGGAGGTCGATGGGGAGCGGCGCGATCAGCATGGGCGGAAGATCTTCGACTGGGGACAACGGGACAGCGGACACACGGGGGGTCAAAAACCGACGACTCCCGTAGCCAGAGAAAACAGTTTTGGCCCGGCCGCGTCAAGCCACGGGGCCGGCACCACAAACTATACGCGTTCCGGGCCCAGGAACCTCACGGAGGGCGTCAGGTGTGGTAGTCGGCGTTGAGCCGGACGTATTCGGCTGTCAAATCGCTGGAATAAAACCGGATCGCGCCCGGGCCGGAGCCAAAATCGAGCTCGATCAGGGTCTCTCGGGAGGCCTGGATCGACGCCGAAACGGCTCCGCCGTCGAACGCAACGGGGGCCCCGTCGCGGAAGAGGAGGGTGCCGTTGAGCCGCAGCACGAGCTTTTCGGGGTCGAATGCCACGCCGGCATACCCGGCCGCCGAAACGATCCGGCCCCAGTTGGGATCGGCGCCGCAAATGGCCGTCTTCACCAGCGGGCTGTCGGCCACGCTGCGGGCGAGCTGCCGCGCCTCGTCGCGCGAGCGACACCCGCTCACCTCGATCCGCAGGACGTGCGTCGCTCCCTCGCCATCGTCGGCGATTTCCCGGGCCAAGGCCTCGCATGCGTCCAGAAGGGCCTTCGCGAAGGCGTCGAGCCCTTTTCCCGCAAGCGGCTTCCCGCCGGCAGCCCCGTTGGCCAGCAGCAGCACGGTGTCGTTGGTGCTCGTGTGTCCATCCACGCTCACGCAGTTGAATGTCTGCTCGGCCGCCTCCCGCAGGAGCCGCTGGGCATCGGCCGCCCCGATCGGCGCATCAGTGAGGATGATGCCGAGCATCGTCGCCATCCGCGGACCGATCATCGCCGCGCCCTTGGCCATGCCGAAGAGCGTGTAGTGGTGGCCATCCACGGTGAACGACGAGCCGGAGAGCTTGGGACGGGTATCGGTCGTCATCATGCCCCGGGCGGCGGTGACGGCCGAATCGGCGTCGCTGCCGAGCTTGGCAGCCACCGTGTCGATGCCGGCCCGGATTTTGTCCAGGGGCAGGAACTCCCCGATGATTCCGGTGGAGAGCACGAGGGCCCCGGCCTCGTCCACGCCCACAGCCTTGGCCGCGGCTGCTGCCATTGCCCGCGCGTCGTCGAGGCCGCGACGACCCGTGCAGGCGTTGGCGTTGCCCGAATTGATAGCGATGACGCGGAAGCCCTCGCCCGGCGTCCGGCTGCGGTCGAAGGCCACCGGCGCCGCAAACACGAGGTTCGTCGTGTAAACGCCCGCTGCCGTGGCGTCGGCGTCGGACACGATCAGCGAGATGTCTTCGCGGGTGGGATTCCGCTTCAGTCCGGCATGGGTGCCCGCGGCGCGGAATCCCCGGGGCAGGGGAGGGATCGGCAGGCGAACCGGGGTTTCAGTGATGGCCATGGTGTTTCTCTCGGATGATTCCGCTCGTCCGCCAGGATGGCATTGCCGGCGTGTTTACAGGAGCCCCGTGGTTTCGGGGAGGTCATAAAGGACGTTGAAATTCTGTACGGCAGCGCCCGCCGCACCTTTGACGAGGTTGTCCTCGCAGCTGATCAGGAGCACGCGGCCGCGAACGACGCGGGCGGTGATGTCGATGAAATTGGTATCGACGGTGTCCTTCGTGCCGGGCAGGTGGTCCACGATCCGCACGAACCGCTCGCCCGCGTACGCATCGCGCAGCATCTGCATCACGGCCTGCTCACCGATGGGAGCCTTCGGCCGGATGTAGATCGTGGAGAGGATGCCACGGTCCATCGGGGCGAGTTGGGGCGTGAAGATGACGCTGGGCATCGTTGCCGCGTGCCGGTTGATGATCTGTTCGATCTCCGGCGTGTGGCGGTGCCGGCCGACGTTGTAGGCCGACATGCTCTCGTTGCATTCCGGGAAATGCGTCATCAGCTTGGGCGACCGGCCCGCGCCGCTCACGCCGCTCTTGGAGTCGATGATGATGTCGTCGGTCTCGAACAGGCCGCTCTTCAGCAGCGGTGCCAGCGGCACGATCGCGGACGTCGCGTAGCAGCCCGGATTCGCAACGAGCGACTGCCCTCTGATCCGGTCGCGAAACAGCTCCGGGAGGCCGTAGACCGTCTGGCCGAGCCGGGCCGCGTCGGGGTGTTCGTGGCCATACCATTCCAGGTAGGTGGCGGCATCGTCGAGCCGGTAGTCGGCGCTGAAGTCGATCACCTTCGCGCCAGCGGCCAGCACCTTCGGGATGATCTCCGCGCTGGCACAGTGGGGCAGGCAGCTGAACACACAGTCGGCGCGGCTTCCCACCTCCTCCGGCGTGAGGTCTTCGAGCGGTCTGTCGAGCCGTCCCACAAGGCTCGGGTGCACGCTCGATACCGGCGTGTTGCCCTCCTGCCGGCTGGTGACGGCAACGATCTCCGCCTGCGGATGCCGCAGGAGGATCTTGATGGCTTCGACGGCCGTGTAGCCAGTGGCGCCGAGAACAGCGACTTTGATCATCGGAAGAACCTGTATGGTGCGTGAGGGGGCTTTTTATAGCGGGCGGAGGCGAATTCCTCCACATGGCCGTCAGTCGCCCATCAGCCGCTGTTCGATCAGCCGGATCAGCCAGCCGGCGACGGCGGGTTTCGTGCCCCGCTTTTCACCCACGAGTTCGTGGTGGGCGTCGTAGACAGCCACGGCATTTTTCGTCGATTCGAGGGCGGCGAGGTCGTTCACCACGATCAGGTCGCACTGCTTGGCGGTGACCTTGGCGCAGGCCCGCGCCTTGTCGGCACCCGGCTCGAGGGCGAAGGCGACGCACCAGGTAGCCCGGCGCTGGCCCGCCGATCGGCGTTTGACACGGGCCGCCAGCGTGGCGATCACGTCGGTGGTGGCCCGAAGTTTCAGCGACAGGCCGGCTGCGGTGCGGGGAATCTTGCCGGCCACGGGCCGGTCGGGCTCGAAGTCGCATGGGGCTGCCGCTGCGATCACGCCATCGGCCCGTGGGAGTTCGTCGATCGCTGCCGCCAGCATCTCGGCCGTGGTGACCACTGGAATCACCCGGGCTCGAGCGGGATACCGCACCGCGACCGGCCCGCTGACGATTGTCACCTCGTGGCCGCGCGCCAGGGCCGCCTGGGCGATCGCCCGGGCCATGCGGCCACTCGAGGCGTTGGTGAGATACCGCACCTCATCGATGTAGGCCCGCGTGGGGCCGGCGGTGAGCAGGATTCGTGCCATCGATCGCCATCCGCCCGGGGACCAGGTCAGGAGGAACGTTTCCCTGGAACGCTTGCCAGAAGTTCGCGGATCACGCCCGCGATCTCCTCCGGTTCGGCCATCCGTCCGGCGCCCTGCTGACGGCAGGAGAGCCAGCCCGTGCCCGGCTGGATGATCTGCACGCCGTCGGCGGCAACCTGCCGCACGTTCCGCTGCACCGATGGCTTCGCCCACATGGCCGAATTCATGGCCGGCGCCATTACCACGGGGCACTCGGCACAGAGCAGCAGCGTGGTGAGCAGGTCGTCGGCGGCGCCGGCTGCCACCTTGGCGATGAGATCGGCCGAGGCTGGTGCGACGACGACCAGGTCGGCCCGAGCAGCCAGTTCGATGTGGGCCCCGAGTGGGTGCACGCCGGGATCGAAGCTCCGCGTGGCGACCGGCCGGGCCGTGAGCGCCGCAAACGTGGCTGCTCCGACGAAACGCCGGGCATTGTGGGTGAGCACGGCCGTCACTCCGGCCCCCTGCTGGACGAGCAGGCTCGTCAGCGCAGCCGCCTTGTAGGCCGCAATGCCACCCGACACGCCAACGATGATTTCGCGCCCCTCGAGCATGATGGCATTGCAGTCGCGGCTACAGGATCGTGGGGTCGAAGTCGAGTGGACCGCCCGCTTCGGGCGACTCGCCAGTGACGCGGAGGTTCATCGATGTGTCGAGGTAGATTTTATCTTGCTTGATCTCCTCGATAACGATCTGCATCTTGTCGTCGGAATCGATGTCAACGAGCGGTCGTCCGCCGGCGTTGAGGGCCACCATGCGCTTCTGGATGAGGGTGGAAAGCTTGAAGCGTCCACCGACCTTGTTCACAATCTCTTCTTCACGCAGGTCGTCGATCATGTCTGGGCTCCTGAGGGGGTGTGCGGGCTGTGATCTGGGGCGTGGCTTGGGCCGTGGTCGGCGGTGTGATGCTGGCGAGGCTTTACTGCGGGTTCCGGCAGGCCGGCGTCGAACAGGATTCGCTCGATCGCGGTGACTGAGGCCGCGACGTCGTTGTCATTGACGACGCGGTGCTGGTAATGATGCGACTGCAGCAGTTCCCGATGGGCCACCTCCAGCCGGCGGGCCATCGCTTCAGGCGATTCCGTACCCCGGCCCCGAAGGCGCTCAAGGAGTTGGTCGGGGTGGGACGGCTCGACGAAGATTGTGACCGCATCAGGATACCGTGCCAGAATCGAAAGTGTACCCTCGACGTCGATTTCGAGCACGACCCACTCCCCAGAAGCCAATCTGGGGGTGACCTCGTCCACCAGCGTGCCATACCAATACTGGCGTCCGTAGACTTGGCAGCACTCCAGAAAGTCGCCAGCAGACCGCCGCCGCTCAAATTCCTCGGCGGGAATGAAGTGGTAATCGACCCCGTTTTGCTCGCCGACCCGGGGCGGCCGCGTGGTGGCCGAGACGCTCGGGATCAGATGGGGAAGATCGGCCAGAAGCAGCCGCAGGATCGTGGTTTTGCCGACGCCCGAAGGGCCGGAGATGACGACGAGTTTGCCCGGGCAGTGTGCCATCCAG
>JBBAVO010000100.1:6162-8318 GCA_040397635.1 Pirellulales bacterium
TCCAGTCGGACCAACTCTTCCGCGATGTCGGACCGGTCGGCGATCAGGGCCACCTCCCGGATCAGGTCGGTCGAGGAAAGAGTCGCCCCGGAACCCTCCAGAAGTTTGTTCACGCGGTCGGTGAGGCGGGTGCGGTGTTCGACGAGCACCGCCGGCACACGCTGGCGAATCGCCGCGATCGACTGCCGAATCTCGCCACAGCCATTCCGCATGTCGCGGGCCAGCGCATCCCCCTCGGCCCGCCGCATGCGTTCGAGCCCATCGAGGGCGGCGTCGAGGCCGCGGGCTACCAGCGGCCATGTCTGGTCGATGGCGTCGCTCGACGGTGGTGTCTCCACGAGAATGCCGGGAAGCCCGAGGATGCCGTCGATCGTCCGCGGGGCCGGGATGCGGTGGGAGGCACAGAAATCCTCGAGATCATCGAGATAGACGGCCAACTGGCCGCGGTCGAACCGGCGACCGGCGGGCGCAGCAGCCCCGGTCACATCGAGCGTCATCTGCACGGCGCCGCGGCGGATTCGGCTGCGGATCGCGGCCTCGATCTTCGGTTCAAGGGCCGCAAACGCATCCCGCGACCGTAGAGACAGTTTGAAAAAGCGGTTGTTGACCACCCGCAATTCAACACGGCAGGTGCTGTTGTCTGCGGAGACGACACCCTCGCCGCAGCCTGTCATGCTGATCGCCATGCGTCGCGTGCTCCCCCGAAAGCGTGAAGAAAGATTCGCCAAGGCCACAAACGATTTGCGGCAATCGCGAGGCAAACGCCTGCTACTTGGCGGGAGCTGACTCGGCAGGGGCTGCGGGGGCAGCTTCAGCCGCTGGGGCGGCGGCTGCTGGAGATGCAGGTTTCGCCGCGTCGATTCCGGCATCCTTCCCGGCCTCGGCGGCGGGCGTGGCCGGCAGACTCAGCGGTGCGTCGGACGAAGCCGCAGGGGCAGCGGGCGTGCCAGCGGGGGCAGCAGGCGACTGGGGGCTGGTCATGGGCTGCGACGGGGTCATTGGAGCGGTGGCCTGGGGGGCAGCGCCGCCCAGTTCACTCGAAAGCAGCGACTGCTGCCGGCCGAGGAGATTGGTCGCCAGCAGGCAGAGGATGATCCAGAAGGCGGCGACGCCGACCGTGATCCGCGTGAACAGGTCGCCCGCCTTCGTGCCGAAGGCGCTCTGGCCACCCATGCCGCCGAGTGCACCTGCCAGACCACCACCGCGTCCCCGCTGCACGAGCACCAGCAGGATCAGGAACAGCGATGTGAGGACGAGCATCGATCCGAGGAACAGGCGGACAAGCGTGGTCATGGGGACTTCGGGCTCCGAAGCGTCTGGGAACAAAGAGAAGGGAAACCGGGTTTTTACTGAGACCGTGAGCCTATCGCAGGCTGGGCCGGCGGCATACCCCAGCTTGCGAAAAACGCTTGGAAACCCGCTCAGGCGAAGGCCTTGGCGATGCCGAGGAAATCGTCGGCCTTGAGGCTGGCGCCTCCCACGAGGGCACCGTCGATGTCGGGCTGGGCCGCGAGATCAGCGGCGTTGTCGGGCTTGACGCTGCCGCCGTATTGAATCCGCACCTTGGCAGCGACGGCCGGGGAAGCGAGCGAGGCGAGCAGCCCGCGGATGAGGGCATGCACCTCTTGGGCCTGTTGCGGGGTGGCAACCTTGCCGGTGCCGATCGCCCAGACCGGCTCATAAGCGACCACGATCTTCTCGAAATCGGAGGGCGAAAGCCCGGCAAGCGACCCGTTGATCTGCGTGGTGACGACCGCCTGCGTGCGGTTTCCCTCGCGTTCCTCGAGCGTCTCGCCGACGCAGACGATCGGCGTCAGCCCGGCGGCCAGGGCGGCCTTTGTCTTGGTGTTGACGGTCGCATCGGTCTCACCGAAGAGGGTGCGACGCTCGGAGTGACCGAGGATCACGAATCGGCAGCCGATATCAACGAGCATGAGCGGAGCGATCTCTCCGGTGAATGCGCCGCTGGCTTTGTCGTGCATGTTCTGGGCACCCACGGCCACGCCCGAGGGGGTGACGCCATTGGCCGCAAGGCCGACGGCCGACCCGACCGTAGCGAGGTAGACCGACGGCGGGCAGAGCACGAGTTCGACGCTCCCAGCTTCCGCATGCCGACCGGCCACCGCCTGGGCGAGTTCCGTCGCCTTGGCGCGATC
>JBBAVO010000100.1:8418-9982 GCA_040397635.1 Pirellulales bacterium
CGCTTGCAGCGTTTTTCGAGAGCGGCGATCGCGCGGCGGACGCGAAGATCGTCGCGGTGGCCTTCGAGCTCGACGAAGAAGATGTAGCCGCGCTCCTCGCCAGGCATGGGAAACGACTCGATCCAGGTGAGGTTGAGCTTTTGCTTCTTGGGAATCGAAAGGGCGTCGGCCAGTCCGCCGGGCCTGTGTTCGATCTCGAACATCAGCGAGGTCTTGTCTCGGCCGGTGCGACTGGCATCGGCGTGCCCGATGACCGCGAATCGGGTCGTGTTGCCGGCGACGTCCTCGATATTTTCGGCAAGCACGTTGAGTCCGTAATGCACCCCTGCCTGCCGGCTGGCGATCGCCGCGGCGTGCGGTGTTTTGGCAGCCGTCTCGGCGGCGGCGCTCGTGCTGGCCAGTTCCACCAGCCGGGCATTCGGCAGGTGACGGGCCAGCCAGTTGCGGCACTGCGAGAGAGCCTGCGGCCGGCTGTAGACCTCCCTGATGCTGGCGCGATCGCAGGCGGCCAGAAGCGTGTGGTGAATCCGCAGCGGCACCTCAGCGCAGATCTTGACGGGCAGCCGTGAGAGATTGTCGAGCGTGTCAGCGATCCGGCCGTCGGTCGAGTTTTCCAGCGGGACCACGCCATAGTGGGAGTGGCCGGCGTTCACCTCTTCGAAGGCTGCCGAGATGCTGCTCACCGGCACGAATTCCACGGAACTGCCAAAGCGGTGGAGGGCGGCGAGGTGGCTGTAGGTCCAGGCCGGTCCCAGGTGGGCGACGCGGAGATGCTGCTCGATCGCGCGTGAGCCCGAGATCAGTTCCCGCCAGATCGCCTTAAGGCTCTCGCTCGACAGCGGACCCGCGCTCGAAGACACCACCCGCTCGAGCACCATCTCCTCACGCGAGGGGTCGTAGGTGACCTGACCGCTCGACTGCTTGAGGTGGCCGATCTGCCTGGCCAGTTCGGCCCGCTCGTTCACGAGCCCGACCAGTTCCTTGTCGATCCTGTCGATCTGCGACCGCAGGGCCGCCAGGCCAGCCGGCCGCGGGGCCTCCGCCGGCGTCTTCTTCTGCGAGCCAGACTGAGCCATGCAAGGAGCCCCGAGGTTTGAACGGTGGAGAGTGTCTTGTGGCCGAGACGCCAAAATGGCAGGCGTTCGTCCCGCGTCGGGCGGCACGTTGCCGCGGCAATCCAACTGTACCTTGAACCAGGGCCGCGTAAATATCTGCGAAAATCACGCTTCCCGCCGTTTTTCCCCGGAAAGACTTCGCGGCTCGGTCGTGCAGTGTGGGGCTGGCACGGCCTTTGCATTGGGAAGGGTCATCGAAAACCCGGGACAATTCTGACGGCCAGCATTTCCCGCAGCAGTTCCCACACCCCATCACAGGAATCCAGCATCCATGGCAACGAAGCAGGGCGAGAAGATCATCGGCATCGACCTCGGCACCACGAACTCGGTGGTCGCGGTGATGGAGGGCAAGGAGCCCAAGGTGATCGCGAACAAGGAAGGCAATCGCCTCACGCCGAGCGTGGTCGCCTTCAACGACAAGGGCGAGACGCTCGTGGGCGACATCGCCC
>JBBAVO010000101.1:0-9981 GCA_040397635.1 Pirellulales bacterium
GGCCTACGCTGGCTCGGCCTACGCTGGCTCGGCCTACGCTGGCTCGGCCTACGCTGGCTCGGCCTACGCTCGAGAGGCCCGCGGAGGTCGCACCGGCGAGCACGCCCACAGAAGCCTGTGTACCGGGCCGGCCGTCGTGGCCGTTGCTCGGGGAAGGGATTGCCGTGCTGCGAGTGGCCGCCGCCACCGGTGGCCGGGCGCGGGCCTTGCGGACCAACGCTCGGATGAGCTGATCCTTCCGCATGGCATGCCAGCCAGCCACGCCGTGCTGCTTCGCAAGGCGGGCAAGATCACGAACTGGTTTTTCCTTGAGGCTGGCTGAGGTCATCCGTTGGGGCTTTCCGGTTTGGGCGCAGCCAGACGCGGCCTCCGCTTGAGCCATGCGTCCTGACTGCATGATTCAACGGTACCGGGAACCAGAGGCAAACGCAAACAAAAACCCCCTCAGCAGAGTGGTTTTTCGCGGAAAGCACGGCACTTCTCACCCAAAATTCCGGTCAGTCGCCGCGGAGTTTGAGGCCCCGCTCGGAGAGCTTTTCGCGGACTTCGTTGAGGCTGGTGACGCCGAAGTTTTTGCATTCCATGAGATCCTCGGCCGTCCGGCGGACGAGTTCGGAGATGAGGTTGATGCCGAGTTTCGTGGTGCACTTCCGGGCCCGAACCGACAAATTCAGCTCGGTGATCGGCTGCGACAGCAGTTCCTGCTCGTCGGCCGACGGCTCGGCCTGCTCCTGTTCCGGCTCTTCCACCGCAGCCGGGGCCGCGAACTGCCCCAGGGAGAGGCCCTTGGAGGCCAGCATGTCCTTGATCTCGACCAGGCTCGTCTCGCCGAAGTTCTTGCTGGCGAGAATCTCCGCCTCGCTCGTCCGGGCCAGATCGCCGAGGGTATGGATGCCCATTTTCTGCAGGCAATTGCGGCTGCGGACGGAGAGTTCGAAATCGCTCACCGGGAGGCCCATCACCTGCTCGATGCGATCCCGCTGCTTTTGCTCCTGCTCTTCCGTGCGCAGATCACCCGACGCCGAGGAATCCTTGAGAAACAGTCTGGCCCGAGGGTGGTCGGGGATGGCCTCGAGAATCCGGCGATAGCACTGCTGGGCCTTGGCGAAATCGTTGCGATCTTCGTGCATGATGCCGAGATTCAGCAGCGCCCCCAGCGATGCCGGGTATCGCTCGAGGGACCGCTCGTAGCAGGCCTGCGCCTCGTCGTCGTTGCCGGCGCGATCGTTGAGAACGCCGAGTGCAAACAGGGCGTGCGAATGGCCCGGGTCGATGGCGATCGCCTTTTCAAATGCCTCGGCCGCCTCGCTGGCGGGGCAGCCGCGGTCGGTCAGGATCGCCCCCTTCGCGGCCCAGTAGTCGGCCGACTGGTGGGCCGCATCGCCATCCTTGCCCGCGGTCATGGCGTCGATGGCCTTGTGGGCCTGGTCGAGATTGCCAGCAGCCCGCAGGGCCTCGGCTGCCGCCGCGCCGCAGACAACGGCGTCGTAGCCAGACTTCTTCGCAGCTTCAAACGCCTCTTGCGCCTTGTCGAACGTCTCCAGAGCGACGTGGGCAAGACCTTGATGGTAGAGGGCCAGCGCGCCGCCGTCGGCGGATCGCAGCGTGTCGAGAGCCTCGCGGTAGCGGCCCAGCAGATACTGGCAGACGCCGAGCCTCACCGACGAGGCCGGACTGCGGTCACCCGTCTGCTCCAGTTCGCGGACTGCTGCCCGCACGTCACGATGGGCGGCGGCGTTACCGCCGAGGGCCTGAGTGAGACCGCGGATTTCAGCGGGTCCGAATGGTCCCGTGCCGGTGATGAGTTCGCGAATATCGAGAGCAGCGGGAGAGATCTTTGCGGTGGCGACCATGAACGGCCCTTTGCATTGGAAGCGAGCGTGGGAAGCAGATGAGAGCCAGCGGTGGGAATCGAACCCACAACCCCCGCATTACGAATGCGGTGCTCTGCCAATTGAAGCTACGCTGGCCCGACGGGGACGGAAACACGCTCTCGGAGCGCGGAAATCCAGCCGCCCGGAACTCCGCACAGTAGCGCACCGAGCCCACACGCGTCAAGAGTCTGCCGGCAAAAACCCCGCATTACCGCAAAGAAAAGAAAAAAGTGGGGCCTCTGACCCGACAGGAGCACCCTGTCTTGGCCGTACGGGTCAGGGGCAGACGACCGTGCGACCGGAGTGATCGGAGGCCCCACTTCAAAATTGCGGTGGGGCGGGGAACTAAGTCCCCGTTGACTTTGGAAGGAATGCATATGGCGTGCCACATTCACCCGCATGGAAACTTTTTTTCTCAGAATGGCCGACGGCATGCTCCGCAATCAGACGGATTGCAGCAGCAGGGCTGTTTTGAGGCGGTTTCGAGATGCCCGCTGGCCCTGGCGCGCAGCCGCCCGCAGAACGTGCGGCTGCCTCAGATTGAGACAGCCGCCACCGGGGCCCTTGCAGATTGCGGCGCGCGCCGCAATCTGCAAGGGCTGCCGGTCTTCTGGACCGGGCCTGTATGATTCTCAGGGCGTGGGCCCCCACGTGGCCGAGAACGGTCGCCACGAACGCTTCACGCCAATCCGCTTGAATAAAGGATGCCCCCGTGAACCCCCGACTTCCCGCGATGGTCGGGCCTCATCAGTGCGGACCAGACAGTCCATTGCTGCTGATCGCCGGCCCCTGCGTCATCGACGATGAAAACCTCTGCCTCCGCATCGCCGAGGTGCTCGCGGCACTCGCCGACGACCTGCCGATCAGCGCGGTTTTCAAGGCTTCGTTCGACAAGGCAAACCGCACGAGCGTGTCGTCCTATCGTGGTCTGGGGCTCGACGAGGGGCTCGCCGTGCTCGATCGGGTGCGTGCCAGAACAGGCCTGCCGATCACCACCGACGTCCACCTGCCCGAGCAGGCCACGGCGGCAGGAGAGGTCTGCGATCTGCTGCAGATTCCCGCCTTTCTCTGTCGCCAGACCGATCTGTTGTTGGCGGCTGCCGCCACGGGCCGCGCCGTCAATGTCAAGAAAGGGCAGTTCGTCGCACCCGCCGACATGAAGCACGTGGTCGCCAAACTGCTCGCGGGGGGCTGCCGCGACATCCTGCTCTGCGAGCGTGGCACGTTTTTCGGCTATGGCAGGCTCGTCAACGATTTTGGTGGCCTGATCACGATGCGGGCCATGGGGGTTCCGGTGATCTTTGACGCCACGCACTCCGTCCAACAACCAGCCAGCCGCGGTGACTCGACAGGGGGTGACCGGGCACTGGTCGAACCGCTGGCTCGGGCCGCTGCTGCGGTGGGCATTGACGGCTTGTTTCTGGAGACGCACCCCGATCCCGATCAGAGTCCCAGCGATGGCCCCAACATGGTGCCACTGGAGAGTCTGCGAGGAGTCGTGGAGCGGGTGCTGCGCATCCACGAGGCCCGCTTGGACGGTCTGGCCGGCATGGAGACAACCTGATGAATCCGCGGGGAACGGGCCGCAAGGATGCGCAGCGGCCAGTGTGGCAGGCCGCAGGCAGGCCGCCGATGCCGGTCGAGAGTGCCGTGACCGTGGGCTTCTTGTCCGCATGCGGAGTGACCGGATGCCTGGTGACGGGATGCTTGGTGGCATTCGCGATCGGGTGCGGCTCGCCGCCGCCGCCCCTGCCGCCCACGACTCAGGAAGAAGTGCGGGTGATGCCCGCGGTCTCGGAGGATGTCCGGGAGAAGTTGCTCGATGGCGCCGTTGCCGTGCTCGACCGGCTCGATGACTACGACGAGGAATCGGCCTTCGCGCAGGTCTTCGACCGGCTCAACCAGTGGAGTCACGCCGCCGTGGTCGCCGGGGCGCCCGTTGCGGCTGCATGGCAAGTCGATCCGCTCTTCGCCACCCTGCCCGACCGGCTTCGCGCCGGCACGAACCCGGAATCGCTCGGCAGTTCCGTGTTCGATGCCGCAACAGACATTCAGGCCCTGCGGGACCAGCGGTGGCTGGCCGACATCGCCGCCAGCGCCCGGGGCGACGCCGTCGAGGACCTCGACATCGCCGTCAATCTGTTTCGTTGGACGGTGCAGTCGCTGGCGGTCGTCAGTGACCCACCAATGGCGGCGACGGAGTCCACGCCGGGCACCCGCTGGTTTCTGCCTGGCGAGATCCTGCTCTCGGGCCGGGCCAGCCCGGCACAGCGGGCGTGGATCTTTCTTGAATTGGTACGGCACGCGGGGCTCGATGGCGTGATGCTCGCCACAGGCGATCCAGATCAGGGCGTCCGGGCTTGGATTCCGGCGGTCATCGCTGAAGGTGAGGCCTGGCTCTTCGAGCCGACTTATGGCATGCCGATCGCTGGCCCCGGCGGGGTCGGGGTGGCCACGGCCAGGCAGGCCGCCGCAGATCCTGCGATTCTGAAGCGGCTCTCGTTTCCCGACCGGAGCTATCCGGTGCAGGCTGGCGACATCGCCGGATTGTCAGTGCTCGTCGCCGCGGATCCCTGGTGCCTGTCCCGGCGAATGCGGGCCGTGGACGAGCAACTGGTCGGCTCGCGGGGCATGGAACTCGCCCTCGATGCGTCTGAGGTGGGGGCGCGGGCGGTCAAGGCCCTGCCGGCGGCCGAGGCTCCGGTGGGCGATCAGGTGGAAACAGGTGGCGGCGGTCGTCGGATTGGGCTGTGGGAGTTTCCTTGGGAGGTGTTGACACGCCGCCAACGCGACGCTGCCCGGGTGCAGATGACGGCTGGTCGGGAGTTGGCCGTGATGTCGGTGCAGATCGCGCAGCAAACGGGCGGCAACGGTCTGGGAGGCGGCAGGAGCACGCGGTTCGTGCGGCCCCTTTATGCCGCGCGGCTGCGGGAGTTTCGAGGCGAACTCGATGGTCCCGACGGCGCGAAGGTGAGCTACTTGGCGGCGCGGCCTGGTCGGCAGGCGATTGCCGACGCGTTGAAGGCCGTGCCGCCCGAGCAGGCCGAAGGCGTCAAGCGGCTCTTTGAACAGATGAAGGAAGACGCCACCTACTGGCTGGGTGTGCTCACGCTGGCCGAAGGAGACAACGCCACAGCAGCTGACTATCTCGGGCGGATGACCTTGGAGGCGGCCCCCGACAGCCGCTGGACCGATGCGGCCCGCAGCAATCTGGCCCGTGCACTGGCCGGGCTCGGCCGCACGGACGAGGCCATCAAACTCCTTCGCGAGGATGCATCGCCGCAGCGGTTCGGCAGCAGGCTGCTGGCGGAGGAGCTGGAGAAAAAGCTGAAGCCGTAGCCGAAAGGCAGCCGAAATGGCGGGGGCGGACGCGGCTTTTCCGCGGCCCCGGCATCCCGCGTTGCCCGCCGGATGCGAAGCCAGTATCCTTAGATGCTTCGCCGCCGGACGATTCAAGAAGAACACAGAGAAGAGAAGATCATGAAAGAAGGCATTCACCCCAAGTATCTCGACACCGTTGTCCGTTGTGGATGTGGCAACACGTTCAACACGCACAGCACCGTCCCCGAGATCAAGGTGGACATCTGCAACGTCTGCCACCCCTTCTTCACGGGCAAGCTGAAGTTTGTCGATACCGCGGGCCGGATCGAGAAGTTCAAGTCGAAGTTCGCCTCTGCGGGCTACGCGAGCCTGAAGAAGCCGAAGAAGCCGGCCGACGCTCCGGCCTCCTGAACGGCCGTGTGCGGGAGTGCTGGTGGGCACAGGAGGGCGGTTCTCCGGATCCATGCGCGATCAACTCGAAGCCAAGCTTTCCCGGTTTGAGGAACTCGAACGCGCGCTTGTCGATCCGGTGGTGCTCGCCGATCAGGCGAGGCTGTCGGCCAGTGCCCGCGAGCATGGCACGCTCGCCCGCCTCGCGCTCAAGTATCGCCAGTTCGTGGCGCTCGAACGCGAAATCGCCGAGCATGTCGAGATGGCGGCCGGCGCCGATCCCGACCTGAAGGATCTGGCCGAGTCGGAGCTGCCCAGCCTGCGGCAACGACGGGAGCAGGAGTGGGACGAACTGCTTGACCTCTGCTCCGATGACGAGGATGCAGACCGCGCCCGCTGCATCATGGAACTGCGGGCCGGGACGGGGGGCGATGAGGCGGCCCTCTTTGTCCGCGACCTCTACGAGATGTATCGCCGTTACTGCACCGAACAGGGCTGGGATGTCGAGGTGCTCGACGCCAGCCCGACGGAACTGGGCGGCTTCAAGGATCTCGTGCTGGGGCTGCAAGGGGGGGCGATCTACCGACGGTTGCAGCACGAGAGCGGCGGCCACCGAGTGCAACGGGTGCCCGACACCGAAACGAAGGGGCGGATTCACACCTCCGCCGCCACGGTCGCGGTGCTGCCGGAGCCGGAAGACGTGGAGGTGTCGCTCTCGCCGGATGAATACCGCAAGGACCTGTTCTGTGCGAGCGGCCCGGGAGGGCAGCACGTCAATAAGACCGCCTCGGCGGTCCGGCTCACGCACATGGAGACCGGCATCGTGGTGCAATGCCAGGACGAGAAGAGCCAGCACAAGAATCTGGCCAAGGCGCTCCGCGTGCTGAAGACGCGGATCTATGAATACCGACGGCAGATCGAGCATGATAAGCGGTCCGCCGAACGGAAGACGCTCGTGGGCTCGGGTGACCGCAGCCAGCGGATCCGCACCTACAATTTTCCGCAAAACCGGCTCACCGACCACCGCATCAACGAGAGCTTCACGCTCGATCAGGTGATGGTCGGGCGGCTGGGCCTCGTGATCGAGGCGATCGAGCGGCATGCACGGGAGCTGCGCCGGAGCGAGATGGAGCGTTCCGCCAGGACTGTCTCGACCTGAAGGCCCGTCGCCGGCCCGTCGATTCCTGCGATCGGCACCGAGAGCGATCCTCCCAGACCACCATTCACGGACGAAGTGGAGATTCGAGCATGGCAGGCGAACAACCAAGCGGCGATGTCTGGACAGTGGGGCGGTTGCTGACCTGGACGACCGACTGGCTCGCGGGCCGGGGCAGCGAGTCCCCTCGGCTCGACGCCGAGGTGCTGCTGGCCTTCGTGCGAGGCTGTCCGCGGATCGCGCTCTACACGGCGTTCGATGTGCCTGTGAACGAGGAGGAGCGGTCCCGTTTCCGCTCGCTCGTGAAGCGGCGCGGCGAGGGAGAGCCGGTGGCCTATCTGGTCGGGAGCCGGGAGTTTTTTTCGTTGCCGTTCGTCGTCAGCCCGGCGGTGTTGGTGCCCCGGCCCGAGACGGAGGGGCTGGTCATCCGCGTGCTCGATCTCTGCCAGACTGCCGGCGCGATCAGCCAGCGGCCACGGATCATCGACGTCGGCACCGGTTCGGGCGCCATCGTTGTGACCGTGGCGAAACGGCTGCCGCAGGCGGAACTCGTCGCCACCGACATCTCGCCGGAGGCGATTGCGGTGGCCAGCGACAACGCGAGGCGTCACGGGGTCGCGGAACGGATCGATTTTGTGGCGTGCGACCTGCTCAGCGATCCGCGGGTGGCGGGGCCGTGGGATGTGATCGTGAGCAATCCGCCCTACGTTCGCGAGGACGAGTTTGACGCCCTGCCCCGTGATGTGAGGCTGCACGAACCACGGACGGCGCTCGTGTCGGGGCCGACCGGCGTGGAGCTGGTGGGGCGGCTGGCGGCCGAGGCCGCCGAGAAACTGGTGCCCGGGGGCTGGCTGCTGATGGAGATTGGGCCGTCCACGGCCGCCGCGGCCGAGGAGGTTGTGGCGGCGCAGGCCGCCTTGAGCCTCGAACCGACGCTCAAGGATATGGCTGGGCTTCCGCGGATTGTGCAGGCCCGCCGCCGCGGATGACCGCGCGTGGTGGCAAGTTTTCAACTTGTCCGTGTCCCGGCATCGATTCCACAAGTTAAAAACTCGTGGCCACGGGCCGAACTCCTGCGACCGCGGCCCACGTTTCGGCGGCCCAGTTCCCTGCTTCCCCGTGGGGGCGAGTTTTTCACTTGCCCTTTCTGCCATCCGCGCACGCCATCTGAGGTATGGGAGATGAATCGTCGCTGTTGCTGTCGATCCGCGAGATGGCTTCGGAGAGGAGCCGTGCGGTCGCCAATTGGGTTGGTCGCTTCAGGCGAAAGGAACCGCTGCCTGAGCGGCCGCTCATTGCCGTGGCGGTGGCTGTGGCGGCAGGCTGTGGCCTGCCGGCGGTGATCGATCTTTCGCCAGTCGCATGGTGGTCGGCTGCCGCGGTGGCGTTGGTGGCATGGGCCGCATCGGCGCGCCTGGGACGGCATCGGTGGGCGGCGTTCATGCTGCTAGCGGCGGTCGGCGCTGGGGCCGCCGGTTGGTCCGCCATTCGGTCCAACCTGTTCTCCTGCGACGACCTGGCATGGAGCCTGACGTCGTCGCCACTACCGGTGGCGATTGATGGAGTCGTGGAGGAGTCGCCGCGGCGGCTGTCGGCGGCCGTCATCGACCCGCTGCGGAGCGGGACTGCGCAGGCCGCGCCGCAGCGGCCCTCCAGTGAATGTGTAGTGGCGGTGGAGGCCGTCCGTCGCGGTGCGGCGTGGCGCCCGGCCTCCGGGCGGGTGACGCTGATCGTGGATGGCGAGCCGCCGGACGTCGCGGCGGGATGCCGGGTGCGGGTGTTTGGGCGCGGCATGCGGCCTCCTCCGCCGCTCAATCCAGGTGAGTTCGATTTCCGCGCGCGAGCCCGGTCGCTGCGCTGCCTGTCGATCGTGCGGGCCCAATCGGCAGCGTGTGTGCGGGTGTTATCGCGGCCTGCGGCATGGTCGCCCATGACCTGGGTCGACGGAGTCCGGGACCGTGGCGTGGAGGTGTTGCGGCAGCATCTTTCACCAGAGCGGGCGCCGCTGGCAGCGGCCTTGCTCCTCGGCAGCCGGGAATCTCTGCCGCGGGAGGAGTCGCTCGAATTTCTGGTCACCGGCACGATTCACATCCTGTCGATCTCGGGACTGCACGTCGGCTTTCTGTCACTGGCGCTCTTCACGGTGCTTCGCATGCTCGCCCTGCCCCGCGGCTGGTCGCTGGTGGCAGTGGCCTGCTTCACCGGTCTCTACATGGTGGTCGTGCGGGCGGAGACGCCTGTCCTACGGGCGACGCTGCTGATCTGGCTGACGTGTCTGGGGGCGGCACTCGGCAGGCGGTCATTGGCGGCCAATTCGTTGGCATTGGCGGCGATCCTGGTGCTCCTCTGGCACCCCCCGGAGCTGTTTCGGATCGGCTCGCAACTCTCGTTTTTGTCCACCGCTGTCCTGATCGGGGCGTCGGCCGCCCTGCCTCGCACCGACACCGAGGATCCCATCGAGCGGCTCATCGACCGCAGTCGCTCGCCGCTCGAGCGGCGGCTCCGCCGGATCGGTCGGCAGACTTTCGAGATGGTGGTCACAGGGACCGCGGTGTGGGCTGTCACGGCGCCGATCGTGGCGTCGTGGTTTCACCTCGTCAGTCCGGTGGGGCTGGTTCTCAATCCCCTGATCGCGCCGCTGGTGGCGGTGGCGATGGCATGGGGTTTTCTCTGCCTTCTGACGGCACCGGTGTCGGTGGTGCTGGCGGCGGCCTGTGGCTGGGCCTGCGACGGCACGCTGCGGTGCATCGGCGCGGCGGTGACCTGGGCCGCCGGCCTGCCGGGCGGGTATTGGTGGGTGGCCGGACCGCCGGCCTGGTGGGTGGCGGGATGGTATCTGCTGCTGGCGGCGATGCTGCTGGTCGTGGCGCGGGAGCGGCTGACCCGCATCAGCACCTGGTTGAGCGTGGCCACGGCGTGGACGGTCGTGGGCTGGATCGCCGTGGTGGTGCCGCGGCTGGGTGATCTCCAGCATGCGGAAGTGAAAGCCGTTGTCGCGGCGATGGGGCACGGCTGCGGGATTGTGGTCAGGAGCCCGACGGGGCGGTGCCTCGTCTACGACGCCGGCCGGCTGGGCGCTCCCTCGGCGGCCAGACGAGCCATGGCTGCCGTGCTCTGGAACGCGGGGGTGAAACACATCGACACGCTCGTTATCTCGCATGCTGACACCGATCACTTCAATGCCCTGCCGGAGCTTTTCGATCGCTTCACCGTGGGCGAGATCGTCGTGCCGCCGCCGTT
>JBBAVO010000102.1:0-1697 GCA_040397635.1 Pirellulales bacterium
CAGGTGGCTCCGGTCGAGGGCAGGCACCTGTGGATGCCCGATCTTTTCACGCTGCGGTCGAGGCTGCTCTCCTGGCCGTCATTTCCACAGACTTTTGCAGGCGTTGCCGTGGACTGGAAGGCGGTGCGGGACACCGACCCTGACTGGCTGCGGGTGCTCGGCCGGTGGCTCTCGCGGCATGGCACCACGATGCTCGTCGATGCCCGAGACGCCTCCACAGCGGAGACACTGGCAATTGTCGAGACGCTCGCAAGCGTGGAGGGCCGTCATGAGCTCGTCCATGACGAGGCAGATCCTGCGATTACGGATCGGTGCGTCGCCGCGGGAATCACCCCGAGACGTTCCAACGAGGTTGGCTGGTTCACGGCTGGAGGTGACGAGGAAACGCCGACCGCGGCGATGGTCCGGGTGCTCGTCAGCGACACACGGTCGTGGGACATCATCTCGAGGGACGCGCGGTCCGCGTGGAATGGCGAGCGTGCCGGTCCGATCACGGGACGTCAGCCGTCGCGTGCGGTCCCCGCGGCCCCGGCGCGAAAAGGTCCGCCGAGGCTCCTCGCCGTGCATGACGCCGCGAGCCCGGAGGCCGCCGTCGCGGATCGGCCGGGCTTTCGCCAAACGTTCAATGGGCTCATGCTTGACGCGGACTGGCTCCTGTCCCGGAGCGACTCTGCACTCGACCGCGACCGCCGCTGGCTCGACGCGAGCCGCATGCAGGTCGTCATCGACTTTTCCCGGTCGATCAACGGCTTTCCCGACCTCACATTCAGTCCATCAGTCACGCACCAGCGCGCGGAGTCGGTGCGGCTGCTCGATGCCGCGGTGGCCAAGATGAAACGGCTCGGAGTTCGGCATGCGGTGATCACGAGCCACAAGAAGGCTGAAACGGTAGATGACTGGGACGGACAGCGGGAGGGCATCGCGAGCTTTCTGAAGAACGCCGCGGACGCTGGAATCACAGTCCACTGGCGACCGAACAAGCACCGGCCGAACGGCACTCTGAAGGATTCGGCGAGTCTCGTGGAGGAATTGCGGTCGAGCCACCCGAACCTCCGGATGGCCGCCTGCACGGTCGAGCAGCCGGACGTCCGCAAACTTCTCGAGACAATGCGACCCGGGGGGGATGTGGAACTGTGGCTCGTCGCGGCTCCGGCTGACACGCAGCGGGTCGGCACCCCGTTTCTGCCACTCGCGAAGATGCCGCGGGACACGCTCGCCGCAATCGCCCGCGCCGCAGGCGATGCAGCAGTCGTCCTCGACGCGGACTATGCGTCGTGGGAGGAGACGCAGGCCGACCTGCAGGCGATCGAGGCTGCCGTGGATCGCTGACCGACTCGCGGTCGATCAGCGTCGCTTGGTCAGGAGGCCTCTGCGTCCGCCACGATGCGGCCGGTCCGCTCTGCGTGCACGAGCGCCGCATGGTCTTGCTCGGTCTGGTCGGCGTAGGCGACTGCGAACTTTCCCATCGCCAGATCGAACTGGTCACCGCCGCCCAGGTAGCCGCCGATCGCAGCCGCGTCGCCCGACCGAGCATGCGCCCGCGCCAGTGCCCAGCCGCAGAGATCCGCATAGCGATCCAGACCGCTCGGCTCCAGGGCATCGATCGGCACGGAGTATTTCATGTCGCGGAGTTGCCGCACGTAGTAGTCGTGGCCATCGCGAGCCCGCAGCCACCCGAGAAAAATATCGCTGGTCGC
>JBBAVO010000102.1:1797-7919 GCA_040397635.1 Pirellulales bacterium
AACACGGTCACGCCCAGCATCCCTGAGAAGACGGCCGTTCCCAGGGCCACCCGCATCTCCGCTCCGGCCCCCTTGCCCAGCACCAGCGGAACGACGCCGAGGATGAATGCCAGCGATGTCATCAGGATCGGCCGCAGCCGCAGCTTTGCCGCCTCCAAGACAGCGTCTGCGCGGGGCACTCCCTCCGCCTCACGCTGCCGGGCAAACTCCACGATCAGGATTGCGTTTTTCGCCGCCAGTCCGATCAAGACCACGAGGCCGATTTGCGTGAAGATGTTGTTGTCGAGCCCCGCGATCCAGAGGCCGGCAATCGCCGCCAGCAGGCACATCGGCACGATGAGGATGATCGCGAACGGCAGCGTCCAGCTCTCATACTGCGCCGCCAGCACGAGAAACACGAACACGGTGCCGAGCACGAAGACGGCGGCCGCCGTGTTGCCGGCGAGAATCTGCTGCAACGACAGCTCCGTCCATTCGAAGTCCATGCCCGGCGGGAGCAGCCCCTTGCCCGCAGGCGGCTGGCCGGCGAGCGTGTCGAGCATCGCGATCGCATCGCCCGAACTCGTGCCGGGCAGCGTATTGCCGGAGAGTTCGGCCGATGGGTAGAGGTTGTAATGCGTGACGATCGAAGGGCCGCTCGACTCCCTCACCGTCACCAGAGTCGAGAGGGGCACCATCTCGCCGGCGGCGTTGCGGACTTTGAGCCGGCCGATGTCGCTCTGCCGCATGCGGAACTGCTGCTCGGCCTGGGCGGTCACCTGCCAGTTGCGGCCGAAGGCGGTGAAGTCGTTGACGTAGGCGCCGCCCAGATAGATCTGCAGCGTTTGGTTCACGTCAGCCAGATCGATGCCCTGGGCCTTCACCTTGGTGCGATCGACCTCCACGAAGAGCTGCGGCTGGCTCGACCGGAACCCGGAGAAGAGCCCCACCAGCCCCGGCTGGGCGGCGGCGGCCTCGGCGAGCGTTGCCACCGACTCCTCCAGAGCCGCCGGTCCCTTGCCCGTGCGGTCGCGAACCTGGAGTTTGAAGCCACCGGTGTTGCCCATCCCCTCGACCGGTGGCGCAGGGAATGTGACGACCTGGGCCTCCTCGATCTCCGCGAACTTTTTCCGCAATGTCGCCGCGATCGCGCCGGCCCGCAGCGACGGGTCGATGGTGCGACGGGCGAACGGCTCGAGCAGCACGAACATTCCGCCGGAGTTTGGCAGATTCGTGCTCGTCAAGAGCGAATAGCCCGACACGCTGATCACGTGGGCCACGCCGGGGGTGTCGAGGGCCACTTCCGTGAGCCGGGCGACCACCGGCTCCGTCCGCTCGATGCTCGCGCCGTCCGGGAGCATCGCATTGACCACGAGAAAGCCCTTGTCCTGTTCGGGGATGAATCCGACCGGCACCGTGGTGAAGCCGTAGTAGGTGAGGGCCATCAGGCCGATGTAGGCCGCGATCATGACGATGCTCAGTCGCAGCAGCAGGCCGACGATCGCACCGTAGGCCCCCGTGGTGAGATCGAAGAACAGGTTGAAGAGCCGGAAAAAACTGGCCAGCAGCAGGTTCACGAGCGGACTGGCAGCAAATCCGGCAACGGCTCCGGCGGCAAACAGCGTCAGCCGGACGGCCCACACCCACCATTCGTTCGGCACACCCGCGGCCGCCAGCCCTGCCCGGACTACGGCCAGGTCCTCGAACAGCCAGATCGCGAACAGCCCGCCGATCAGCGCGAGCCCGGCCGCGGGCAGGGGCTGGCTGCGGGCGGCGTCGGCATGCTCGTGGCCACGGAACAGGATCGCCGCCAGGGCAGGGGAGAGGCTCAACGAATTGAAGGCCGAGATCACGGTGCTGGCCGCGATCGTAAGGGCAAACTGGCGGTAGAACTCGCCGCTGATGCCGGTGATGAAGGCCGTCGGCACGAACACGGCACAGAGCACCAGTGCGATCGCGATCACCGGACCGGCGACTTCCGTCATCGCCCGCCGGGCCGCCTCGCGGGCGGAGAGCCCCTGCGCCAGCCAGCGTTCGACGTTCTCCACAACCACAATGGCGTCGTCGACGACGATGCCGATCGCCAGCACAAGACCAAAGAGCGAGAGATTGTTGAGCGAGAACCCAAGCAGCTGCATGACGGCAAACGTGCCCACCAGCGACACCGGCACGGCGATCATCGGGATGATCGTGGCCCGCCACGACTGGAGAAACACGAGCACCACGACGAACACCAGCACGACCGCTTCGAAGAGCGTCTTGTAGACCTCGTGGATGCTTTCCTCCACGAACTGCGTCGTGTCGTAGTGGATGGCATGCTCGAGACCCGCCGGAAATTCCGCGGCGAGCTTCTTCATCGCCTGCCGCACACCCGCCGCGGTCGCCAGGGCATTCGATCCCGGCCGCTGAAAGACGGCGATCGTGATGCTCTCGCGACCGTCGAGCCGGCTGGACATGTCGTAGCTCTTGGCACCGAGTTCGACCCGGCCGACGTCGGAGAGCCTGACGATCTCGCCGCTGGTCACGTAGCCGTCGCGACCGGCCGCGGGCGAGCCGGGCTGTCCCGCCTTCACGATCACGTCGGCAAACTCGTCGGCCGTGGGGAGTCGTCCGGTCGTGTTGATCGGCAACTGGAAATCGATGCCGGCAGGGGCTGGAGGCTGGCCCAGCTGCCCCGCCGCCACCTGCACGTTCTGCTCGCGGAGAGCGCGAACCACGTCGATCGCCGTCATGCCGCGACTGGCGAGCTTGTCGGGATCGAGCCAGACCCGCATCGCGTAGTCACGGCCTCCAAGGAAGGAGACGTCGCCGACGCCGTCGAGCCGCGCCAGCGAGTCCTTCACCTGGAGCAGCGCGTAGTTGGAGAGGTAGAGCTGGTCGTAGCGGCCATCGGGCGAGATGAGATTCACGCAGAGCAGGATGCTGGAGGCCTTCTTCTTCGTCGTCACCCCTTGCCGCTTCACCTCTTCGGGGAGCTTGGCCAGTGCCACCGCGACCCGGTTCTGCGTGAGCACCTGCGCCTGATCGATGTCGGTGCCGAGCGTGAACGTGACATCGATCACGCTCTGGCCGTCGTTGGTGCTCTTCGACGACAGATAGAGCATGTTCTCGACGCCGTTCACTTCCTGTTCGATCGGCGTGGTGACAGTGTCGGCCACCACCTGCGCGCTCGCGCCAGGATAGAAAGCCTGGATCGAGATCGTGGGGGGAGTGACATCGGGATACTGCGCCACCGGCAGACCGAGGACCGCGACGGCGCCGAGGATCAGGATCACGACGGAGATCACCGTCGCGAAGATCGGCCGGTCGATGAAGAAATGCGACATGAGGGGCTGCGTCAGGGCTGCATCGGGGCCTCGGTGGGCCGAACGACGGCACCCTCGCGGGCCCGCTGCAGTCCGGCGATGACCACACGATCGGAGGCCGCCAGTCCATCCGCCACGACCCGCAGGCCGCCGTCGATGAACGTCGGCCTGACCGTCCGGTGCTCGATGCGGTTGTCCGACCCGACGACGGCAACATATTTCCGGCTCTGGTCCGTGCCGATCGCCCGGTCGGCGACGAGCAGTGACGGCGTCGCTGCCCCGAAGGGCATCCGCACGCGGACGAACATGCCCGGGGCGATCAGCCCGTCGGGGTTGGCCAGGATCGCGCGGCAGCGGACGGTGCCGGTGGCCGCCTTCACCGCCACGTCAACAAAGTCGAGAACGCCCCGGTGCGGATAGCCCTCGTCGGTGACGAGCCCGACGTCTACCGGGATGGCGAGGTCTTTGATGTTCCGCCAGCCGTCGGCAGCCGCGCCGACACGGCGATCGAATATCGCCCGTTCGCGGGACAGCAGCAGCGACCGCTCGTCGGCATTGAACACGACATAGATCGGATCGGTGCTCACGACCACGGTCAGTGGCGTAGCCGAGCCAGTCGCCCCTGAGACCAGGTCTCCTACGGTCACCCGCCGCGTGCTGACGCGGCCCGTGAGCGGCGACTCGACGCGGCAGAAGCCGAGGTCGAGTTCGGCCTGCGCGAGCGAGGCCCGGGCCTTGTCGAGCATCGCCTGCGACATGTCCCGCCGGGCCACGACGATCTCATACTGCTCCTGCGTGACGGCGGCCCGCGGCAGGAGCGACTTATTGCGGATGACCTCGTTCTCCAGTTCCTTCAGTTCAGCGACCGACTTGGCCACCTCGGCGGCCGCCTGATCGCGGGCGATGCGGTATGGCCGGTCGTCGATGTCGAAGAGCGGGCTGCCGGCCTGCAGATTCTGCCCGTCGGCGAAATGGACCTTGGTGATGAAGCCGGAGACGCGGGCCTTGATCTCGACCATCTCGACGGCCACGGCGTTGCCGGTGAACTCGACACATTCGGTCACCTCGCGGGCGACCGGCATGGCGACGGTCACCGCCGGCGGCGGCACCTCCACCAGCGGCGGCGTCTGACGGCCGCAGCCCAGGCAGACCAACAGCGTGCCGAAGGCGAAGGAGCGGCGGCAAAACCAGCGGTGGGTGAACTGCCGCATTCCGGGAGATCCGATGGCGTTGAGCGGAGAAAAACAGGGAACCCTGTCGAGCATAGACCGGATCCCCGCCCATCCGCAATCGGCTGCCGTGCCGCGTCAACCGCAGCCACGTCGACGGCTGGCCAGCAACCGATTACCTTCTCTCGATTATGGATGAGATCGTGTCGATCGCGTGGCGGTGGTGGCTCGTGCTCTGGCCGCACGTCCTGGCCACCTCCATTCTCGCCATCAATATCGCCGCCTCGGCCCATGCGATCCTGGTCAAGCGAGACACCCGATCGACCATCGGCTGGGTCGGCCTGATCTGGCTGTCGCCCGTCTTCGGCGCCATCGCGTATGCCGTGCTGGGCGTCAACCGGATCCGCTCACGGGCCGGCCAACTGCGGGCCGGCCAGCTCGCGGTGACCCATGAATTGGAGGCGGCAGTGCCCTCACGCCAGCGGCTCGATGCTGCGATCGGCCCCGACCACGCCCCCCTGCGGTCGCTGGCCACGCTCGTCGGCGAGGTGACGGGCCGGCCACTCGTCGACGGCAACCAGATCGAACCGCTGATCGGCGGCGATGAGGCCTATCCGCGGATGCTCGCCGCGATCGATGCCGCCACCCGCAGCATCGGCATGGCCTCCTATATCTTCGACAACGACCCCACGGGAAAGCTCTTCGCCGCGGCACTCGCCCGCGCTTCCAACCGCGGCGTCGAGGTCCGCGTGCTCGTCGATGGCATCGGCTCTCGGTACACGTGGCCCTCCATCATCGGCGTGCTGACGGGGCAGGGGGTGCGAGTCGATCGGTTCCTGCCCACGAGCGTGCCGATCTACTTTCCCTACGCCAACCTCCGCAACCATCGCAAGATCCTCGTCGTCGACGGTGCGATCGGCTTTACCGGCGGCCTCAACATCCGCGACGGTTGCTGGCTTGCCCACCAGCCCCGGCATCCCGTCCGCGATATGCACTTCGAGCTCCGCGGGCCGGTCGTCACGCAACTGCTCGAGGTGTTTGCGGAGGACTGGGCCTTCGCTGCCGACGAGGTGCTGCTGGGCGATGGAGCGACCCCCGAGGCCAACGCCGCCTGGGCGACGAGCACAACCTTCGCCGGCGGGATGTTGGCCCGCGGTATCCGCTATGGGCCTGACGACCCCGACATCGGACGGATCAAGCTCGTGCTCGTGGGGGCGTTGGCCGCAGCTCAGAAATCGGTGCGGATCATGACGCCCTATTTCCTGCCCGACGACGCCGTCTGCCAGGCGCTCGACGTGGCGGCGATGCGGGGCGTCACCGTTGACATCGTGCTGCCAGACGAAAACAACCTGGCGCTTGTCAGCTGGGCCTCGACCGCGTTGCTCTGGCAGGTGCTCGGCCGGGGCTGCAACGTCTGGATGTCGCCGCCGCCGTTCGACCACACGAAGCTGATGGTCGTGGACGGTGCCTGGGCGTTGTTTGGCAGCGGCAACTGGGACGACCGCAGCATGCGGCTCAACTTCGAGTTCAACGTGGAGACCTACGACCGGGAGCTGGCGGAGATGCTCGACCGGCAGATCACGGCCGTGATCGCCCAGTCGCGCCGCAAGACCCTGGCCGAAGTGGACGGCCGCAGCCTGCCGATCCGCCTCCGCGACGGCATCGCCCG